>NZ_BAAJLT010000003.1:0-391599 GCF_057552975.1 Alteromonas sp. 5NW40-0090
TCGATGCCGATTCAAAACTGGCGTCAGGCGATGAGTCGTTTTATTATCGAGTTCGAGGAGCGCCTCGAAAAACATATTAACTAATGGCAGTTACACAGAATCTGTTACAGGCTCATAGAGCGCTTTTTTTATGTGTACTGTCCCAACTATATTCATTATTGAGAGTTATAGTCTCTAGCAAATAGCTCTGTTAACTCTGCAATAGATAATTCCGTCACTTCATCTTTAAAATTCTACCCGTCGTCGATATTAAGGAATTATTACAACTTTAGTATTGTGCGAGCGAATCTATTTGTGATTTACTCAGCCCGAAAGCACACGGTGCTTTTCATCTCTAATAATAATAAGTCTGATCAGACAATCTGGCGTTTAGCAGTAACCCACAACAGAATGAAGAATTTGTATTTGAACGTGTACTCATGTTTTCAAGTACAAGCAGTCTCACTTCAATAAATAGAAATTTATAAGAATTCAGGAACAACAAAATGCAACAGGCAAAATTTAACGCTTCTGCTTTTAAGCTTTCCCTTATTGCTTCTGCGATAGCTGGAATGCCTTTTTCAACGTCAGTTCTTGCACAAGACCAAGCAACCATTGATGAACAAGATGTTGAGCAAATTCAAATTGTAGGTTCACGACGGGTTGGTCGCACCGTCAATGATTCTCCAGTGCCTATTGATATTATTGATGCATCTTCTATTGAGGCGACGGGTCTAACTGAAACCAACATGATTTTAAATCAGTTACTGCCGAGCTTTAACTTTCCTCAACCCTCTATTACCGACGGCACGGACCATGTGCGTCCAGCACAGCTTCGAGGCTTAGCGCCAGATCACACCTTGGTATTGGTAAATGGTAAGCGTCGTCATACATCGGCACTACTAAACCTAAACGGCTCTGTGGGACGTGGTTCTTCAGCTGTGGATTTAAATGCCATTCCAGCAAATGCGATTAAACGTATTGAGGTGCTACGAGACGGTGCTGCGGCACAATACGGTTCAGACGCTATCGCAGGTGTGATCAATATTGTATTAAAAGACGCGGCCGAAGGCGGTGAAGTATCGGCCACTTACGGTGCTAATGTAACAACAATGGACGGTGTACCAAACCTTGAAGGGGTAAGTATTGGTGCTGACGGTAACTTAGCATTTGAAGAAGGCAGCGATCGTGAAGTAACCGACGGTCAAACCTTCACTCTTCGAGGTAATGTGGGCTTCGAATGGGGTGACGATGGCTTTGTTAATGTGTCTGGTGAGTACCGCGACCGAGGCCAAGCGAATCGCTCAGACTACGATCAGCGAGAAAACTATGCACGGGATGCTGACGGTAATTTAGATCCCCGTGAACTTACTGTTAATCGCTACAATCATGTTTACGGAAATGGTGAAGTTGAAGACTACGCGTTGTTTATCAATGCGGGCAAAGCGTTAACTGACAGCGTTGAGTTTTATACCACAGCTGGATACAGCACTCGTGACTCGGTAGGCGGTGGGTTTTATCGCCGTGCACAAGATTCTCGAAATATAGTCGAGATTTATGAAGACGGTTTTCTACCTTCTATTCAGACAGACATTACGGATATGTCACTACTAGCAGGTATTAAAGGCTACGGCGATGTATGGAATTACGACTTATCTGTCACTCACGGTGGTAATGAACTTGAGTACGGCGTAATCAACACATTAAATACGTCTTTAGGTCCAACTAGCCCAACTGAGTTTGACGCAGGAACGCTTGAGTACAACACCACAATTATTAACGCAGATGCGTCACGATTGGTTGATACGGGGTTATTTTTCAGTGAAATGAATTTTGCGATGGGAGCAGAGTACCGTCACGAAAGCTATGAAATTACGGCGGGTGAAGAAGGGTCTTATATTCAAGGCACATTTGGTCCTGGCGGTGTTGTAACTGATCCTGTTGAAGGCCCGTTTGGTGCCGCAGGCTCGCAAGTATTCCCTGGCTTTACGCCAGAATCTGCCGGTGAAAATAGCCGTCATAACTATAGCTTTTATGTAGATGTAGAAGCTGATGTTGTAGAAAATTGGAACGTAGCGGTAGCAGGGCGCTATGAAGATTATTCTGATTTTGGTAGCACGTTTAACTGGAAGATGTCGCACCGTGTAACACTCAGCGAGGCATTTGCCCTTCGTGCGTCGGTATCAACAGGCTTCAGAGCACCATCATTGCAGCAGCAGTTCTTCACGTCTATTGCAACAGTATTTGTTGACGGTGAGCTCACCGAAACAGGCACGTTTGCACCATCGAGCGATGTTGCACAAGCGCTGGGTAGCCCTGGTCTTGATGCGGAAGAGTCGAATAATTACAGTGCAGGCTTTACTTACTCGCCAACCGCTGATTTCAACTTAACCGTAGACTTCTACCGCATAGACATTGACGATCGTATTGTGTTGTCGAACAACTTATCTGGCGAAGGAATTGAAGCCCTACTTGAGGGAACTGGCGCTAATCAGGCTCGTTTTTTCTTAAATGCGATAGATTCGCGCACGCAGGGTGTAGATATAGTTTCTACGTACACACTAAATACGGCCGACTATGGTGCATTTAATTTTAACGCAGGTGCTAACTTTAATGACAACGAAGTAACCAGTGTTATCGATGCGCCGGAAGTATTGCAAAACGCAGGTTTTGACCAAGACAACCTGTTTGATGACGTGGAGCTTCGTCGTTTTGAAACGGCTTCACCTGACAGCAAATTGAATTTGGGTGTTACGTGGAACTACGACCGCTATTCAACTACATTACGAACTACTCGTTACGGTGAGGTGGAAGACCCATCGTCGGTTGAAGCGCGCAATGAAATCATTCCATCAGAATGGATCACAGACTTAGACGTTCGCGTTGCGCTTACAGAGGGACTTACTGTTTCTGTTGGTGCCAACAATATCTTTGATGTGTACCCAGAAACCACCCGTGAATTGGTAGATGATGTAACTACATTCTCGCGCTTGTTCCCGTATTCAGGCTTCTCGCCTTATGGCTTTACAGGCCGCTTTGTTTACGGAAAAGTGTCGTATAGCTTCTAATTATGCGCTTACTGCATAAGTAATAGTAATTAGCGGGTTCAAAAGCCCCCAACGCTTGGTTATTCCAAATGTTGGGGGCTTTTTGTTTATTGGATAAAACTCAATAGTGCCCAAAGCACGGTGCTGTCAAAGCTTAATACTCTAGGCGACACCGTTTTAAGTGCTTTCTCTTTAATCTTCTACATTTCGCTTAGCTGGCACTTCATCTCGTTCAAAGGTAACGGTGCACCTATGCGCATCGAGAAGGGCAAAGTCTTCTTTTGGAATAAATGCGTCGTAGTCACGTTGAAGTTTAACTTGTGCTTCTTTTCGGATTTTACTGCGGCGGATAGCCGTTACAAAATTACGCATTTCATAATGCGTAGACAACTCAAGCTCTGGAACGGCCACGGGTTTACCGTTGTCATCTTTTGCCACCATGGTGAAAAAGCTGTTGTTAGTATGCTTAACTTCGTTCGTTTTAATGTTTTCGGTGGTGACTTTTATTCCCACAACTAAGGACGTGTTTCCCACATAATGGACGGTAGCATCAAGGTGAAGCAAATCACCGACTTCAACAGGCTGTAAAAATTCAACGCCATCAACGGTAACGGTTACACAATAAGCCCCAGCGTGTTTGCTTGCGCAGGCATAGGCAACCTTATCCATTAACGATAAGATTACGCCTCCATGTACTTTTCCGCCAAAATTAGCAAAAGATGGCACCATTAATTCAGTGAGTCTTGTTCGTGAAAAAGCAACGCTACGTGCAGTCATAAACACCCTTATTTTTATTAGTCTTGAAAACGGTAGGTAGCGTAGCTATATCAACGCTAGATTTTACATTAACACACTTTTAAGGAATGGCTTTGTCACAAACGCATTTTTACCAGCCAAAAGAAGGTCATGGCCTTGCTCACGACCCATTTAATGCGATTATCGCGCCACGTCCTATCGGATGGATTTCTACAAGGTCTAAAGCGGGAGTGTTAAACCTTGCCCCGTATAGCTTTTTCAATGCCTTAAACTACACGCCACCTATCATTGGCTTCTCTGTGGTCGGCAGTAGGAAAGATTCACTGGTAAACGTGCAAGAAACCGGTGAGTTTTGTTGGAACCTGGTATCGGAAGATTTGGTTGATGCGATGAACACAACAAGCAAACCTTTAGCACCAGAAGAAAGCGAGTTCGACCACGCTGGACTTCAAACTGTAGACAGTGAAATTGTAAACGTTCCCCGCGTAAAAGCGAGTAAGGTGAGCATGGAATGTAAGCTTACTGATGTGGTGCAGCTTAAGTCGGCTTCAGGTGATGCGGTGAATAGCTGGTTTATCATGGGCGAAGTGGTGGGCGTACACATTGATAGGTCGCTTATAGAAAACGGTGTTTACAGCACGCTTAAAAGCGCGCCAGTGAGTCGTGGCGGCGGACGAGGCGACTATTACACGCTATCTGAAGACAACTTTTTCGAATTGCTAAGGCCTGAGTAATGGTCGTTTAAAAACCTCGACATCCCTTCAATATCGATCGGTGATATATATGTTAAATATGAACTTTGATGAACGCCTAGCGATTAATACGCAGATGAAAGAATGGCAAGCGTCACCGTCGTCCACGGTATGGCGTAAACCTTTAGAGCGTGAAGCAAAAGAGTCGGGTCATACAACCAGCGTGGTGAAATATGAACCCGGCGCTAGTTTTAAGCAGCACAGTCATCCGTATGGTGAAGAAATATTGGTGCTTGAGGGTGTATTTTCCGATGAACATGGAGATTACCCCGCTGGCACATATCTGCGTAACCCGCCTGGAAGCAAACATAGCCCGTTTAGCAACGAAGGCTGCGTGATTTTAGTGAAACTGAATCAGTTTGATAAACGGGATCTGGCTGAGGTTAGAGTGAACACTAATACGGCAGAGTGGCTACAAGGGCAGGGCGGTTTACAAGTGATGCCGCTCCATAATTTTGAGCATGAACACGTGGCGCTGGTTAAGTGGCCTGTTGGCGAGGTATTTAAGCCTCATAAGCACTTTGGTGGTGAAGAAATTTTCGTACTGTCGGGTACGTTCAAAGACGAACACGGCGAATACCCTAAAGGTACATGGATAAGAAGCCCACACATGAGTCAGCATCATCCCTACGTTGATGAGGAAACGGTAATTTGGGTGAAGACTGGGCATTTGCCAGTGGCGTTGTAGGCCGCCATTACATTTGTTGCAGGTTAATCTAAATCATTGTTTTACTTGCGGTAAATTGCTACAAACGAAAAAGGCTAACTCGAGGTTAGCCTTTCTTCTGTTTAATCTCACTAGGCCAAAGTTAGCTTGGTAACATCTAACTTTAAAACACTAACCTAGTAAAAGCCGGACTTAATCCCAAATACCATCTTCTGACTTACCCTGTATTTCACAGTCACCCGCTTTGTATTCCATGTTGGCGCCACTGTCCTTTTTCTTAAAGTAGTCTTTGCTGATAGACACAATGGTTGGCGTCATCCACACAATAGCGATGATGTTAATCACCGTCATTAGGCCCAACGCCATGTCGGCCATGGCCCATACCTGAGGTAGTGCTGCCTGTGCGCCCCAATAAATCATGCCTAAATAACCAATAGTGTAAACTGCACGGCCTATTTTGTTATCCAACTTGAACATGTGCAGGTTACTTTCGCCATAAGCGTAGTTTGCTACTACAGATGTGAATGCAAATAAGCTGATGGCAGCTGCAACAAAGTCAGTGCCGCCTTCGCCTAGATGACTGCTCATGGCGTCTTGGGTTAGGCGTATGCCTTCCATTTGGTCAGAGCTTGAACCGCCAGCAAGTAAAATGATAAAGGCTGTAGACGTACACAGCACCAGTGTATCTAAGAAAACGCCTAGCATCTGAATGTAGCCTTGAGATACCGGGTGATTAGGGTTTGGCACGGCACTAGCCGCTGCATGCGGTACAGAGCCGCTACCCGCTTCGTTTGAGTAAAGGCCACGCTGAATACCATTTTTAATAGCGGCACCGAGTGCGCCAGCGCCTGCTTCCTGCAAACCAAACGCAGACTTCACTATATCAAGTAGCATGGCTGGCAGTTCGGAAATATTAATAAAGGTAATAGCAAGCGCTACAAGCACATAGCCTATTCCCATAAATGGCACCACAAACTCGGCAAAACGGGCAATGCTTTTAAGGCCTCCTACTACAATTAAGGCTGCCAGAGCAATAATGGCCAGGCCCACATATTCTGTGGGGAAAGAGTACGCATTGTTTAATGCATCGGTAATAGTATTGGCTTGAACGGCGCTAAAGACAAAGCCGTAGCCAAAGAACAAACATAGAGAAAATGCGACTGCAAGCCAGGTTTTGTTCAAACCCTGCTTGATATAGTACGCGGGACCGCCACGGAACTCGCCGTTTTCGTCACGTACTTTGTATAGCTGGCCTAACACACTTTCAGCAAAACCTGTGGCCATACCTAAAAGGGCAATCATCCACATCCAAAAAATAGCGCCCGCACCGCCTAGAGATATAGCAACCGCGACGCCAGCTAAGTTACCGGTACCCACGCGAGCCGATAAACTGGTACACAAAGCTTGGAATGAACTTATGCCGTCTTTACTAGAAGTATTACTGCCCTTTAGTAGGCTGAACATATGACCGAAGTGCCTAAGCTGCACACCGCCAAGTTTAACGGTAAACCAGATACCACATGCAAGCAGCATAATGATAAGTACCTGACCGTCTCCCCAAAGAATATTGTTAACTAATGAAACGAATTCGTTTATCACGCACTTTCCTTCGTTATTGTTTTAATTATTGCTCGGCGTGTAAAGATGAACTGAACATGACAGGTGCGTTGTCAGAACAAACGCTTCGGCATAAGCAAACGCATATTTGCTAAACCTTAAAATAAGCCGAGCTATATTGATAAAGCACCAATAGTAGCACGACAATTAAATGATTGGACAATGAAAACGTACTGAAACTATGACGTTTTATGCTCGCATATAGCAAATTTATTCATTCATGGAGGAAAGGGCGTGGGGATTTAAATCCAAAATCTATCGGCACTTTTTAAAAAGGGGATCACAAACAAAAAAACCGCTCAAAAGAGCGGCTTTTTCAAGAATATGGCTGGGGTAACAGGACTCGAACCTATGAATGGCGGGATCAAAACCCGCTGCCTTACCAACTTGGCTATACCCCAATATTGGTGCGGAAGGAGAGACTTGAACTCTCACGCCGTGAAGCACTGGAACCTAAATCCAGCGTGTCTACCAATTCCACCACTTCCGCAATGTAGACTTCCAATTAAGGAATAAATAAAAGTTGGTGGCTACGGCGAGATTCGAACTTGCGACCCCATCATTATGAGTGATGTGCTCTAACCAACTGAGCTACGTAGCCTAAACTTTTATCTTCAATAAAAAGCCGCTCGATGAGCGGCTTCTCAAGAATTTGGCTGGGGTAACAGGACTCGAACCTATGAATGGCGGGATCAAAACCCGCTGCCTTACCAACTTGGCTATACCCCAAATGGTGCGGAAGGAGAGACTTGAACTCTCACGCCGTGAAGCACTGGAACCTAAATCCAGCGTGTCTACCAATTCCACCACTTCCGCGTAGACGCTAGCTATAATAGTCATTCGAAAAGAATGGCTGGGGTAACAGGACTCGAACCTATGAATGGCGGGATCAAAACCCGCTGCCTTACCAACTTGGCTATACCCCAGTCGTGGTGCGGAAGGAGAGACTTGAACTCTCACGCCGTGAAGCACTGGAACCTAAATCCAGCGTGTCTACCAATTCCACCACTTCCGCGCAGCTAGACTTTCCTAAAAGAGATAAGCGAGAATTGGTGGCTACGGCGAGATTCGAACTTGCGACCCCATCATTATGAGTGATGTGCTCTAACCAACTGAGCTACGTAGCCTTGCTATTCTCTTCCCTCTCAGGAAGTGGCGCGTATTATGCGTATATGACTGGCAACCGTCAACCCCTTTTTTACTAACTTTTTTTAAATGCTCATTAAGTGTGCGCATTAGGCCGAAATACGCACAAAAAGCCGTGAAATTGAACAACTTGCACGAAATAAGTTAGCAATTTACCACGCTTTGTCACTGGTTTTTGTTTGGTAATAACACACGTCAATTGGGCGCGGGCCATACGTATTGTCATGAAAAAACGGGTTATCTAAGTTTTTTCCTGTATTCGTTCGTTTTTTATATTCTTCATGATGCGGCGTTTGTAAGAAATAAGGTGCCGCGTTGTTTGCATGCACAAAAGCCTGCTTAATTTTGCTTTCTTGCGTTATATCATCCAGAGCGCCACCTCTGTCCATATTTCCTCGCGGCAACTTTTGAAGCACATCCATACCTTGCAATACGCGACCCACGACCGACATATTTCTGTCTAAGTGTCGTGGTGCTTGCCCAATCACAATATAAAACTCCGTACTGGCCGTATCTTTCTCGCTATTGCGAGCAAACGCCACAACACCTGGGCAGTGAAGCCCCCACATTTCTTTGCGGCTTTTATCAATGCCCACTGGAAAGCCATCTAAAAAGCCGGTGTTTGGCGCAAACATATCTTTGCTCTCAACCACGTTTACATTGCTATTGAGCGGTTGGGTAAATTCAGCGTTAATAGGTTTAAGCAGTGTCGGCGGAAACTTTGAGGCATCGTGAGTATCGTTACTGCCTGCCTGTGCCACAAACCCGTCTACTACACGATAAAATGCTTGTTCGTTATAAAAGCCTGCGTCTATTAAACTTTTAAACCTGGCCACATGTTTTGGTGCAAGGGTAGGGTGAAGCGCAATAACTACATCGCCATATGCAGTTTTAAACGTCACTATATTACCCTGAGGAACTTGATACCAACTGGCTGTGTTACTCGCTATTGCTGGTGTCTTTTCAACAGCGTCGCTATTGATTTGTGAATTCACTGGGGTAGCTTGAGGTTCACTGGCAAAAGAAAAATTAGCCAGGCTTAACAAGCACAACGCTTTAATTGAGGTTTTTATCACTGAAAATCGTTTGGCATGCTGTGATTTGCCGCAATTCAAAGTAGAAGAGTGCGATGATGTAAAATGATTAAAAGTCATTGCAAAGGCCGTTAGTTTTTTTACTAGTTATATCAGGCCTATGTGCGCTTCACAATTATTCGCAATAAACAAAAAAGCCACCTTGCGGTGGCTTTAATAAACAGTGCTAATTTCTACAATAGAAATTACACGTTAAAGCGGAAGTGAATAACGTCACCGTCTTTAACAATATAGTCTTTACCTTCTAAACGCCATTTGCCTGCGTCTTTCGCACCTTGCTCGCCATTGAACTCAACGAAGTGCTCGTAGCCTACGATTTCAGCGCGAATAAAGCCTTTTTCGAAGTCGGTATGAATTTTACCTGCCGCTTGTGGTGCAGTTGACCCTTCAGGGAAGGTCCACGCACGTACTTCTTTTACGCCTGCAGTAAAATAGGTTTGTAGCGTAAGAAGGCTGTAACCCGCACGAATTACGCGGTTAAGACCTGGCTCTTCTAGTCCCATGTCTTGCATAAACTCTTCGCGTTCGTCGTCTTCAAGCTCTGCAATATCAGACTCGATTGCCGCGCACACTGCAACTACAGTGGCATTTTCGCCTGCTGCAATTTCTTTAACCTGATCAAGGTACGGGTTGTTTTCAAAACCGTCTTCGTTCACGTTTGCAATGTACATAGTTGGCTTAAGGGTAAGCATGTTCATGTAGCTGATTGCCGCAAGCTCTTCTTTAGTCAGCTCAAGTGAACGTAGTAACAGGCCTTCGTCTAGGTGCGGCTTAATCTTCTCAAGCACTTTCATTTCGTACTTGGCTTCAGCATCGCCACCTTTTGCGCGCTTAGCAACACGATGAAGAGCTTTTTCTGTTGTTTCTAAGTCAGCAAGTGCAAGCTCGGTGTTGATAACATCGATATCGTCTTTAGGGCTAACGCGACCTGCGACGTGAACAATGTTCTCATCATCAAAACAGCGTACTACGTGACCAATAGCGTCAGTCTCACGGATGTTAGCAAGGAATTTGTTTCCTAAACCTTCACCTTTAGAGGCACCTTCAACCAAGCCAGCAATATCTACGAACTCCATGGTAGTAGGAATGACGCGCTGAGGTTTTACGATTTCAGCCAACTTGTCCAAACGAAGATCTGGCACAGGAACAACACCTGTGTTTGGCTCGATAGTACAAAACGGGAAGTTTGCCGCTTCAATACCTGCTTTAGTTAATGCATTGAAAAGTGTTGATTTACCTACATTTGGTAGGCCAACTATACCGCATTTAAAACCCATGGTATGGATCCTTAGTTTGGAAAAGTGATAACTGGCTAGGTTTACCCTTTGTGCGAGTGTAACCTGTTTTGCGCCTGCTTAAGGTCTTCTTTCAGCAAAATCTCTGTACAGCGTACCGCTTCATCGATGGCACTTTCAATGGCTGCTTTTTCTTCTGCTGGTGGTTTTCCAAGAACATGACCGGTAACGCGGCTTTTATGACCTGGATGACCAATACCTATGCGCAAACGCAAAAAATTCTTGTTGTTACCCATTTTAGCCACAATGTCACGTACGCCATTTTGACTAGAGCTTCCGCCCACTTTGTATTTTGCAACACCTGGGGGTAAATCTAATTCGTCAAACGCTACTAATATTTGTTCTGGTTCTATGCGATAAAAATTAGCCAGTGCTGCTACGGCTTGTCCACTCTTATTCATAAAGGTAGTGGGGTAGAGCAAACGGATATCTTTGCCTGCAATGGTAATGCGAGCAGTTTTACCGAAGAATTTAGTTTCTGGTTTTAGCGGGGCGTTGTAGGTGTCGGCAAGTTGGTTTAGAAACCATTCACCGGCATTGTGTCGGGTATTTTCATATTCGGGGCCTGGATTACCCAGACCCACGATAAGGCGGATATCAGCCAAGAGGATTATTCCTCAGA
Source organism: Alteromonas sp. 5NW40-0090 (assembly GCF_057552975.1). Lineage (NCBI taxonomy): Bacteria > Pseudomonadati > Pseudomonadota > Gammaproteobacteria > Alteromonadales > Alteromonadaceae > Alteromonas > Alteromonas sp. 5NW40-0090. The sequence goes on from NZ_BAAJLT010000003.1 coordinate 10,976, forward strand.
AGCTGCTTCTTCGCCGTCTTCTTCTGCGTCAGCCGCTTTAGGAGCAGGCTTAACAGTTACAACCGCTAGGTCGTGAGCTTCGTCGTTCTTCGCAAGTTCTACTGAAGAAACGCCAGCTGGAAGAGTTAGGTCAGAAAGGTGTAGCGTTTGACCCATTTCAACACCAGCCATGTCTACTTCGATGAACTCAGGAAGGTTCTTAGGTAGACAAGTAACTTCGATTTCAGTTACGTGGTGCTCAGCAATACCGCCAGCTTTAACAGCAGCAGAAGCTTCTTCATTTACGAAGTGAAGTGGTACGTTAGTGTGAACGTCTTGACCAGCGATTACACGTTGGAAGTCAATGTGTGTGATCTTTGGCTTGAACGGGTGACGTTGCATATCTTTAACTAGAACTTCAACAACTTTACCGTCAAGGTTAATCTCAAGAACGTGAGAATAAAACGCTTCAAAGTCAGCTGAGTTGTTTACTTTGTTATGATCTAGTGTGATAGAAACTGGCGCTTCTTCACCACCGTAGATGATACCAGGTAGCTTATCTTCGCGACGTAGGCGGCGGCTCGCACCTTTCCCTAGGTCTGTACGAACAGAAGCGTCTAGTTTGAAATTTGCTTCAGACATTGTCTGTCTCCAAAAATATAAGTCTAATGATGTGGATTTTTGCGACCAAAACCCACGGTAAAATGGTGTAAACTACGTTTAAAAATAATTTTCTATGCGCAATAAAACACCAGCCCAAAATTCAAGGGCGGCGAATTCTAACACCACCTACCAAAACATACAATTATAAAGGCAGATAAAATATCTAGCTAAGCAAATGTAAGCATTCGCGTTGTTCACAATAAAAACGCACAATATAAGCGGACCTTAGCGCTTATATTGTGTTTATATTAAGGTGCCTGTTGTGAAGACTAACTGAACCGCTAATTGTCATCTTTCCACGGCTCAATAAGATCAAACGGCTCTTGGAGCATAGCACCATTTTTTACAGCCGTTTACTTCGTAAGCACCACTCTGTAATGGACTTTACCTTCTCTTAATCGCGCAATTGCGTCATTTACGTCATCAAACTTGAACGTTTCGGTCACAGGTTCAATATTATGATGTGCTGCGAAATCTAGCATGGTCTTGATGGTTGCGGGGCTTCCTACTGGCGAACCCGACACACTTTTCTGACCACCAATTAAGTTAAATGCACCAATATCCAGAGGTTCAAGCGTGGCGCCTACAAAGTGTAGTCGGCCTTTCGGTGCCAATGTAGATAGGTATAAATTCCAGTCTAGCTTTACATTTACGGTTGAAATAATTAAGTCAAACCGACCGCGCGCTTTTTTAATTTCATCTTCATCCCGGCTATTAATCGTATCCGATGCACCTAGCTCAAGCGCTTCCTTCTTTTTGGAGTCGCTTGAAGTGAAAGCGACCACTTTACATCCCCATGCATTTAAAAACTGTAGAGCGAGATGTCCTAGGCCGCCAATGCCGACCACACCCACTTCACTGGTAGGACTAATACCAAATTGGACAAGCGGGTTGAAGACGGTAATACCGCCGCAAAACAGAGGCCCGGCTTTTGTGCTGTCGATTGTATCGGGAAGGGGAATAACGGCACGTGCTTGGGCGCGCACTTTATCTGCAAACCCACCGTGACGACCACCAATGGTCATAGTCGCATCGGCACACAGGTTATGATCGCCTTTTTCGCAGGTTCTACAACTATTGCAGTAGCCTGAATGCCAGCCTAAACCGACACGCTGTCCCACCTTAAGTGACGTTACATGTTCGCCTATTTGGCTAATTGTGCCGACAACTTCGTGGCCAGGTACAAAGGGATATTCTGTCATGCCCCACTCATTATCGAGCATGCTTAGGTCGCTGTGGCAGATACCACAGCTTTCAACGTCTATTTCAACATCATGTGAACCGAGCTTACCAGGGTCGTATTGAAACTTTTCCAGTTTTCCACCCGCTTCTTTAGCGGCATATGCATTTATCATCAATAACCGTCCTTTTAAGTGCTGCTACGCAGTATTTACGCGAAAGCAATAATTCTATAATTGCGAAATCGCTTGGTTAACTACCTGAACAAGTAATTTGCTACACACATAACTATATTCAAGATCATGCTACATTCACGATCATTGTGTTTGTAAATTATCAATGACTTTACTGGTATCGAGTACTTTTACGCTGGATACTTGAAGCACCGTACCAAATTGCGTAAAGGTCATCATGTCAGGTTTAGGCGTACCTTTAACTTCCACAATAAGGCCGTTCTTTTGATAGGTCTCGTCTAGGCCATGCAGCGTATAACGGTCGCCGTTTTCAGCAATAAAAGCGTAAAAACCGCCTTCGAGATCTTTATAAATAATACTGCCCTTCATGGTCACTTCGCTTTTAACATTATCTTCTACTGCTTCGGCTTGAGTTACAGGCTCGGCGACAAGCTCTTTTGCCATAGACTCTGTCTCAGAATGTATTTGCTTTTCTTTATCTACCATTGTGACGTCCTTATTCTCTTCTTCTGAAGAGCACGCGATAAGTGTAAGAGCAGAAGTGAATATAAGTGCTAGTTTTAATCGATTGTTTTTCATTCTTTTATTCCTCTATCAAATGAGTATAGGGTCATAACATTAGCGCTGAAAAAACAGTAAATCACAATTTAAACAGTGTTACTGCCCATTAACTCTTTTCCCAAAAACAGTCTTCCACGCCGTTTAAGTAATTTCTACAAAAAACACAGGATCGTATACATTTTTTTTACACTACAACTGAAAATTGCGCTTATTTTAGATAGAAGTAAAGTTTGTGAATTTTCTTAATGAGGCAAGGATACGCTAGAAGAAAACCGCATGTATTTATCGCTATAAAAAGGCGCTCTACTAATTGATGTTAAAAATAAATTTAACTAATTACCCAGTAAGTGATTGTAATTAAAGTGATATTTCACCTTGTTGTTAGCGGCATTGTTTTCCACATTTTCTCAATTAATTACGTTGAGTCAGACAGTACAGCATTTTTTCTATTTTGCGGAAGTTGAGTTTTGGAAGGGGGTTGGCACAGACTCTGCAATATTCACAATGGTTTATGTAATGACTCCGATAGGGTTACCTACGATTAATCCAACGTTGATGTATTACATATCAAACATACCTTTAACTAGGGTTATCCATAGCAGCGTTTTTAAGGAGAGAAAATGAAGCATTTAACTAAAATTCTTGCAGTATCGAGCCTAGCATTAGCGGCAAGTGCATGTGACGTTAATAAGACCGATGATGGTGAAATGCCTGATGTCGACGTGGAGTCTGGCGAATTACCTGAATATGAAGTAAAGAAAACCGATGACGGCAAAATGCCAGATATTGACGTTGAGGGCGGTGAGTTGCCTGAGTATGACGTGGATACGGTAGATGTTGATGTAAGAACAGAGACTAAAGAAGTTGAAGTGCCTGTTGTAGACGTGGACATGCCCGAAGACGATGAAGAAGACGAAATTGATAATTAATCAATACTTCGTATAAAAGAAGCGGGTGAAACAATGCCATTGAAAGACGTTGTCTCACTCGCTTTTTAGTGCGAGTTAGTACTCAAACATTGCTGAAATAGACTCTTCGTTGCTGATGCGACGAATAGTTTCAGCAAGCATCTCAGATAAAGTAAGCTGTTTTACTTTTCCAATTTGCTTCATCTCTGCACTTAATGGGATAGAGTCGGTAACGATAATTTCGTCAATAACAGACTCTTTAAGATTGTTTGCAGCGTTACCTGAAAAGATGGCGTGAGTCGCGTAAGCATAAACACGGCGCGCGCCATGCGCTTTTAGCGCTTCTGCTGCTTTTGCAAGTGTACCGCCTGTGTCAATCATGTCATCGACAATGATGCAGTCTCTGTCTTTCACGTCACCAATGATGTTCATTACCTGAGCCACGTTCGCTTTAGGGCGACGCTTATCGATAATGGCAAGGTCGGTGTCATTAAGTAGTTTCGCAGTAGCACGTGCACGTACAACACCGCCAATATCAGGAGAAACGACTACTGGGTCGGCAAAGTCACGTCTTACCATGTCGGCAAGAAGGATAGGAGTACCGAATGCGTTATCTACCGGAACATCAAAGAAACCTTGGATCTGTTCGGCGTGTAGGTCGATAGTAAGTACGCGGTCGACACCAACGTTAGACAGGAAGTCAGCCACTACTTTCGCAGTAATTGGCACCCTAGCTGAACGAACACGACGGTCTTGGCGTGCATAACCAAAATACGGAATTACTGCTGTAATACGACCAGCTGATGCGCGACGTAATGCGTCGATCATCACAATAAGTTCCATAAGGTTATCGTTAGTAGGCGCACACGTAGACTGGATAATAAAAACGTCCGAGCCACGGACGTTTTCATGAATTTCTACGCTGATTTCACCGTCACTGAAACGGCCAACTTTGGCATTTCCAAGTTTGGTGTAGAGGCGATCGGCAACTTTCTGGGCAAGTTCTGGTACGGCATTACCTGCAAAGAGCTTCATATCTGGCACAAGTGGTTCCTCAGTGCGTTGATAAAAGAGGTTTGGCTGGGGTAGCAGGACTCGAACCTACGAATGGCGGGATCAAAACCCGCTGCCTTACCAACTTGGCTATACCCCAATTTTTAAGTTCTTGTCCGATGTGGCGTACACACTATTTTTGTTGTTCTAATTTGTCTAATAGTGGTGAGCGATTCACACCTTTTGCGACAAAACTCTGCCAAGCTTCAGGCATTTGAGCCCTAACTTGTTCGGCTAAAGTGTAGTCAGAAAAAGTGGCAAACACGCATGCACCTGTGCCCGTCATTCGCGACGGTGCGTAGTGTACCAACCACTGTAATAATTTTGCAACTTCAGGATAGCGATTCGCGACTAATTGCTGACAATCATTCCAAGTTTTTTCAAATTTATAGTCTTCCCAACGCATCGCTGGTGTATTTCTGGGCAAATCCGGCGAGGTAAAAACTTCGGCTGTGCTGACATGCACGTTAGGATTAGCCACTAAAAAATACTTTTCTTGTTGCGGAGCTGGCGTTATCTCTTCTCCAACGCCTCCTGCAAATGCCGTTAGACCTCGCACAAAGATAGGTACATCAGCGCCTAAAGCTAACCCAAGCTCAGCCAGTTCATCTTCACTTAGCCCTGTATTCCAAAGGTGATTAAGCGCCACTAACGTGGTTGCGGCATTCGATGAACCCCCGCCAATACCGCCCCCCATAGGAAGGCGTTTGTCTAACGAAATAACGGCACCTTTATTACATTTTGTTTTTGTTGCCAGCAGTCGCGCTGCTTTTACAATTAAATTGTCATCGTCTGGCACACCATCCAGTGGGGTTTCCATGCGTATGGTTGTGTCGTCTGTGCTTATGTCAAAGGCGAGTGCATCGCCGTAATCCAGCATTTGAAATAGGCTTTGGAGCTGGTGATAGCCGTTGTCGTAGCGGCCAAGAATATGTAAGAAAAGATTCAGTTTAGCGGGGGAAGGCCACCAATCTTTTTGTTTAGAAACAGATGAGTTCACTACAGAGTCCACTGATAAATTTTAATTTTAAGCTGAGTTTGAGGCATATCCGGGGTTTCGTTTTGAGTAAGCGTTATGCTGTGAGGCAACCATACAGATGTGCCATCATCTAGCTCAACACTTCCGTAGTTACCGTAAGCAACTTGCCAATTTCGACATCCTTGGCAATAGCTTTCAAGGGTATCAACCAACCCTTTTTCAGTTAGGGTGAATTTATCACCGTCCAGCGGTAGTCCTTTTACCCAAGACAACAGTGATTTCACCGGAATTACCATTCCCGTGATCTGGTAAATAAGTGGTTCCGGTAGGGCATCAACGTACGTTTCGCCATCCGCTTCTAATACTGACTGTTGCTGGGTAACATTAAGGTTAACCAGACTTACCCCTAAAAAATTGGTTAATCGAAAATCAAAATCACCGGAATCGTTTTTCCAGACTAAATTAAGGCTGGCCGCTTCCTTACCTTGGCGAAATGCAATTTTTCCGCGCATTTGCCACTGGTGAACTTCAGCAACCTTTTCAAGTTGAGCCGTAAGGTTTACCGCGTTTTCTGGGCCTTTGGGAGCGGTTGTACATGCACTTAATATAAAGCAAAAGGTCAACAGTAGGGTAGTTAAGCGAATCATTAAGGCGTGTTACCTGTATAAAAATAAAACATATTTAGCTATGACATTATGGGAACACAGTTTCACCAACACTTTCAATCATTTTGGGTTTTTCGTACAATGCCGCTCCGACGTTGCCAGCACAGATTTTAATGACTTTACTCGCCCTCGGTATTAACCACAAAACAGCACCAGTAGCACTTCGCGAAAAAGTGGCCTTTACACCAGATTCTCTGGTGGAAGCGCTTGCGAGTTTAAAAAAGCTGGAAGGCGTAGATGAGTCTGTCATTGTGTCGACCTGTAACCGCACAGAGCTTTACGTAAATACTCAAGACGATACAGGTCAAAAGCTTTTACAATGGTTAAGTGACTTTCATCATCTAGACGTAGAAGAGATTGCCAACAACAGCTATGTGCTCGCCCAGGATGAAGCGGTAAAGCACATTATGCGCGTAGCCAGCGGGCTTGATTCACTAATATTAGGTGAACCTCAAATATTAGGTCAGGTGAAGCAGGCGTTTGGCGATGCAAAACACTCAGGTATGGTGAGCAGCGAATTTGATAAGCTGTTTCAACATACGTTTTCAGTGGCGAAGCGAGTTCGCAGTGAAACAGATATAGGTGCAAACGCGGTAAGCGTGGCTTATGCAGCCGTGCAGCTGGCAAAACATATTTTCGCTGAACTACCAAAACGTTCAGTGCTATTAGTGGGAGCTGGCGAAACCATTGAACTGGTGGCTCAGCATTTGAAAGAGCAGGGCGTGAGCTGTTTGGCGGTGGCGAATAGAACCGTAGCGCGAGCAGAAGCCTTAGCCGAAACACTAGATGCCAGTGTGTTTACCTTATCGCAGGTGCCAGAACACTTAAAAGACTTTGATATCGTGATAAGCTCTACTGCTAGCCAACTGCCTTTGATTGGTAAAGGCATGGTGGAGAAAGCTCTTAAACAGCGCAAAAACATGCCGATGTTTTTGGTGGACCTTGCGGTACCGCGAGATATTGAGTCAGAGGTTAACGAGTTAGGCGATGCCTACCTTTATACTGTTGATGATCTGCAGCATATTGTTCAGAAGAATTTAGAAAACCGCGAGCAAGCAGCAAAAGAAGCAGAGAAACTCATCGACAAGCAAGCTGGCGACTACATGACGTGGAAGCAGTCACAGCAATCGATAGATTTAGTAAGACAGTATCGCCAAAAAGGCATGGCACAGCGTGACGATATTGTGGAAAAAGCCAAAGCGCAATTAGCAGAAGGTAAAAATGCCGAAACGGTATTAGAAGAAATGGCGTATAAATTAACCAATACGCTATTGCACCCAACTACCTTAGCGTTACGCGAGGCTGCCATGCACGATGACCCGGCGTTAAGCCGATGGATGGGACAGGCATTAGATTTATCTGACTTTTCGTCAGACGATAATAAATAAGGTAATAAAAAGCATATGAAAGAGTCGGTAGTTAGGAAACTCGAACACTTAGTCGAGCGTTTCGAAGAAGTTCAGGCGTTGTTAGGCGACCCTGGAGTTATCGGCGATCAGGATAAGTTTCGCAACTTGTCAAAAGAGTTTAGTCAGCTAGAAGATGTAGTGGCAGGCTTTAATGCTTATCAGCAAGCACAAGAAAACTTGGCTTCAGCGCAGGAAATGTTGAACGAAGATGACGCTGAAATGCGCGAGATGGCACAGGAAGAGATGAAAGAAGCCAAGGCGGAAATTGAACGCCTTGAAACTGAACTTCAGGTGCTACTTCTGCCTAAAGATCCTAACGATGATAACAACTGTTTCTTGGAAATTCGCGCAGGTGCGGGTGGTGACGAAGCGGCAATATTCGCAGGTGACTTGTTCCGCATGTACAGCCGTTATGCCGAAAGTCGTGGCTGGCGTGTAGAGTTGGTTAACGCCAATGAAGGTGAGCACGGCGGTTATAAAGAAGTCATTGCGAATGTTAGCGGCGATGGCGTGTACGGCGTGTTGAAATTCGAGTCGGGCGGTCACCGCGTACAGCGTGTACCAGAAACCGAATCGCAAGGCCGTATCCATACTTCGGCATGTACTGTGGCGGTATTACCAGAAATTCCAGAGTCGCAGGCAATTGAAATTAATCCTGCAGAGCTTCGCATCGATACCTTCCGTGCATCAGGTGCGGGTGGTCAGCACGTTAACAAAACCGACTCGGCTATTCGTATTACTCACTTGCCAACAGGCTTGGTAGTGGAATGTCAGGACGAGCGTTCACAGCACAAAAACCGTGCGAAAGCGATGTCGGTACTTCAAGCGCGCTTAAATCAGATTGAAGAAGAGAAGCGAGCAGCAGAAGAGGCTTCTACTCGTAAGAGCCTAGTCGGTAGCGGTGACCGCTCTGAGCGAATTCGTACTTATAACTTCCCGCAGGGACGTGTAACCGACCACCGTATCAACCTAACTATTTATCGTTTAGACGAAGTGGTGGAAGGTGACCTTAAGCAGCTTATCGACCCAATTTTGCAAGAGCATCAGGCCGATCTGTTGGCCTCTCTTTCGGACGAATAACGCTGTCTTGTTATATAAACTGTTTATAGAAAAACAATGCGCATAGACGACGCCCTAGCATGGGCTGCTGAACAACTAGAGGGTGGGGAGTCACCCTCTGTTGATGCAAAAGTCATGTTGGCGAACATTCTAGGTAAGTCACAAACTTATCTATTCACATGGCCTGATAAAATCTTGGACGCCGCCCAGAGAGCGCAATTTGAAGCGGATGTGGCCAAGCGTAAACAGGGTGAGCCCGTGGCGTATATTATCGGCAAGCGTGATTTCTGGACCCTGTCACTGTTTACCTCGCCAGATACATTAATTCCACGACCGGATACTGAGGTATTGGTTGAGCAAGTGCTTAATTGGGTAAATCAACACTCTTCTGCATCTTTATCAATCTGTGATTTGGGAACAGGCACTGGCGCTATTGCGCTGGCATTAGCGAGCGAACTACCAGAAGCATCCGTTACTGGCGTAGACTACCAAGCGGGGGCGGTGAAGCTTGCTACCCGCAATGCTCAAGCTAATAGCATAGCCAATGCGCATTTTGTGCAAAGTGACTGGTTTAGTGCGCTAGCAGGTCAAACCTTCGACATTATTGTTTCAAACCCACCTTATATAGAAGAATCCAGTCCATACCTTAATGAGGGCGATGTGCGTTTTGAACCTAAAACAGCATTAACCTCGGGCAGTGACGGCCTAGACGACATCAAACACATCATTAATAGTGCGCCTCAATATCTCAATAAAGGTGCCTTACTTGCATTCGAACACGGCTTTGACCAAGGGGTAGCGGTTAACGCTTTGCTCGCAGATGCGGGATTTGTGAACGTCAAAACCGTTAAAGACTACGGCGACAATGAGCGTGTAACGCTGGGACAGTGGAAATAGGTTTCAATCTTCAAAGAAATTATCTTTCCTGTAGTTATCAAAATTTAATTGCAAACTTGCTTATATTTTGTTTTACATTAGTATCTATTAAGCGGTTATAAGACCTCAAAAAGCACTAAGTTAAACAATCTCTTATACTACAGGATGTACCAGATGAATGATGACTTTCTTTTCGCAGAAGATGACGATGAAAGTGAAGTAGATGATCTGGGTAGCTGGAAAGTACTCATTGTTGACGATGAACCCGAAGTACACGCCGTTACTAAGCTGGCGCTAAATGACTTTAGCTTAAATGGCAAAACCCTTGAGTTTGTTAGTGCCTATAGCGGAGAGGAAGCGAAGGCCATTTTCAAAACCCATGATGATATCGCCGTTGTGTTACTTGATGTTGTTATGGAGACTGACGACGCCGGTCTTAAAGTGGCCGAGTATGTTCGTAACGAATTAGACAATCATTTCACACGTATTATCTTGCGTACCGGACAACCCGGCCAAGCCCCAGAAAAAGATGTCATCATTAATTACGACATCAACGACTACAAGTCGAAAACCGAACTGACCGCGCAAAAACTTTTTACTGTTATCATTGCAGCGCTCCGCTCATATCGAGATATTATCGTTATCGAAGAAAATAGACGCGGCCTTGAAAAAATTATAGATGCGTCTGTAGATTTATTTTCTTCCCGTTCCCTCGAAAAATTTATGCAGGGCATCATTCAACAGCTGGCGTCTATTCTGGGCTGTTCAAAGGATGCAGCCTACATTACTACAGCGGTGGCAACCACATCGCGTACTATTAATACCAGCAACACCAAACTGGGTGACGACGAACTATATGTTTTTGCTGGCAACGGTGAGTACGCCAGTAAGGAAGGGGTGCCTTTAAAAGACGCGATTAGCGCACAAGAATATGCCCTGTGCGCAAGGGCCATGCGCGATAAGCAAATTGTTTATGCAGAAGATCACGTTGTGGCTTATTGCAACAGTAAAAGTCACAATGGCGCACTCTTGTACTTGTCAGGATTACCAAGGCGAATAGGGGAAAGTGATCGTCATCTGGTAAAACGCTTTTCAGACAGTGTTCAGCTTGCTTTTGACAATGTACTTAAAACCGTTGATGTTGAAGCGACGCAGAAAGAAATAATTGAGCGTTTAGGTCGAGCGTTAGAGCATGAGTCAAATGCGTCAAATAACCTCACAAGAATGGTTGAAATGGCGCAACTGTTGGCAGAAAAGGTTGGGCTGAACGAGCAAGACATCCACGCATTACGCCTTGCCGTGCCACTCCATGATATTGGGACGTCTATAGTGCCTAAATCTATTTTGCACAAAACGACGCCGTTAACCGAAGAGGAAGTATTTAAAATACGTCAGCATGCTGAATTTGGTTACCAGATTTTGCGAGATTCAAGCCGGCCCACTATCCAACTTGCAGCAATGTTAGCAAAGCAGCATCACGAACGCTGGGATGGAAAGGGATATCCAGACGGGCTTAAAGGCGAAGAAATTGATATAAAAAGCCGTATTGCCACGTTAGTTGATGTGTTTGATGCACTGTTAAACGCAAGGCCGTATAAGCCAGCGTGGACAATTGATAAGGTTGAAGCCGTATTGAAAGAGGAAAGTGGCAAGCACTTCGACCCTTATTTAGTTCAATGTATGCTAAATGACCTTCCGGCCTTTATGGCAATTCAAGCTCAATTCCCTGACGCATAATGATTTATTTCTCCGTTATTTACGTACTGTAATACGTTACAATAACAGCCTCTAAACAGGCGTCATAATTAAAGTGAAGGCAGGTGCTACATGCGCCTGTTTTTTTTAGTCTGCTACTCGTATTCTGAATCTGTCGAGTTTTGCTACTAAGTAAAACTCAATAGGTCTAATAACACATGTGTTAAAGTAGTCAGCGGCAGTTTCACTATCTAATAAGAACAGGAACACATTATGTACATGATGGCAAAACACCTACATTTAACGGCGGTAGGCTTAAGTATTCTATTTTTTGTCTTTCGTTTTATATGGAGCCAATTCGACGCTACAGCCCTTAGCAAAAAATGGGTTAAAATTCTCCCTCATATCATTGATACCGTACTATTAGCCAGCGCAATCTGGCTGTGCATTATTTTGTCTCAATATCCTTTTGTTAATGCATGGCTCACATTTAAAGTTATTGGTGTAGTGTTGTATATCGTGTTTGGACTGTTTGCGCTTAAAAAAGCTAAGACAAAGCTAAGCAAGTGGGGCTTCTTCGTCGCCGCACTGGCGGTCCTATTGGCAACAGCTATGGTTGCTGTAACTAAACAACCTCTTTTTTAAGATTTAATTGGAAATAAATAATGTCTGAATCTAAACAGATTATTAATGTAGGTAACGTCGAGGTTGCCAACCATTTACCTTTCGTACTGTTCGGCGGCATGAACGTTCTAGAGTCTCGCGACCTTGCTATGCGTATTGCCGAACACTACGTTGAAGTAACGCAAAAGCTAAATGTTCCGTACGTTTTTAAAGCTTCGTTTGATAAAGCGAACCGTTCATCAGTGACTTCTTACCGTGGGCCTGGCATGGAAGAAGGGTTGCGTATTTTTGAAGAAATTAAGTCGACCTTTAACGTTCCGCTTATCACTGATGTGCACGAACCGCACCAAGCAGCGCCTGTGGCAGAAGTGGTTGATGTTATTCAGTTACCTGCCTTTTTAGCACGTCAGACCGACCTTGTTGTTGCCATGGCTAAAACAGGTAGCGTAATAAACGTTAAAAAACCTCAGTTTTTAGCACCACACGAAATGCGTCACATCATAGGAAAACTAGGTGAAGCGGGTAATGATAGGGTGATCCTTTGTGAGCGTGGCAGCTGCTTTGGCTACAACAACCTAGTTGTAGATATGCTGGGTATGGACGCTATGAAAGAATATGCCCCGGTAATATTCGATGCAACGCACGCACTTCAGATGCCGGGTGGCCGTGCTACGTCTGCCGATGGTCGCCGTGCTCAAGCGGCACAGCTAGCAAGAAGCGGTATGGCGCTAGGTTTAGCGGGCTTGTTTATTGAAGCTCATCCAAATCCTGATGAAGCACTATGCGACGGGCCTTGTGCACTGCCGTTGGCGAAGCTAGAGCCTTATTTACAACAAATGAAAGCGTTAGACGAGTTAGTGAAAGGTTTTGACGCGTTAGATACCAGTAATACTTAAGCAGGTGTTGATGGCGTATGCCGGTGCAAGCACCGGCATGCGTATCAGGTGTGTGAGTAGCTTATTCCGCTTCAGAAACGTTTACGCGCTCTTCACCTTTTGTCATTGCTAGTAAGTTTTTGTGAAGCTGAACTTGGATCTCTTCAGCCAAAATCGCCTTTGATTGCTTTTTAACAACAATATGCGCGTCGTTTTCTGGCAATACTTCAGCCATTTTTACGCTTGTCATTGCAGTGTTGATTAACGATTGTAGATTGATCTTTTCTGGTTGTGCGTTAGCATTTGCTGCAGCGCTTGCGAAAGCCATTACAGAAACGCTAGCTAAAAGTAATTTTTTCATTTTCACACCTAATAAAAATAATTAATAAATTGTTGGTGAATGTTAAAATGTTTAACATTCAGTCATCATAATGTACTGAAATTAAATACTCTTTCTTAATTTCGGATGAATTATAATCAGCGGGTGGTGAAAAATAAAACGAGTAAAAGTATGGGTTGTCATTAGAAAAACTAATGAATTTGTCATGCTTCGGTCACACTGGATTAAAAACGATATATGCATCGACGTTTACCCCCTCTTAATGCCCTGAAATCGTTTGAAGCGGCAGCACGTCATTTGAGCTTCACTAAGGCTGCTGACGAGCTGTTTGTTACTCAAGCAGCAGTAAGTCATCAAATAAAAGCGCTTGAAGATTTCTTATCGATGAAGTTATTTCTTCGAAGAAATAGAACACTGCTTCTAACCGAAGAAGGGCAAGCTTATTTTCTTGAGCTAAAAGATATCTTCAAAAACTTACAAGACGCGACAGAAAGGCTTCTTGCGAAGGGCAGTAAAGGTGCTATCACTGTAGCGATGCCGCCCAGCTTTGCGAGCCAATGGCTGGTGCCCCGTATTCATAAGTTTAGTTTGGCGCACCCAGACATCGACGTACGCATAAAAGCCGTAGATTTCGATGAAGGCTTCTTAGAAGACGATGTGGACGTAGCAATATATTACGGTAAAGGTCGTTGGGCAGGCCTACAGGCCGACCAGCTACATCGAGAGTTTCTAACTCCGCTTTGCTCTCCAATGCTTTTTCAAGGTCCCAAACCTTTATCCAGCCTGTCTGACTTACGGCACCACGTGTTGCTTCACGACTTAAGCCGTACTGCATGGAAAAACTGGTTGAAGCACGTAGGTGTGGTTGGTGTAAACGTTAATCAAGGGCCGGTTTTCAGTCACTCCATGCTAGTTTTACAGGCAGCCGCACTCGGTCAAGGTATTGCATTGGGCAACACGGTACTTGCAAGACCAGAAATTGAGGCGGGTAGGCTAGTCATGCCGTTTGAAGAAAGAGTAGAGAGTCGCGATGCGTTTTATCTCGTGTGTGAAGAATCACAGGCTGAGTTAGGTAAAATAGCTGCATTTAGAGACTGGATCTTAGCCCTGGTTGAAGCAGAACAAGAGGACTTACTGTAATATGAGTACATCGAACACCATTACTGAACAGCCTAGTTTTGACATTGAATTGCATGAAGCCGATAAGCCTATTGCGTGCTTGATATTGGGCCACGGGGCTGGTGCGGGAAAGGAACATGAGTTCATGCAAGCTATGGCGAAAGCCCTGGTCGCTAAAGGCATATCAACCGTGCTTTTTAACTTTCCCTATATGCAAACCATAAAAGCTACCGGTAAGCGTAGGCCTCCCGATAAAGCCGATAAACTTATGTCACATTTTACTGCGGTCATTGAAAACTGCAGCAAAGATAACAAAGCCTTGCATAACTTGCCTGTGTTTATTGGTGGAAAGTCGATGGGCGGGCGTATGGCTACCATGGTGTATGAAGCGGTGAGCAATGTAAAAGGCGCGATAGCGCTGGGCTATCCGTTCCACCCTCCTGGTAAGCCAGAAAAAACACGAACCGAACATCTGCAAACAACGTCAAAGCCTTTGCTTATTATTCAGGGTGAACGAGATACCTTTGGTACAAAGAGCGAAGTAGAGGATTACAAAAAGCGCTGTATATTATCTACATACATTGAATGCGCCTATCTAGACGACGGTGATCACAGTTTTAAGCCTCGAAAAGCAAGCGGCAAAACGCAGGAAGAACATATTGCTGAAGCTGCCACGCTTACCGCGTCTTTTATTGAAGCCAATTTGAATAATTAATGGTTATTCAGAAATCAGAGTGAACGACTAATTGAATGAAAACTGAAAAACTTAGGTTTGCCACCGTTGCTAAACCTTATCTTATTGTTGGGGCATTGCTAGCGGGCCTTTCTGTGGTACTAGGTGCGTTTGGCGCACATGGTTTAAAAAGCGTGTTAACTGCACAGCAGCTCAACACGTTTGAAATTGGCGTGCGTTATCAAATGTATCACGCATTAGCCTTACTGCTTTTACCTGCATTGTCAGGGGTTGTTTCATCGACGTGGGCTAATCGGGTAGCGTTTTGTTTCGTTACCGGTACGGTGTTGTTTAGTGGAAGCTTATACGCGCTAGGAATAAGCGGCATAAAATGGTTTGGCCCGATAACCCCTCTGGGAGGCATGTTCTTTATTACTGGGTGGGTGTTGTTAGTGGTTGGACTGACAAAAGGTCATGATTTAAACAAGCAACAAAAAGAAGAGCAGAACACAACTCACCACACGCCGGGGGCAGGTAATGTCTAACATCAGTATTTTGGGGTATTGCCGACCTGGTTATGAAAACGATACAGCTAACGAACTTACATCTCGATACGGTGAAGCCCAATGTTATGGCTACCCAGTGTCGAAGAAGAACAGTGGCTTTGTACTTTATCATTTATACGATGGCTCACAGTTAGCGCAAACCATTACTCAGTTTGCTGTTCACGACAGTATCTTCCCTCGTCAGCTGGTGGCTGTCTTTGCCACGCTAAACGATATAGAGAAAGAGGACAGAGTAGGGCAAGTACTCGAGGCTTTGAAAGAGGTTGAAAAACCATTTTCAATTTTTGGCGCCATAGACGTCGAGTACCCAGATACAGAAGAAGGTAAAACCCTCGCAAAGTTTTGTCGAAAGTTTACGGTTCCTCTTCGCCAAGCGTTAAGAAAAGCGGGGTGGCTTACGTCCAAGGAAAATCTGGGGAAACCCAAACTGCATATTTTCTTTGAGTCATTTGAAATTTGTCATATTGGCTATACATTACCCAGTCATGCCAGTAGCGATCACTTGGGCATTTGCCGATTAAAGTTCCCAAGTGACGCGCCCAGTCGCTCCACGCTTAAACTAGAAGATGCTTTAGTAAATATGCTGAGCGATAAACAGCAAGCTAAAGTACTTCGAAGCGGTGGACGTGCCGTGGATCTCGGTGCATGCCCGGGCGGTTGGACATACCAGCTTGTGAAGCGCGGAATGTATGTTGAAGCTATCGACAATGGACTTGTAGCCGATAGTTTGATGAGCACGGGGTTGGTTGAACATCACGCGGCAGACGGGTTTACATATAGACCACAATTTGGTCGTGTAGATTTGCTGGTATGTGATATGATAGAGCAACCCGATAGGGTAGCTAAATTGATGGGCGATTGGTTAGTTAAGCACTGGGCAACGCACGCAATATTCAATTTAAAGTTACCTATGAAACAACGTTATGAAACTGTAGTTGAAGCCATGACGTTGCTAAGAAGCCGATTAAATGCCTTGGAAGATGCATTTGCGGTGAAGGTTAGGCATCTCTACCACGACAGAGATGAAGTTACAGTAACAATTGTTCGCACTTCAAAAGATGAGGTGTGATTTTGTTATTTTTCAAAAAAGTGTCATTAATTAATAAGTTGTTGATACTTAAAGAAAAGAATTAATGGTGGCGCGGATTTTAGCAAACGAATTTAAGGTTTATGCTAAAAAAGGTGTAAATCTGGTATAGAAATCCTTTATAATCCGGCCGTTTTTTTACTCTGAACCAATGAAAGTGAACTAATGTCAGACTTATCTCATTACAGAAACATTGGTATTTTCGCCCACGTAGACGCGGGTAAAACTACCACAACAGAACGTATCTTGAAGCTTACTGGTAAAATCCATAAAACTGGTGAGGTTCACGATGGTGAATCAACAACTGACTTCATGGAGCAGGAAGCTGAGCGTGGTATTACCATCCAGTCAGCGGCAACAACCTGTTTCTGGAAAGATCATCGCATGAACATCATCGATACTCCGGGACACGTTGACTTTACAGTTGAAGTATATCGTTCACTTAAAGTACTAGACGGCGGTATCGGTGTATTCTGTGGTTCTGGCGGTGTTGAGCCTCAGTCAGAAACTAACTGGCGTTATGCTAACGAATCAGAAGTTGCGCGTGTAATCTTCGTAAACAAACTAGACCGTATGGGTGCAGACTTTTACCGTGTAGTTGGCCAAGTTAAGAAAGTACTTGCTGCTAACCCACTAGTAATGACGCTTCCAATCGGTATCGAAGACGAGTTTAAAGGTGTTGTTAACCTTCTAGACATGAAAGCGTACATCTGGGACGATTCAGGTCTTCCTGAAAACTACGAAGTTGTAGATATCCCAGCAGATATGGTTGATAAGGCTAACGAGTACCGTGAGCAACTAATCGAAACTGCTGTTGAGCAAGATGACGACCTAATGATGGCTTACATGGATGGTGAAGAGCCGTCTCTAGAAGACATCAAGCGTTGTATCCGTAAAGGTACTCGTGACCTAGCGTTCTTCCCAACATACTGTGGTTCTGCATTTAAGAACAAAGGTATTCAGCTAGTTCTTGACGCGGTTGTAGACTTCCTACCTTCTCCAACAGAAGTTGATCCACAAGATCTAACTGACGAAGAAACGGGTGAGCCTACTGGTGAAGTTGCAACAGTATCTGTTGACGAGCCGTTCCGTGCACTTGCGTTCAAAATCATGGACGACCGTTTCGGTGCCCTTACGTTTATCCGTATCTACTCTGGTAAGCTAAACAAAGGCGACACTATTCTTAACAGCGCAACGGGTAAAACTGAGCGTATCGGCCGTATGGTTGAGATGCACGCTGATGAACGTACTGAACTTACTTCAGCACAAGCAGGTGACATCCTAGCTGTTGTTGGTATGAAGAACGTTCAAACTGGTCACACGCTATGTGATCCTAAGCACCCTTGTACACTAGAGCCAATGATCTTCCCTGAGCCAGTAATCTCGATTGCTGTTAAGCCAAAAGACAAAGGCGCTAACGAAAAGATGTCTATCGCTATCGGTAAACTAGTAGCAGAAGACCCGTCTTTCCAAGTTGAAACTGATGAAGATTCAGGCGAAACCATCCTTAAAGGTATGGGTGAGCTTCACCTAGATATCAAAGTAGACATCTTGAAGCGTACTTACGGCGTTGAGCTAGAAGTTGGTCAGCCTCAAGTTGCATACCGTGAAACTATCACGCTACCAGTTGAAGACAGCTACACGCACAAGAAGCAGTCTGGTGGTTCTGGTCAGTTCGGTAAGATTGATTACCGCATCAAGCCAGGCGAAACTAACTCTGGCTTTAAGTTCGTATCTACCGTTGTTGGTGGTAATGTACCTAAAGAATTCTTCCCTGCTATCGAAAAAGGCTTTAAGTCTATGATGGAAGTAGGTCCTCTAGCGGGCTACCCAGTACTAGACGTTGAAGTTGAACTATTCGACGGTGGTTTCCACGCAGTTGACTCATCAGCAATCGCGTTCGAAATCGCAGCGAAAGGTGCATTCCGTCAGTCAATGCCAAAAGCTGGTCCTCAGATTCTTGAGCCAATCATGAAAGTTGACGTGTTCAGCCCAGAAGACAACGTGGGTGACGTAATCGGTGACCTTAACCGTCGTCGTGGTATGATTAAAGACCAAGAAGCTGGCGCTACTGGCGTTCGCATCAAGGCTGACGTACCTCTATCTGAGATGTTTGGTTACATCGGTCACCTACGTACTATTACATCTGGTCGTGGTCAGTTCTCTATGGAATTCAGCCACTACTCAGCATGTCCTCAGAACGTAGCTGACAAAGTAATTGAAGAAGCGAAAGCGCGTAAAGCAGCCAAGTAATTAGCCTTTGCGAACGTAAGCTGACCTTGGGTTAGCTTACGCTTCAAGAAATACTAAAAAGCCGGTCGCATGACCGGCTTTTTTTATTTTGATTGTCCCGTCTTGAAATACGTTTAGTACATCTTATATGGCAGAAACTTCCCTGACATAACTACGCTTACACGGTCGCCTTTAGGATCGTTTTCGCGCTGTAAATCCATAGAAAAATCAATTGCACTCATGATGCCGTCGCCAAACTCTTCATGAATTAACTCCTTTAATGTAGTGCCATACACACTCACCAATTCATACCAGCGGTAAATAAGCGGGTCGGTAGGGACTTCTGTGGGTAACGAGCCTTTGTAAGGCACTATTTGAAGCCAAGCAATAGCTTCGTCGGTAAGCTCAAGTAACTCACCTACAGATTCAGCTTGCTGCTTTGTCATGGCCATTTGTCCTAAGCAAGCTGCTGTACTCCATTCTTTTGACTGACCAACAACTTCGGCTATCTGGCTCCACTTTATGCCTTTTAAAATCTTGGCTGACTGGATCATGTCGGTAACTTGGGTTCTCGATGTAATCATTTGTATTTCCTTAAAGGGTTAGTTAAACAAAATGAGCGTAGCTAGATTGCTAAGAATAAGTGCCAGTATCAGCACCTTGTAAACAAAAAGAGGGTGGCGCTTTACTAAAGGCTCGTAGGCCGTGTGTTGAGTTGGATTTGGATAGCGAAGCGAATAGAGGAATTCGGATAGTGTTGAATAGCGTTTATCAGGGTTAACATGTAAAGCGCGTTTTAGGGCACTATCAACCCAGGTTGGTATTGGGCGTTTTGGATCTAACGCCGTTTCATATTTTAGTTTTTTCTGTTCGGCAAAAGTGCGACAGTGAGCGAGTTTTGAATGATACGGATAACGCCCGCAAAGAAGATAGTAGGTGAGTACGGCTAGAGAGAATAGATCTGAGCGCTCTGTGCCTATATTCCCTAAAAAGTATTCAGGTGCGGCAAAAAGGGCCGCGCCGGGAATTGGCGCACTGCTATAAAGGCTAGGCGCATCGGCTAAGGCCGCCGAACCAAGGTCAATAATAGTGCAGTGCCCCTGTTCATTAATCATTATATTCTCGGGGCGTATATCTCTGTGAAGAATGCCCTGACGGTGCATTGCTTGTAAGCCTTTCCCAACCTGCTCAATGATATCCCTAATTTGCTCCAATGATGGTGTGGGGTTATCAAAAGACCATTGTGACAATGTTTGACCTTTTACATAGTCACTAATGCTGTAAAACGCTGTAGGTCTGTGTTTGAGCCCTAAATTTAAATACGTGGGGCTTTTAACAACATGCGTTGAGTTAACTCGCCTTGCAAACCAACTTTCTATCAAAAAACCGTTAAGCATTTCTGGTGACTGGCTAAAGTCGGTTGAGGGGGTTTTAACCACCACAGGGTGTTGTTCATGTGTACCTTTGTGAGCTTGAAGCGAGGCAATAAAAACATGACTACGGGCAGAGCTATAGAGCTGTCGCTCTAGTGTGATGCCGTCAATTTCATCGCCAGTCTCTAGTTCTTTGAAAGCAGGCTTACAAAGATGAACGTGGGGTTCACTATCATTACTCCCACTTTCATTACCGATTTGATACTTAATAAGCAGTAGAGTGAGGTTGTCATCACTTCCCTGGTTAAACGCCTCATGCACCACCAAAGCAGATTGGTTTTCAGAGAGTGTTTCTGCGCTATTGATTTTGTTAAGTATGCCAGGCAGCGAAACAAATTCATGAACACCATCAGTACTTATCGCAATAGTACTTGAAGCGCTTAAGGTGTGTGATGTGTGGTCAATATCGATATTCGCTTTTACGCCTAATGCGTTGGAAAGATACGTTTGCGAAGGTTCACTATCAGAGACGTGACGATGGGGACGTGTAAGTAAAGCAGGGCTTGTTGCGTTGTCAGAAACAAGCTGGACTTGGCAATCTCCCACGTGAAACACGTCTAGGTGATTACCCGTTAAAATAGCGACTGAAAGCGTACAGACATACCCTTTCTCTGGGGTGTAGCAAAAAGCGCTTCTCTGCGTTCGGGTATAAAGCCTTGCATTCAATTCTTTAATAATGGCTTCGGCTCGCGTTTTTATCGACCACTGCTCAGGCGCGATATTAAAAAGCTTAACAAATTCACTGGTAGCAAAATCACTAGCAACCTGACTTACAGCACTACTACTGACACCGTCAGCGATAACAAAAACATGACTTGGGTTTAGTTCGTTGGAAGCAATATGGTAAGCATAGGCATCTTGATTTATCTCTTTAACCCCGCGAGTGGAAAAAGCACTTGTCCACACTTTGCAAGGTAGCGGATCGATTAGCGTATTTAGCGCTGCTTGCTGGTTCATATTTCGTTGCTTCTATCTACTTATACGACATCGACTCAAATATTTACTTTCATGCGAAGGGAAGGACAGTGCCACCACAACGTACCTTTATGGTTTGCGTCGTGATGGCACTATATTAGAAGCCCTGATTAGATGGGGAGCGTTTGAGATGCCGCTGCTTTATCGACAGGGATAGTGCGTTTAGGTAGCGTCTTAACGTGAGTGGTATAAAGGGTAAGTCCAGTAAATGCTAAACCGCCTACCAGATTCCCTAATGCTGTTGGAATTTCATTCCAGATGAAATAATCCATAACAGAGAAGTCACCGCCCATAATCAGACCAAATGGGAAAAGGAACATGTTTACTACTGAGTGTTCAAAGCCCATGAAGAAGAACAGCATAATGGGCATCCACATAGCAAGTACTTTGCCGCTTACGTGAGTTGAGATCATTGCGCCTACTACGCCCAATGACACCATCCAGTTACATAGCATGCCGCGAATAAATATGGTAATCCAACCGGCAGCACCGTGTTCTGCATAGCCTAATGTGCGCGCTTCACCAATGCTGGCGACCTTCGTAGCAATCGCGCCGCCATCTACGTTATAGCCCATAGTAAAGATAAACGACATCATGAAGGCTACGGTTAATGCGCCGCCAAAGTTACCTAAGAATACCAGGCCCCAGTTTCGCAGAATTTGTTTAGGTGTAACTCCTGGGCGTTGTGCAAGCCATGCTAACGGTGTAAGCACAAATACGCCGGTTAACAGGTCAAATCCCATAAGGTAGAGCATACAAAAGCCTACAGGGAACAGCACTGCCCCGAGCAGAAACACCCCAGTTTGGACGGCAATTGTCACTGCGAAAACGGCAGCTAACGCCAAGATTGCACCCGCCATGTAAGCGCGGATTAGGGTATCTCGAGTTGACATATAAATCTTTGCTTCGCCTGCGTCTACCATTTTGGTTGCAAACTCAGCGGGGAGAAGATAAGCCATGGTTTCACCTCACGTTGTCGTTATTAATAAATTGCCAGTTTTATATCGGGAGTTAGCTATTTACATGTGTTCTGTTAGATCAAAAAAAGGCGTCCGCAGCGCTCTCGTTAGAAAGAACTGGGGACGCCTTTGTCCGAAACTTATGTATTGTTAATAGCTAACAGATTTACCTCTGATAACGTGTACGCCTTCGCACACTGTCCGCAAGTACCGTGTATTTAAACCCGTGCCCCGAACTTTAACTATCAACCGATATAAAGCCAGAACAGTGCCAATGGCTAAAAAACGTAAATAAATATATAAATTGGTTTATAAAACAACGTTTTAGTAAGTATCTTTGGGTGGGGTGAAAAGTTAAATTCGAGTGCCACCTCATTTGTTTGCACTATAACGGGGGGAGAATGAATGTTTAAGGTGCAACTAAAAATGCCCGTTCAGTCGCAGTGTATTTCGTTTTTAAATGCTTTTCATTTTAGCGCTTGTTTAAGCGTTTTGAGCTGGCGTTTCATCACCGCCGTGTTACTGGGAGTTTGCTGCTGACTGTAAGTTTCATGTTCAAATTGCTTACATAGTTGTTCAAATGCCTTGGCGGCATGAGGGGTTAATAAGATGCTAACTTCTTGAAAATAATTGGATAAGGTTTTATTTTTTCTTTTTATTCCTGTTTGGGTTTCAACGCGCATAACCGCCTTCAGCAAAATGCGATGAGAAGGGGAAAGGCGCACTTTTTCTTTTTTAGGTAAGAAGTACATTGCTAATATGAGCCCAATAAGCCCGATGGCAGACAAGAATACAATGCGCATTTTCTGTGGTGTTAGTGCACCTAGTAGCTCTTCAAGCATGTTGGTTTGCGCCGCATTGTCAAAACCCAGTACCCATTTGCTCCAAGAATAGTCAAGTTGCTGTAACCAACCTTGTAAGGTAGCAAATAAAGCAGAATTACCAATATCGCGCAAAATGGTAGTTTGACGTGACTCCCCTAGCTCTTCTAATGCCCGTTCAAGTCCAAAGGTTAAACGGGACGGGGCCACCATACTTGTAGGGTCGAAACGTACCCACACGCCGTCAATCAACGCCTCTACCCATGCGTGGGCATCGTACTGTCTTACTTGAAGCACGTTTTCACTTAGCTCACTTCCGCCTTGATATCCGGTCACCATTCTTGCCGGCACGCCTGCAGCACGAAGCACGTATACCATAGCACCGGCATAATGCGCGCAAAAACCTGCCCGTTGCTCGAATAAGAAACTATCAATAGGGTTTACAGGCATGGCGTTAGGAGACAAAGTATAACGAAACCCACCTTGACGGAATTCACGCATAACTGCTTGTACTCGCTCATCTGGGTTAGCATATTGCTTCGCTAGTGACTGTCCCCACGCCCTCGCTTCGGCGTTACCGTTTGTTGAAACTTGTAGATTGAGTTGCGTTTCGAAGTTCCCTATTCCATTGGTAACTTGTGCGTTTGGCACATAGCTCAAATAAAACGCTTTTTTGCTTGAGATAGGGGTATTTGCACGTATGGTATAATCAAACAGGCTTCTCACAAAAATGCTGTTTTCGCGGTTGTTTGGGAAAGAGGGGGCTAAAGCAAATAGCCATGTTTGCTGTGTGGGCTCAACAATCAGTTCGTAATTCGTTACTGCGGGCGAGTCTTTTTCCGCTATAACCGACAAAGGCGCTGGCTTCCCGATGAATGCCAACTGTTGTTCAGCCTGCTTGCGCTTCTCGCTTATAGACCAGGTTTTTCCGTCGAAATGTTCAAGGGTCATGGCCCGCCAGTATCTATTCTGTGCTTCAGGGACTTCATTGGTGTTCTTAAATGTAGCGCTAAAGGCCAAATCAGAAGAACTGGCAAGCGACGCAATATCACCTGGTGTTACTGTATCGGAAAGCCCCGTTTCTGTTGATTTCGATGTAGGCATTTGCCATAGCGGTGGGAGTTGGGGTAATAATAAAAATAACAGCAGAGCAATAGGAATTGCTTGACCAATAAGTACGGCAACGAACTTGACGCTGTTCGCAATGGGCACTTTTGCTCCATGGTAAAGCGCCGTGGCGATTAAAAGTAGCGCTAATATACCGGTATAGCCTACCCATGCAAATACGCTAAGCGAGGAAATAAAGCCACAGCCAATCAAAAATAAACACGTGCATATAAGCAGATGAAAATCTCGTTTCTTTTCCACTAGCATAATTTTAAGTGCGCAGGCTACCGTCAATAAATTGATCATGCTATCAAGAAGGCCGATGGATAAGCCGAACCAAGACAAGGCAAACACCGCAAGTACAGCAAGCAAGTTAACCGTGCGTAATGTGGGTAAGTTATGCAGAGTGCTAAGGCCTGCAATTCTGACAATAACGGCACATCCACCTAACATCAGTACCCATATCATTAATGTCGCGGTTAACGTAAAGAGAATAAGCGAAAATGCAGCGCATAGTATCAGCACTGCCACAGAGTTTGGTTGGCCTAAAACGCTTCTGAAAATAGTGAATTGTGAAGCGCGACTGAGTAAGACACTGTTCATGTTATTAGGCCCCAGTCTTCTTCTGTATTGACGATATTGATACTGGCTTGCTAGAGGGGACAGAATTGAGCGTGGGGGAGTCGTTAAAACAAGCCAGAGCACTAAGACATTCACCCATATGCTTGGCGCCCTGAGCAGGCGCAATATTCAACCCCTTGTATTGTATTCCAAACACCCGATTTGTACTTGTCCAAGATATTGTGGCCTGGGTTAGCGCTGAAACCGCGGTTTCCACGTCCTCGCTTGAAGGTACTGAAAGCACGAAGCTGTCGCTCTGCAACGACGTGAAAGATTTCGAGACCCAGTTTCCATTTTTAGCCACATGCTTCCAGGAAACGCGATTAAGTGGCTGTCCAATTTCATAATCGTTTAACGCGTAAAAATCTTCATTACTGGTTGGGTCTATTATTTCACTTACACTGTCAGGTTCGTCTGCGTTGGGAAGTTTATCGATAGTAATCGGTCCTTCCTGAGGCTTGGCATAGACAACTACTTGCTGGTCGAAGTCGAGGTGTGTCCAGCATTTGTAAAGCCCTAGCGGAAAATCACAGGCGATGGTCATTCTGCCTAAGGTAAATTGACCTCTTCGAGATATTTGAAGTGGGACGTTGAGTGTTTGGCTTTGTTCTCTTTTTGAATTGCCGATTAATGAAAAGCTATAGCTTTGCTGTGGTGGACTAGCGTGACGCCCATTGCGTAAATACTCAAGTTGAGTATCTGAGTGGCGTACAACAGTTAGCCATTTTATGAATAGGGTTCCGTTGCAGCATTTACTCTGTGCGTTCACATGGGGAATAACCTGAAGTTGAATTTCACCATTTTGGTTACAGTGAAACGAAGTAGGGGGGAGGGCTTTAAGCGCTAAGCGCGCAAAGTTTTGATGCGTATAAAAAAGTGTTAGCAGCATAATGCTTAAACACAAATAGCTTAGCAGTAACATCAAGTTGTTTTGATAGTTAGTACCAAGTAAGAATAAGCACAGCGACAAAATGATGAAAGACCAGCCAAACCCACTTGGTAATATAAAAATACTGTTTAAATTAAGATGGTGCTCTTGCGACGCCGGTACACGTTTATCTAACCATGTGGATAGTCTACGCTGAAAGTATTTCGTAAATAACGTTGGCACTTTACGCACGTTTAGCACTCCAGGAGCCCGTTAATATTAAGCCGCCAGAGGGTCAATGCTATCGAGTAATTTTTGGCTTAGTTTTTCCCCATCAAAGGCGTGATTAGACTGTCCATGAGCCATTTGATGGGTAGACAATGTTAGCCTGTGAGCGGTAATCGCTATGAAGACGGCCTGCACGTCTTCAGGCGTAACATAATCTTTGCCAGAAACGTATGCCCATGCTTTTGCGCCCTGAAGTAATGCGCGACTGGCGCGTGGGGAAAGCGGGTTAGGAAACTCATTGCTCTGTCTGCTTTCACTCACTAATCGCAATATATAATGAAGAATGGTGTCGCTAGTGTGGATGGCAGCCACCTCATTTTGCATTTTGTTTAGACTAGCAGCATCTAAAATCTGGGTAAGAGGCGCTGACGCATCCTGCTGCATGAGCATCGCCTTTTCTGCTTCCCACGCCGGATACCCTAATGAAATACGCATGAAGAAACGATCTAACTGCGATTCTGGTAACGGATAAGTGCCCGATTGATAGCTAGGGTTTTGCGTTGCAATGACGAAAAACGGCGTGGGCAGCGCATGAGTAACACCGTCAATACTTACCTGACGTTCCTCCATAGCTTCTAACAGAGCGCTCTGTGTTTTTGGGCTTGCTCTATTTAACTCGTCAGCTAATACGACTTGGCTAAAAATCGGGCCGTGCCTAAACGTAAAACGCTTTTCTTCGTCGCGCTCGTGAGTATGGAAAATATTAACGCCTAACATGTCGGAAGGAAGCAGGTCTGAGGTAAATTGAATACGCGCATATTGAAGACCAAAAACTTGTGAAAGCGCATGAGAAAGGGTGGTTTTACCCATTCCTGGTAAATCTTCAATCAATAAGTGACCGTTGGCCAGCAAACAGGTAATGGCAAGTTTCAGCTGGTGCTCCTTACCAATAATCTTTTTGCTTAGGGCTTGCTGAACTTGATTAATATCTTGGCGCATAGGTGTGTCACTTTTCTTTAAAAATACTCTGTCACACTCGTCGTTTAAATAACGAATGTTGCTTTCATAATAGTAGCAACGATAGCGTAAAGCTTTCTATTCTTATACCTTTTAAAATTTATACCTTGGTATGTAATAGGTCAGTTCACAACTTAATATTCACGAATCCTTAAAACATCTGTTATTAAGTGCTGCGTAGTTTAACTGTGTTGTCTATAATGGTGCCTCTTAAAAAGGAAGTAGTTATGAAAAGCATTGAAATAGATGACGATTTATATGCCTTCATCGCCAGCCAGACTAAGCATATTGGTGAGAGTGCATCACAAATTTTAAGACGTTTACTTTTACCTGAAGACGGTGCTGTGTCACAAGGTATTGCACCTATTGCTAGCTCATCAACGTCTGCAAAAACAAGTGAATCAAAAAGTGCAGACGTTACCGAAGTTGTAAGCCAGCCAGCTACTGAGGTAAATACTGAAGCGGCATCAAAGACAGCGGCAAAAGTGCCTGTATCACGCACGGCAACTAAAGGGACTAGCGCCTCTGTAAAAACTGCAACAAAGAAAACGCAAGCCAGGGCGCCTGCTAAGAGTACAGCGAACGCAACTAACAATGCGAAAACAACGAAAAAAGCGTCGGTAGATGCGGATACACCGCCAGCTAGCGAAGCCCACACCAAACGAGACATTTTGGATGCCGTTTCAAAAGATGCATTAAGCACCTTTACTAAACGGGTTGATCAATTCTTGTTTGTTTTAAGTGCAGCGCACAAGCTTAATGCAGAAAACTTTGCCAGTGTTGAAAGCATAAAAGGTAAGAACCGTACGTACTTTGCGAAGAGCAAAGCAGCATTGCTTGAGAACGGCAGCAGTACTAACCCGAAAGCTATTCCAGACAGCCCGTTCTGGGTGGTAACAAACAACAACACTGCTAAGAAAACGAACATGCTGGAACAAGTTTTGCGTAACCTAGGTTATCAGCCTGACGTAATTGAAACCGTCGTCGCGCGTTTCTCTTCAGAAGGTAAATAGCAAGCCAAGTAACAGAATAACGAAACTTCTAAATAAGGATTTTTTTCATGGCATTACATCCGCAGGCTGGAGAGCATGCAGCAAAAGAGCAACTCATTAACGTACCCCAGTTAGTGAGCCAGTATTACAGCTACAAACCGGATATGAATGACCCGGGCCAAGCGGTTTCTTTCGGTACTTCTGGTCACCGAGGTACTGCGTCGAACGCTACCTTTACTGACACTCACATCAGTGCAATTTGCCAAGCTTTGGTAGAATACCGCAAGCAGGAAAGTATCGACGGCCCGTTATATGTTGGTAAAGATACCCACGCGTTATCTGAACCGGCCATGATCACTGCCATAGAAGTTTTATGTGCCAACGGCGTCGATGTTGTGGTGCAACGTTCAGATAATGAAAGCATGGGCTATACGCCAACGCCTGTCATTTCCCGCACTATCATTCGTTATAATCGTGCTGGCAACACAGACAAAGCCGACGGTATTGTTATTACGCCTTCTCATAACCCTCCTTCAGACGGTGGATTTAAGTACAATCCGCCGCACGGTGGCCCTGCCGACAGTGACGTAACCAAACAAATTCAAGAACGTGCAAATGAATTAATTGCTGACGGCAACAAAGATGTTCAGCGTATTGACATTCGCCAGGCCACCGAGCGCAAATTGGTTCGTGAAGAAGACTTTATGGAACCTTACATTGAAGACCTTGCAAACGTTATCGACATGGAAGCGATTGCAAAAGCTAACTTGAAGTTAGGTACTGACCCATTAGGTGGTGCCGGCGTTGGATATTGGTCGCGTATTTCTGAAAAATACGGGTTAGACATCACAGTAGTTAATGACGCTGTTGACCCACAGTTTGGTTTTATGCGCCGCGACAAAGACGGCAAGCTTCGCATGGATTGTTCGTCTGCCTATGCAATGGCAGGGCTTATCGAGCTGAAAGATAACTTTGACTTAGCGTGGGGCAATGATCCTGACTTCGATCGTCATGGTATTGTGTGCAAAAGTGCAGGCTTAATGAACCCTAACCATTATTTGGCTGTGGCGATCAACTATCTATATACCCACCGTCCAGAATGGCCTAGTGAATTAAATATTGGTAAGACACTCGTATCTAGCAGCATGATTGACCGCGTAGCGAATAGCCTCGGTAAGCCGCTTGCTGAAATGCCAGTTGGCTTTAAATGGTTTGTTGACGGTTTATCAAACAGTACAATTGGTTTTGCGGGTGAAGAAAGCGCGGGTGGTATCTTTCTAGAGCGCAACGGCAGCACCTGGGCGACAGATAAAGATGGCTTTATTCTTTGTTTGCTAGCTGCAGAAATTTTAGCGGTTACGGGCAAAGATCCTGGTGAGCACTACAAAGCGCTAACGGAAAAATTTGCAGCGCCGGTATACAGCCGTGTTGACGTAGCAGCAACCCTTGAACAAAAGCAAAAGCTTTCGGCAATGGATGCATCTGTAGTCACTAGCGATACGTTGGCGGGCGAGCCTATCACTGCCGTTCAAACCCATGCGCCTGGTAATAACGCGGCAATTGGTGGCGTTAAAGTTTCGACAGAAAATGGCTGGTTCGCAGCGCGTCCCTCTGGCACCGAACAGATTTATAAAATCTATGCGGAAAGCTTTAACGGTGAAAGCCACTTACAGGATTTAATTGCTGAAGCCGAAGCCTTAGTCGGAAAAATCATCAAGTAAGTACAAAAACAAACCGTTTTAAAATTGATTTTGTAATAAGAATGTTAAAAATCGCATGAATGCATACGAATTCATGCGATTTTTTGTTATTTTAACAAAATTATTACAACATAATCGTTTAAGCGCTGCTATATTGCTGTCATATTATGAAGTTATTCTGTAATTAAATTACGCTTTCGGTGTGTAAACACCGCTTCTACTTAAGAGTGAGACGCAAAATGAACGCAAAAGCGACCAAGACGCAACCCTCTCCAGTGATCGATAAGGCTGCATTCAAAGCAGCAGTTATTAAACACTTACACTGCACGCTAGGCACCGACGAAAACAAAGCAAACAATCACGCTTGGTGGAAAGCAACGTGTGCTGCAATTCAAGAACAAGTACTTGAAGGGCTGCGCAAAACCCAGAAAAGTCATTACCTGAACGACACCCGCGCCGTTCATTACTTCTCTGCTGAATTCCTAATGGGCCGTTTGCTTTCAAACAATCTGCAAAACTTTGGCTTATTCGATGTAGCTAGTGGCGCGTTGAAAGAGCTAGGTGTTGAAATTTCAGACATTCTTGAAGAAGAGCCTGATATGGCGTTAGGTAATGGTGGCCTTGGCCGACTAGCGGCTTGCTTCATCGACTCGCTAGCGACAATGGAATTACCTGCAATAGGTTATGGTATTCATTACGAGCACGGTTTGTTTCGTCAAGAAATTAAAAGCGGTGCGCAAATCGAGCGTCCAGACAGCTGGCGTGACTACGGCAACCCTTGGGAAATTTGCCGTCCAGAATCTATTCAGGAAGTATCTCTTTACGGTTACGTAGAAACGAAATACGGCGACAACGGACGCGTTCTTAAAGAGTGGCACCCAGGTTCAATCGTAAAAGGTGTGCCGTGGGATATTCCGGTAGTAGGCTATGAAGGTAAAACCGTAAACGTATTGCGTTTGTGGCAGTCAGAAGCGTCTGACTACTTTAACTGGGATGTATTTAATGCAGGTGGCTACGTTGATGCACAGCGTGAAAACGTACAGGCAGAAACCATTTCGAAAGTACTTTATCCAAACGATGAGACCGAAGCGGGTAAAGAGCTGCGTCTTATTCAGCAGTATTTCTTCTGCTCGTGCTCGCTTAAAGATATTATACGTCGTTACAAGCGTGCGCATGGTGACGATTGGAGCCGTTTCGCCGATCAGGTTGTTATACAGCTAAACGACACGCACCCAGCTATTTCTATACCAGAGCTAATGCGTATTCTTGTTGACCGCGCAGAGCTTGGCTGGGATGAAGCGTGGGGGATTTGTACAAAAGTATTTGCCTATACCAACCACACCTTGCTACCAGAGGCCCTTGAAAAGTGGCCTGCTCGCATGATTGAGAAGATCCTTCCTCGTCATCTAGAAATCATTTATGAAATTAACCACCGCTTTATGGCAGAGGTTGATAAGAAGTGGCCTGGCGACAATGCCATGAAAGCTAAGCTTTCAATCATTGAAGAAGGTAACGAGAAGATGGTTCGTATGGGCCACCTGTCGGTAATCGGCTCATTCGCAGTTAATGGCGTGGCAGAAATGCACTCTCGTCTTGTTAAGTCGTCTCTGTTCCCAGAGTTCGATGAACTATATCCAGGTAAGCTAACTAACGTAACCAACGGTATTACGCCACGCCGCTGGTTGAAAGCGTGTAACCCAGCGCTGTCTAAGCTAATCGATAAAAAGATTGGTGAAGACTGGCCGCGCGACTTAGACAAACTGCAAGGGTTGGCTAAATTTGCAAGCAATAAGACGTTCCAGAAGCAGTTCATGAAAGTGAAGCTTGAGAACAAAGAGTTGCTAGCAGAGGAAATTCGCAAGTCACTTGATATTGAAGTAGACGTTAACGCCATTTTCGATGTTCAGATTAAGCGTTTGCACGAGTATAAGCGTCAACACTTAGCGCTTCTGAACATTATGGCGTTGTACCGCCGTATTCTAGAAAACCCTGATTACGATATGCACCCGCGTGTATTTGTGTTTGGTGCAAAAGCGGCACCGGGCTACAAGCTTGCGAAAGATATTATCTACGCGATTAACAAAGTAGCGGATAAGATCAACAATGACCCGCGTGTAAATAACAAGATTAAAGTGGCATTCTTACCAAACTACCGCGTGTCGCTAGCTGAAAAGATGATCCCTGCGGCGGACGTGTCTGAGCAGATCAGTACGGCAGGTAAAGAGGCATCAGGTACGGGTAATATGAAGCTTGCGCTAAACGGTGCGGTCACTATTGGTACACTTGATGGTGCAAACGTTGAAATTGCTGAGGAAGTGGGCGATGACAACATCTTTATCTTCGGTCTTACGGTAGAAGAAGTGAATGAGCTTAAAGCGAATGGCTATAACCCACATGACTACTACTATAAAGATCCTGAAATTAAAGCTGTGCTAGATTGGTTAGAGACCGATTACTTTACGCCAGGTAAACCAGGAGCATTGGTGTCAATTAAGCAAAGCTTACTTGATAACGGTGACCCGTACATGGTGCTTGCAGATTTCCGCGCGTATTCTGATGCACAAATTGCAGTCGATGCTGCATATCGCGATAAAGAACGCTGGGCGGAAATGGCTATTATCAACACAGCTAAGATGGGTAAGTTCACCTCAGACCGCTCAATTCGTGACTACGTAGAGCGCGTTTGGAAACTTTCACCGTGTAAGATTGAGAGCTAATCGCAGAACCGCAACGAATAAACCCGGCAGTGTTACACTAGTCGGGTTTTTTTATTTTCTTTTAAAAGCGTCTATAGTTTTACTTAAGCGTTGCACTGCGAAGCCTTTTTTGACTGAAACGGTGCTTACACTTTTTTACAGCGCGTAAAAAAGATGAGATGCAATTATAGGCATACTCAGAAATATGTTGTACAAAAGCATAAGACGGTATGCAGAATAATACGTTACTGGCGTTGCGCCTTGCGCGACGTCATGGTTTTATATTAGTAGTTGTTTTTAGTACCTAGAAGCGTAATGCTGAAGGAAAACATCATGAGCCAACACACATCGCTGGCAACTATTCCCAATCGCTTTGCGTTTATTGATAGTATTTCAAAGCAAGCGTCTCTAAGCTCGTCTACCTCTTTAATGCTGGTTGATGTGGTGCGTTTTTCTGATGTAACAACCAGCCTAGGTATTCACGTCGGCGATCGCTTTTTACTTGAAATTGCTAATCGTATTCAAGACCTGTTTGGACGAGATGTGCTTATCGGGCGCATTAGCGGTGATGTCTTCGGCATCGTATTCCCCGATGAAAGTAATGAAGCCGTTATGCGACAAATGTTCGAACGCTTAGTCGAGCATTTCAAAACGCCTATGCATTATGATGGTACGGCCTTCATAGCCGACTTTAATGTGGGCGTGGTATGTAGCGAAAAGGGTAGGTTTGATATCACTGATTTTGTGTCTCGTGCAGAATCAGCGCTGAAGCAGGCGAAAGAAAACAAGTATGAAAACTACTTTGCGCTAACTAAGTCAGATAAAACAGATACAGGCCGAAGCCTAGCTTTAAAAGCTGACTTGAAGCGGGCATTGGCCCACAACGAACTTGAACTGTATTACCAGCCGAAGGTGGACCTTAACACGCTCGAAATTGTAGGCGCTGAGTGTTTGTTACGCTGGAATCATCCTCTTGATGGCGTGCTCTTTCCTGGCCCTCTTATTGAGGCCGCAGAGTCCTATAATATGATGAACGAACTGGGCTACTGGACGTTGGAACAAGCGTTTAGAGCACTCGCTGAATTAGATGGACTTAGAATGCCCATCGTACTGTCGGTGAATATTTCTCCTACTCAGTTATATGACAATCAGTTAGTTCCAACCCTTACTATGCTAAGCAACACTTATACGCTACCGCTTTCGCTCATTGAACTAGAGCTCACTGAAGATGTTGCTTTATCGAATTCACTGATGGTGAAAAAGCAGTTAGATGAGTTACGAAGTTTAGGTGTTTCAATATCTGTCGATGATTTTGGTAAGGGGTATTCGAACCTCGCCTATATTCGTGACCTGGACCTGGATGCACTTAAAATAGACAAATCCTTTGTAATGGAACTAGAGGCGCACCCGGTTAACAGAGCTATCATCGAAGCGGCTAAAGTTATCGGGCATGCAAAAGGCTGCTGTGTGGTTGCTGAAGGTATTGAAACCGTAGAACAGCTTCACATATTGCGAGAGGTAGGGGTTACTCAAGGGCAGGGGTATCTGTTTTCTCGCGCTATTCCTTTTACTGAATTTGTAGGGTTAACCCAGCAAGAAATTATTATTGGTAATTCGCCAAGGCGCTCTCTAGCGTAGGTGCTTCAATTCCATTCGAGCGCTGTTAGATAAATCTAGTTTGTGTTGGTGAGTTTTTTTAAAGCTATTTTATAGCCTGTTAACCTCAAAAATTTCTTTGTCCTTATTCTCTAATAATCATAGATGGTGTATTAATTTTTAACACGTTGCGTTATTTAATACTTACAGGTGAGCATAATTAAACACGCAGATTACGTGATTTTGACCGCCTCTGTCGGTACACTTGAAGTATTCGAGATTAGATAAAGTCAACAAAGCTCACACTTATGCAAGAACTCATCGAAAACGGCCAATTTTTAACACTTTCTCGCCGTGACCCCGCATTATTTGAACGCTTTCATCAATTTACATTAGCTAATGGTACGCTCGTCGATATTACCGCACCTGGCATTATCAGTTTTTCAGTACAGCCAAGCTCTACACCAAATAAACGCATTGTTTTATCGTGTGGTGTTCACGGTAATGAAACCGCGCCTATTGAAATCTGTGATGACTTGGTTAAGGGGATCCTTACAGGGAACATAACGCTGGCTCATGATGTTTTGTTCTTATTCGGCAACCTGCCGGCGATGGACATTGCAGAACGTTTCGTTGAAGAGAACATGAACCGCTTGTTTAGCGGTGCACACTCAAAGGGCAAAGGTTTAGTTAACGCAGAGCGGGTTCGTGCTAAACAGCTCGAAGATGCTGTGGCGTCGTTCTTCGAAGCGGGTGAGGGCACCCGATATCATTACGACCTACACACAGCAATTCGCGCTTCTAAAAATGAAAAGTTTGCGGTATATCCTTATCTTCATGACCGAATACACAGCAAGGGGCAGCTGGCATTTCTAGCGGCTTGTGGCGTGAAAACCATATTGCTGTCGGAAAGCTCGACAACCACTTTTAGCTATTTCTCGTCATATCAATACAACGCGCACGCATTTACGGTTGAACTTGGCAAAGTGCGTCCATTTGGGCAAAACGATATGCGCCGATTTGAAGATGCTAAACAAGCGATAACGCAGCTAATTACTCAAACCGAGTACGCGCCAACGGTTGATATGGATGACCTTGATATTTATCGCGTGAACCAAGTTATAAACCGAAACGAAGAACAGTTTACGCTTCATTTCGATGACGATACGCCAAACTTCACTGACTACCCTAAAGGCACGGTATTGGCTTCTGAACCGGGTAAAGAGTACATAGCAGAGCAGGACGGCGAAGCCATTGTTTTCCCGAATGCAAAAGTGGCCATTGGACAACGCGCCTTGTTAACCGTTGTGCCTACTACGTTGGATAAGCTAGATGTTTAAACTAGATAGCCGTTTACACAATGATACATTTTTTGTCTGTGATCTTTCGCTGTGTCGTGTACTGTTAATGAACGATAGTCAGTTTCCGTGGCTTATTTTAGTGCCGATGAAAAATGATATAGCGGAAATTGTCGACTTGTCTGAAGAAGAGCAGATTACGTTACTTAAAGAGTCTGCATTGGCATCAAAAGCCATGCAGGCCTTGTTTTCACCGCTTAAACTTAACGTGGCAGCATTAGGCAATGTAGTAAGACAGCTTCACGTTCATCACGTTGCGCGTTTTGAAAACGATTGTGCATGGCCAAAACCTGTGTGGGGCAATCAGCCAGCAGTGGCATATAACACTAATGATGCAAAGGCGCTTGTAAAGTCCGTTAAGCAGTGGTTTGAAGATAATAGCTAGAGAGCGCAGGCCCTTAATAGCAATAAATAAACAGTTCACATTAAAAGGAGTTACGCATGATTGTTTCAACTACCCCAACGCTAGAGGGGCACAAAATTGAAGCTTATTACGGTATTGTTGTGGGCGAGGCCGTGATGGGCGCAAACGTATTCAAAGATCTTTTTGCTTCTATTCGCGACATCGTAGGTGGACGTTCTGGATCCTATGAAGAAGAGTTAACCACCGCACGAAAGCTCGCCTTTACTGAGCTTGAGCACGAGGCGAGAAGCATGGGCGCAAATGCCGTGGTTGGCATCGACTTAGACTATCAAGTGATTGGCGATAAAGGCAGTATGCTTATGGTGAGTATTAGCGGTACGGCGGTAAAAACGACTCCGTTGTAAGATTATGAAGGGCGTATGCTTTGGTGAATTAACGGTTATCAATTAAGTGCCGATCAATACCAATCCGCATAGATAATTGCCCACTCAGAAGGTGCTGGCAAGTTTCCTAGCGAAGCGTGGGAATGCAGGAATGGCTGTTCCCTTTCAAATTCCCAGAATGAAGTTAGGAAGCTTGCCAGACCTTCCCGAAGGGCGAGTTTAAAATGTCCGTACTCTTTGTTGTGTCACCTTAATGTAGAACCACTATACCTGCGGTAACACGCCGCGATTACGAACATTTTAAGTCTCGCTGAGTGGGTAATTATCTATGCGGACTGGTATAAAATAGCGATAAGCAAAAAGCGATACAATCCAATCAATAAAGGCAGCCTAAGCGTTTCAAACAGCTTTGCTGCCCTTTTCTATCTGTAAGACTAGGCTTTATTTGGCCGTATCTTTTATTACCTGCTCTTCAACAGCATCAGCATCAATGGCAATCGTATCTACGATCACCGCGCATGCTGCATCACCGGTAATATTTAGCGCAGTACGGATCATGTCGAAAATTCTGTCCAAGGCAAATAACAGAGGTAAACCTTCAATGGGAATGCCGGCAGCAAGCAACACGGCAACGACCAAGAATGATGGCCCAGGTACACCCGCTTGACCAACCGCGCCAAGGGTAGAGGTTAGGATGATGGCGATATAAGCGCCCATAGACAAATCTATATTGAAAAGCTGCGCAAAAAACACCGCAACTAAGCCATAATAAATGGCATTTCCACTCATATTGATAGTGGCGCCTAACGGCAGTACAAAAGATGCCGTTGCATTTCTTACACCTAACTCATTCTCTACTGTATTCATAGTAACCGGCAGTGTCGCCATGGATGATGCGGTCGAAAGGGCTACCGCCTGTGGCTTTTTCATAGCGACGAGAAATGACTTAGCCGACGTTTTTGTAAATAGCTGTACCAAAAGCGGGTAAACCACAAAACCAAACACTACGATCGCAGCAATAAACACTAG
The DNA here is from genome assembly GCF_057552975.1 of Alteromonas sp. 5NW40-0090. NCBI lineage: Bacteria > Pseudomonadati > Pseudomonadota > Gammaproteobacteria > Alteromonadales > Alteromonadaceae > Alteromonas > Alteromonas sp. 5NW40-0090. Next base: position 47,859 of record NZ_BAAJLT010000003.1, read on the forward strand.
GAATAGTTTGAATACCACCATGAGCGCGGCGAAACCAAATGTTCCTACTGCCTCTGCCATTAAACCAAATACGCCGATAGGCGCGATTTTCATCACACAGTTGATCATCCAAACCATGGCATCAACGATAGTGTTCACGCCATTTAAAATAGGCTCGCGGTTCTTTTTAGGTTGTTTAGAAAGGGCGAGACCGAAGAACAAGCAAAATACCAGGATTTGAAGAATGTTCGCGTTGGTTAACGACGCAAATACGTTGGTGGGGATCATACCCGTAACCGTAGCCCAAAATGAAGGTAGCTCACCTTGAGAGGCGTATTCACCGGAGAACATCCCTTCTACTGCTGAAACGTCGATACCCAGTCCAGGCTTAAATACTTCACCCATAATGAGAGCCAGTGTTACGGCAAGTGCCGACGTTAACGCAAAATAAGCAAGGGTAGATAGCCCCACTTTTCCTGCATTAGTGCTGTTGCCAAGCCCCGCAGCGCCAGAGATAAGTGCCACTGCCACCAATGGAATGACCAGCATTTTAATTAAATTGATAAAAATCGCACCCAGTGGTGCGAACATTTCAGCGCTTTCACCCATAAAGGCGCCAACAGCGGTACCAATAATCATTGCAATGACAACTTGTACGCCGATATTGCCCAGTAAAGATTGTTTTTTAGACACGTCTAGAACCTCTTAGAGTGTGTTTAAATGTGAGAAGTGAATTGTGAATGAATAATTGAGAGCCCCAATACTGAAGTGCCTGCGTCGGCATCGGTATAAACAATTGGTACAAGCCTCTAATTACAAAAGCCTCTAATTATAAAAGCTTTATTTAGGCTTCGATTAAAATGCCGCGACAGACTCTTTCAGAATAGGGTTATTTCATAGGGGTGTTGCTGTTTTTATCTTCGTCTTTAAGGGATGTATTCGCGCTTTCACTGTCCTTGTTTGCATCGTCGTCACTATCATCATAAGGTTTGGAAGGTGTTGGAAATTTAAATCTAGCACTGTATTTAAGCAGCGTGATATTCCCAATCACAACGCCCAATACTAAAACAATAATGATGATGACCCAGGTAGTACTCATAAAAATTCCGTAGGCTACAGCCCTTTGTTTAATACGTAGCGATTATACAAGCTAGGTAGCTGAGGCAAAATACAGGTTTTACCTTCTATATCGCTTTGCTCAATGGCTTTTGTAAAGCCATCTAAGTGCCTGGCATTTTCGAAAACACACGCTGTGTTTCGAAAGCTTAAATGCCATGGCTCTACTGCGACGCCACCCGTATTAACCGAAAAAGGGCGATAAAAGCCAAACTGTTCCATATTTTCAGCTAGCCAACAGGACAGAGCGTGGCACGGTCCGCCAGAAAGATATTCGCTTTCGACAAGATTAAACTTTCCGCTCCAGTTGTGCACGGCAGTTCTGTCGTACACGTCGATGTCAGTGCCCCAATGGTGGCGACTGCCGCCTGGTAGCGCAGACCATGTCAAAATAGCGTGAAGCTTTTCGTTGTCACCTAGCGTCTCGAAAGGCAGTTCAACGCCGTTGGTATCAAGAAGCTGTGCTTGGCCTGCCCATTTGCGGTTAAAGATGGCAGTTTGTCTGTCGAAATCACGAAAGCTACTGACCAACTGTAAGTCTATACCGTCTTTTTGCGCAGCATCTTGCATGGCAAGAAACGGCGATATAACGTCGCGATGCAGTCTATGGCCGTTGCCAGCATCAACGAGATAGTCGTTGTGCTGGCCTAACCACGCTTTTTCTGGCACTTGAATAATAACCATTAATAGCGGCTACTTAGCCAACAAGCGTTCTAAAATACCGAAGTACATATCTGCAAGCTGTTCAAGGTCAGACATTTTCACGCACTCGTCAATTTTGTGAATAGTGGCATTCACAGGGCCTAGCTCTATGACTTGTGCACCTGTTGGCGCAATAAAGCGACCATCTGATGTACCGCCAGCAGTAGACAGCACGGTAGGTGTTCCTTTAACCGCCGCTATTGCACCTTGAGTGGCCTCTAATAGTGCACCCGTATCGGTCAAAAAGGGTTGACCGTTAAACGTCCATTTAATCTCGTACTCAAGTTCGTGGGCTTCCAAAATTGCCGTGACTCTTTCAATGAGAATTTGGTCGGTCACTTCCGTTGAAAATCGGAAGTTGAAGCAAACGTGCAGTTCACCCGGGATCACATTGCCCGCACCTGTACCCGCGTGAATGTTTGAAATCTGGAAGCTGGTGGGAGGGAAAAAGTCGTTGCCGTTATCCCAATGAGATTTAGCGAGTTCGTCAAGGGCTGCCATTGCACTGTGTACAGGGTTTTTAGCTAAGTGAGGGTAGGCCACGTGCCCTTGGACGCCTTTTACGATCAAATCACCCGTTAATGAACCTCTACGGCCATTCTTAACAATATCGCCTACTTCGTCAGTTGAAGAGGGCTCGCCAACAATACACCAATCAATTTTCTCATTACGGGCTTCAAGGGTATCAATAACACGAGTGGTACCGTTTATAAACGGGCCTTCTTCGTCGCTAGTAATAAGATAGGCAATGCTTCCCTTATGATCAGGATATTTGTTCACAAACTCGCGGGTGGCTACTAGCATAGCGGCAAGACTGCCTTTCATGTCAGCTGCGCCGCGCCCATGCAGATAGCCGTCAACTTCTGTCGCGGTAAATGGCGGTGTTTGCCATGCTGACTCCGGGCCACTAGGTACCACATCAGTATGGCCTGCGAAACAAAACACCGGGCCTTCTTTACCTCGGCGAGACCAAAGGTTCGTCGTGTCTTCAAATACCATGGTTTCATTATTAAACCCTAAAGCACCTAAAAACTCGCCCATGGCTTCTTGGCAACCCGCATCTTCTGGTGTTACAGAACGGCGGTTTATTAATTGTTTAGCAATTTCAATAACAGAATCGTTTAACAAAATATTTCCTCATACTGCGGTGCTTTAAAACCAATATAAAACGCGTCGTTGTGAAGAAGGATAGGGCGTTTAACCATGGCAGGGTGAAGCTCAAGTAAGGCAAGGGCTTTGTCTTTATCTAGATTCGCTTTCTCTTGCTCTTCTAGCTGGCGAAAGGTTGTGCCGCGTTTGTTGAGCATTGCTTCCCAGCCAAGCTCAGACTCGGCGCGTACAAGAAAGTCGTTATCTATCCCGTCCTTGCGATAATCGTGAAATGTGAAAGCGATATCGTTGTCTGCTAACCATTTTTTTGCTTTTTTAATGGTGTCACAGTTTGGGATCCCATAAAGGATTGTGCTCATGGTGATTTATTCCGTACTACTTTGTTGTTTGTAAATGAAAGGCGCTGGTTAGAACAGCGCCATTATGTGGCGTTGTTTCGAAGAGCTAGAGAAAATAGAAAACCGCAATAGCCCGAAAACAGTGCGCCTGTACATTTTTGTTTTTCAATGTGCTACATCATACAAGCTGTTGATACGTTGATAAACTCACTTGCGATGATTTTTAATAGCAAATCATTCAGGGCTGAAAGCCTGTTTTACAATTAGGTCAACAGGCCTTAGAGGTAAAGTGTCAACAACGTATCTTCGCCCGCTTCGACAAACTTTTGATGCGTAGGCACTACGCCGATAAGCGCATTTGCATTAAGCACCGTCATTGAACAGGTATTGCTAACACCGCGCTGCTTTAGCCATGCAGCATTCACGGTAAAAAGTACTTGTTTAAGTCTTATTTCATCGCCCCGCTTCAAAGAACAGGCGAATTGTGCGCCATGCAAATGACTCGTATCGCCACCATATTTAATTTTGCATTTAAGGCCCGCGCTAGACTGTATGTCGATAGCGTAATCTAGCGGGGAAACGCTCAATACTTTACCAGCGAAAGGCGATAAGACAGTATTTGATGTTGAGCTTATTGCTGCACCAGGACCCATAAGGCCACTTTTGTAATAGGGATCGTCAACGTGTGAGAGTGAAACCACTTGCCCTGAAAACGGGCTTAAAGTTACAAACTGCTTGGTAAAACTGTCTGGTGTGTATTGTAGTTGCTTAGCATTCACGGTATTAGACGTCCTCACTTACCGAATAGCCAGCTTTCTTAAGCGCACTAATGGCATCTTTTAGTTTATTGTCTTTTACTAAAAAGAAGTCAGTGTCGAAGGTTGATACCACAAATATAGCCACTTTTGCTGATGCTAACACTTGGCCAATTTGGGCCATGATCCCTACCATGGACAAGTGCAAAGGCCCTAACAGTTCAAGTGCACGCCAACCTTCATCACTATCTAGTGACGGTATGTCTACTGAGTCAGGCACAACAATAGATAGTTCATCTTCTGTTTTGCCTAAGAAAAAAAGAGGGCTAGTAAGTACAGATGCGGGGATATTGGTTTCAGGATCCAAGCTGTGAATTGTAAACAAAGATCCTCTGACTAAAAGTGTTTGTTTGGGCATGAGAAACCGAAAAAAAGATAACTTCGAAGATATTCACATTAAACCACTAACTGTGATTAAGTGCTACGTGTTATCCACTTAATCTGTGGATAAGTTTGTTGAGTAGTTTGGGGCTTTGTTGTAAGCCTTTGTATTTAAAGGAATAAATAAACTGTACAAACAATGTTCAGTGGATAACATTCTCAATTTAACAAGCATTTTCCACAGGCCATGTCTACAACTAAAATAAAAAATGTTTTGTAATTTTGCAATTTCTTAGCTTGACAACCATAGCTTTTTTCAGAAATTTGCGCATTTCTAAAACCTTAGATTTAAATGATCGAACATACTTCGCTTATTGCTTTTAAACCATGAGTAAATTGAAATGATCTATTAGTTAACAAAATCTCTGTAAGGTATTACTGTTAAACGCTAACGCTTTTGTTATCACGTTTTGCTTATTATGGTGATGGGGCATTGCGCCTATCGTGTGTTTACCTAACTGGGTATGTAAGCATTAACTGGCACTTAACGTGCGCAAATGTCCCAACCAACAACAGAGGGAAAGACAATGTCAGATTCTTCATGGTGCGATATTACGGTAGAAAATGCAGACGAACTTGTCAGCTTTTATGAAGCGGTGATGAGCTGGAAGAAAGAGCCCATTGATATGGGCGGCTACAATGATTATGTGATGATGAAAACCGATGGTACGCCTGTGGGCGGCATTTGTCATAAACAGGGAGTAAATGCGCAGTACCCAAGTGGATGGATTAATTACTTTACCGTAGAAAACCTAGACGCTGCGTTGAAAGAAGTTACCGCAAGAGGTGGAAAGCAGGTGGGAGATATACGTCATCACGGAAAAGACAGCTTCTGTGTGATTATTGATCCAAGTGGTGCTGCGTGCGCGCTCTACGAAAAAGACCAGAGTTAAGCGAAATCTATTAGTCATAAAAAAGCAGCAAGTAATGATACTTGCTGCCTTCGTATTTATTAGTTATCTAACTACTTGTTTAGCACGCCGCGATTCACTTGATCGCGTTCAATCGACTCAAATAGTGCCTTGAAGTTACCTTCGCCGAAACCTTCGTCTTGTTTGCGTTGGATAAATTCAAAGAACACTGGGCCGAAAACGGTTTCAGAAAATATCTGAAGCAGTAGGCGAGGCTCACCATTTTCCGTTGTGCCGTCCAATAGAATACCGCGCTTTTGTAGCTCATCTACGTTTTCGCCATGCCCAGGAAGACGCTCTTCAAGCATGTCGTAGTAGGTATTTGGCGGAGGCGTCATAAACTTCATGCCTTTCGCTTTAAGCTTATCTAAACACGCCACTAGGTCGTCACAAGCGAAAGCGATATGCTGAATACCTTCACCATTGTACTTCATTAAGAACTCTTCAATTTGGCCACCACCGCCAACCGCTTCTTCATTTAGCGGTATACGAATTTTACCGTCTGGCGCCGTCATGGCTTTCGATAATAGACCCGTGTATTCACCTTTAATATCGAAATAGCGAATTTCTCTAAAGTTGAATAGCTTTTCGTAGAACCCTGCCCAGAAATTCATGCGGCCGCGGTACACGTTATGGGTGAGGTGATCGAGCGTATGGAAGCCACATCCTTCAGGATGGCGGTCAACGCCTTCAATCCAGTTGAAGTCGATGTCGTAAATGGTGTTTTCGCCTTCATAACGGTCTATAAGGTAAAGCATTGCACCGCCAATACCTTTAATGGCAGGAAGCTTTAGTTCCATTGGACCGGTGTGGGTGTCCATAGGCTGTGCACCGCGGGCCAGCACTTCTTTATAGGCATGCTGTGAATCTTTAACTCGGAATGCCATACCGCACGCTGATGGGCCGTGTTCTTCGGCATAATAGGCTGCATGGCATTTCTTTTCGTAGTTACTTAATAAATTGATGTCGCCTTGACGCCATAATTCCACGTCTTTTGATTTGTGGCGAGCAACAAGGGTAAAGCCCATAGCTTCAAAAATGGGTTCCAACATGCCCTTTTTCGGCGCAGTGAACTCTAAAAATTCAAACCCGTCTAAACCAATAGGGTTTTCAAACAAATCAGCCATAGGGATACATCCTCAACGTAAATCACATTTTATAATTGTTACCTGATTGTAAGGGCGCAGTGAAAAAGCAAGCAATAGGTGTCGAGTTCAAGGATTTTGGGCATGGAAAGCAGAGCTGTAACGTTTTGTTTTCACCAGTGAATGAGATGCTGTGTTAGGGAAAGCTAACTTTCCCTAACTGTTTGAAAATAAATGCTATTAAGCAAAGGTGATGCTTGTCGGTAGTGTTCAAAAATCAGTACAATTGCTCGTTTAGGTATCAGTACGTGTAACGTTACTAATCCCAGGGCGCTTATTTTTCACCATCATAGTACTTTTTAAGGCCTTTCCAGCACGCCAAATAATCTCGTTGACGAATATCACTGTTTAAAGCGAACTCCGTTGGCGCAATGGCATAGCGAGACTCAAACATAAACGCCAGCGTGTTTTCATAACGCTGCGGTGAAAGCTCGGCATTTGAGGCTTTTTCAAATACTTCAGCTTCTGGCCCATGGGGAGTCATACAGTTGTGAAGGCTCATACCGCCTGGCACAAAACCGTGCTCTTTGGCGTCGTACATTCCCTCAATGAGCCCCATAAACTCACTCATAATGTTTCTGTGGTAGTACGGCGGACGAAAAGTATTTTCAGCAACCATCCACCTTGGAGGGAAAATAACGAAGTCAACGTTCGCCGTACCTTCTAACTCAGATGGTGAGGTAAGCACGGTAAATATCGAAGGGTCTGGGTGGTCAAAACTTACGGTGTTCATAACGTTGAAACGGGATAAGTCATATTTATAAGGGGCAGAGTTACCTACCCAAGCCACCACATCAAAAGGAGAGTGATCGAGCTTTGCTTCGAACAAATTTCCACAGAACTTGTTTACTAAAGTGTGAGGCGTCTCGTTATCTTCAAACCAGGCCGTGGGATAGCAAAAATCACGCTGGTTCGCATAGCCATTCGCGCCGACCGGGCCGCGCTCTGGCAGCACAAAAGGATGACCGTAGTTTTCGCATATATATCCGCGAATTGGCCCATTAATAGGGTTAACCGAAAAACGAACGCCACGAGGAATAACGGCTATTTCGCCTACAGACAGGTTGAGCCTGCCAAACTCGGTGGTGAGCAGCATGTCACCTAGCTGGGGGACAATAAGCATTTCTCCGTCGGATGAGTAGAAAACACGATTTTGCATATTGGCATTGGCACTGTAGCAGTGAATGCCCATACCTACTTGGGCTTTAGCATCACCGTTAGTGGCAATAGTTACGAGCGAGTCTACAAAATCAACGTCTTTCTCTGGTAAGGGAACAGGGTCCCACCTAAGTACATTCGGGGGGCAATGAACATCGGACTCAGGCGCTGTTCTTACTAGGCCATTATCAATTCTTTCAAAGTCGCCCATAGCAATAGAAGGACGTAAACGATAGGTCCAGCTGCGGCGGTTTTCTGCTCGCGGGGCAGTAAATGCGGTACTGCTAAACTGTTCAGCGTAAAGCTTATAATTCACTTTTTGTGGGCTGAACTGGCCTTTAGGAAGGGCACCAGGCAACGCCTCTGTCTCGTGCTCGTTATTAAAACCCGTTAAATACGACAAATTATCCATAAACCCTCCCAAAGGCGGCCATCGATGTGGCTGTACAGATGAATGCTAAATAAAGTAGTTACAAATGAAACTATGTGAATTAGGCTAGAGGTAAATGAAATGTAAATCAATGGCGACGGGCGAGTAGAGGGAATGGAACCAACGTCATTTGGTACGCTAGCTTTACACCTTTTATGTGAGGGCCATTACAAGGTTACACGTATTGCGTGTTTTTTAATGCACGATATTAGCTGTGAAAGTTACGTGGGTAAATGTTGAATGCGTCTGAACGCTCGACCGGTGGTAGCGATACTGTGGTCATAAGTAACGCCTAAGGTAAATGAAAAACAACCATGGCTTTTAAGGCGGTCACAGAAGTAAAAATAGCAAGAGTAATACAGTGATAAGGGCTTAAAAGATGCAGCTAGAAGATATGCTTGCCTACAAGGTAGCCATGCTTGCGAGCGATTTAAGTGAGTCGCTCTCAAAAGAATATGCAGAATATAAACTTACTAAACCAGAGTGGCGAATCTTAGCCACATTAGGCGGCCGAAATGAAAGCACGCCAAAATCACTGCTAACGGCAAAAGAAATTGCTATTGCCACACGACTAGATAAAGTGCAGGTGTCCCGAGCGCTAGAACGGTTGGTGAAACGAGACGCTATTGTTAAGCGAGTGAGCAAGCGAGATAAACGAGCTACATTAATTTCATTGTCAGTTGAAGGAGAACGAATCTATCGGGCTCTGTTGCCAAAAATTGTGGGGTGGCAAAATAAGCGTTTGAAAAATATCACTGAAGATGAGTATCGAATATTTGTAAAAGTGATAGATGCACTTAGGCCTTAAAAATCGGGTGAAGTCGTTGAAAAGTCTGGTCTGAGCAGATATGAGGACATTGCTATAAAGGTTACTTTCGCGCCCTTACCTGATAAATTCCCCCGAAACTAATTAAATGGGGAAGTTATTGGATTTATTAGTCATGTTGCTTCCCCCTAAATATTTAACAAGCGCTTTATACAGAGCTTCTATTTGGCGCATAGCGAGGACATTGAGTGGCACCCTTAGAAATATACGCAGGTAAAAAAGCACGTGAATCCATAATGAAGAACGGGTTTACGCCTGAGTTATTTAGCTATTTTCTGGGGGCATCTGGCGGCCCGAAATGGTTTTCTTTAGCTGGCCTAGACCGCGTACTGTTTCCCGAGTGGTTTGCCAACGTTGAGCATCAAATACATGTAATTGGTTCATCAGCGGGTGCGTTTCGTACCATTTGCGCTGTCCAAAACGATCCCCTAGCAGCCATAAATCGTTTGGCTTCTTCCTATTCAACAACGACCTATAGCAGTGATAAGCCTACGCCTAGAGAAATTACTGAGAAAGCCGAAGACTTACTCAAAGAAATGGTGAATGAAGCAGGTAAACAAGAAGTGTTGTCTAATCCGCGCTTTAAAGCCCACCTTATAGTTGCTAAATGTTTAGGGGCTACCCGTTTTGAGAGTAAATTCAGGCAGCTTTCTGGCTTGGCTATGAGTGCAGCGGCCAATACAATGAGCCGAAGACACCTTTCACGTTTATATACACGCTATGTGTTCTCTACGCCGAATACGGAATTTGCGATAAAAGACCCGTATCAACTGCCTACTCAGTACCACACGTTAACCCACGGAAATATTCATACCGCGCTGCTAGCGTCTGGTTCTATTCCTGTGGTTATTGAGGGCGTACAGCAAATTGAAGGGGCGCCAGAGGGAACGTATCGAGATGGCGGTATTATTGACTACCATTTCGATTTGTCCTTCGGACCAGATGATGGCTTAGTGTTATACCCTCATTTTTATGACAAACCCATTCCAGGGTGGTTCGACAAGGGCTTGAAGGGCAGAGTGCCTCATCGTTCAAGCTACGATAACGTTGTAATGCTTGTGCCTTCGGCATCGTTTGTTGCTAATTTGCCTTATAGCAAAATCCCCGATAGGAAAGATTTTGAAGTACTCGATGCAAAAACGCGCATCAAGTATTGGCAAACAGTATTGAAAGAAACCGACAGGTTGGGTGAATATTTTATGCGTGCTGTTAACGACGGATCCTTAGTGGACGCTATCAAGCCGCTTCCATTTAAAATGATTTAAGTTAATCGCAATTGTCGAAGAAAGTGGCTAATTGCTGTCAAATTAGTCACTTGAATCGTCATTTGATAAGTTTTCCTTGCAGGCAAGGCTCGTGCTAAGTATTATACGCGCCGTTGCTTGGCATTCGCCCACCTATCAGGTGCAACAAAATTCTATATGCGTCTATAGCTCAGTTGGTTAGAGCGCTACCTTGACATGGTAGAGGTCCCCTGTTCGAATCAGGGTAGACGCACCATCTATTTTTCTTCCAAAAGTTTTCTCTAGCGTCATTTTAAAAATATTTGAGTTTCCTAACTCATTGTCAGCATTGAACTAATCGGTTTTGAGCAGTTTTTTCGGAATTTCTGTTTCTTTTCGTTTTTTCTTCTGAAAACAGATGAATACTGTCAGGATGGTCACGAGTGGTCACAATTCGTGACCAAATCTAGATTTCACTTCCTTGTTATTTGCAGTTAAAAAGCCATAGAGATTTCCTGTTACGGCATTTTGTATTTAACAAAGTCACCCAAGAACATTTCCCAATTCTGCTTCGCACAACCACGCATTAAATTGTGCAATGCTGTTTTTTCATGGGGTTTTAGTGAAGTGGCGTTACGAAATAACATGCTGTTTGAAAATATGCCGTAACCGTTTGTCGCGCAGTTAACATTAAACAACGTGACCCCATCAATCGATGCAAATGCAATATATTCATTATCTCCAGTATTTCTGAAGAATAAATGCAGGCGCACTTGATTATCTAAAAGTATGTAGTAGCCATCAGAAGAGAATAAGTCGTCTTTTAACTGTAAATGTGGATGAGCGCACAGAAGTAAAAGGGATTCTGCGGAATTAGACATTTCAGATTCAAAGGCGTATTTCTTCACTTTTACGAGCTTTAAGCAGCCGTTTTTTAATGTTGAGCGATGCATGCCTTTTTCAGCAGAAGCTTCTTTTAAGCTGCCAAATGTTCGCCCTTCTGAATCTGTGACGATTAAGGCATTGCTATGTCGAGTAGGGGGAGTGACTCGGCAAATTAAGCCACTCTCTAATGCGTCTGCGTCTCAACGATAAACGCTTTCCTACGCTACCTGCTTTAATTTTCTCTTGAGCCGCAAATTGTTCTATACGGTCTTGATAGTTCATTGTTGGCAGCTTTCGCTCTACAATTTCAAGCGCTTCATAGATGTTCCATCCGCAGCGGACTCGCTCGAGCACTTTATCGCTATTTAATCTAAAGGCTCTGGCTGCTGCAGACAAGCTATCGTAGACCTGGCCTTGTACTTCAACTTGCTTATTATTAGATACATGAGATGTCATGGAATTACTCCTTTCAGTTAAATTCCATAACAGTGTGTTAATTTTTGAATTTATTTTTAAAGAATATTGAATAGGAGGTTTTGGCTAGCATTCTTCACCTGGGTGCTAGTTTTCCTTCGTATGTAAACAACTGAAGCGATATAAATAGCCTAATGCTAATGAGCAAAAAGATAACCTATTGGCGTGATGATTTAATTGGTTTAGGATTAGACAATATCGTAACAATGGTGATGCGGCACTTTTTGATGTAACGTAAGCAACTAAATTCATTGTTGTTTAATATGATCGTAATCAGGTAAAGGGAGTTTCAATTGAGCGAGCATGTAACACCGAGTTTCTTTTCGCCATATGAAAGATACAGTCTTATAATTGTCGGTGTTTTTGCCTTCATATTGGGAGTTCATGGTTACGACCAATATTTTGAAACCTCTAAACAAAGCGCAACTTTACTTGATTCGATTTATCACGCTATCAACCTTTTTCTCATGCAATTCGCTGCCAAAGACCAGCTACCGTGGTCACTGGAATTAGCGCGCTGGTTGGCACCAGCTACATTAAGCTACACGCTGATAAAAACGATATTAGTACTCGCGAAAAATAGTGTTACTACTATTCAAATTAAAAAGCTCAAAAAGCATTGCGTCATCGTTGGACTAAATAAAGGTAGTTTTGAGCTAGCATGCTCAATGGTAAAGCATGGTATAAAAACTGTTGTTGTTGATTCTAACGAAAATAGTGAATACCTTGGGCTCTTGAATAAGCAGAAAATATATTTTGTTGCAGCCAATCCATCTGACCCTGTTGTTTTAGAAAAGATAAACACAAAGCAAGCAAGTTATTTATTCGCTTCTACCGACTCTGACACAACAAATCTTGAAGTGATACATAACGCCGCATGCCAAAAGCGAATGTCTATTATCAATACTGTGTGCAAGATCAACAATCAGTCACTGGTTAGAGCTCTTTATAATCGGCCATTATTTTCAGTGAATCGCCCGAACTTCAGCACCAAAATTATCAATAGTTACAGAGTAACGGCAAGATGGCTCTTAAATGAATTTGGGCCCGATTGTTTGATAAGTGATATCGCTACAAGATCTCATGTCAATATAGCTATCGTCGGTGACACTCCACTTATCGAATCGTTGGTTCAAAGGTTAGTTGAAATTGGTATTTATGGCGCCAATACGACTTTGCAAATTACAGTATTAGCGATAAATAAAATTGCTGATGAAGGCAACGAGCTGAATACATTTTTGTTAAACGAAGAAAAGTTAGAATATCTGAATATTAAGCAAGTCTATTTAAAAGAGCCAAGCATAGAAGAGTTTAATGAGCATCTCTCTGCAAGTCATTTAAATTGCTCTTATATCTCTATGCACGAATCTGACAAAGCCTTAATGGCCTTACAGAGTTTCCTAGACATGTCTGTGTCTTCTCCCGTTGTGGTGACCGAAACTGAAAATAACGAAACTTTTAGTTGGCTAGCTTCAGAGTTTGCTGACGAAAAAGGAGTTCATTTTGCGAAAACACATACTACCACCAATAGCTTTAGAAATATCTTTGGCGAAGAGCACGATTTGCTTGCAAGAAACATCCACGAACAATATGTCGCTGAACAGACCGCCGCAGGATTTACGATTAAGGACAATTCTTCGCTCGTAAGTTGGGATGACCTACCTGAAACTCTTAAAGATGCAAACCGCAATCAAGCCGATCACATAAGTACGAAATGTAGGCTGGTAACTGGTAAAGCGAATCCTGAACCAGGGGAAATGCAGAGTGCACTTTCTAGAGAAAATGTAGAAATTTTGGCTCAGACCGAACATCTAAGATGGATGGCTGAAAAGTTTCTGAGTGGTTGGCGATTCACAGAAGGTGAAAAAGATGCGGTAAAGCGTTTATCACCTAGCTTGAAACCATGGCATCTACTTGAAGAATCTGAAAAGCAAAAGGATCGAGATGCAATTTTGCATATCCCAGTGATGCTCAAAAAAATGACTTCTAAGAAAGTTGTAAGGTAGTTGCAGTGACCGAAACCCTATGTAGCGAAAGACTTGAGACTTACAGAAAAACGTTAGAATATCCCAAAGTACCTATAGCACTCAGGGTTGGAATAGTAGGTCCAAGGAAATTTACCAAAGCTCAAGAAAGCTATTGCTCTAAGCAACTCGAACAGGTAATCGAGCAAATCGCTTTTGTCCTTCATAACTATGTTTCTTCAAATGAAACAAAAGGAAGTGAAACCGAACGACAATATCACCGGATTGCGAGTGAATTATACGATTGTCGTGAAAACTCCCTTCCCATAATAAGGCTTACTAGTTCACTCGCAGTTGGGGCTGATCGTCTCGGAATGGGTGCTGGTTTCGCTAAAAAACTTCTCAAGATTACTAAGATAGAACATGCTGCAATTTTGCCTTTTTCAAAAAGCCAATATCGAAATGATTTTGAGCATAATAGTAGCACTACCAATCCAGCTTTAACTGAGGCCCAAGAGTTTGACCAACTAATTGATAATGTTGTTAGTCAGTCAGTTCCGCGCTTGGTCGAATTAGACGGTGACTATACGAATGACGATAGCAGAGATGCAGCGTATTTTCGCTGTAGTAAAGTTTTGGTTGAAAATTGTGACTTGATCATCGCAGTTTATGATGGCAATTCTATCTCTAACAAAAATAATAAACATAAGGCCGGCACACGAAGCAGTGTGCAATTGGCACTTGACGCTCGAAAGCCAGTAATTCAAATAGATCCTAGCGGACAACAAAGTTGTCAAATCTTACAATCGACTCGCTTTGGACGTGAAGAAGCAGTAGAAGCCACAAGCCAAACATCAATTAAGACCTTACTCAGCAGACTGGTGCTCTTTACGGATATATTTCGATTAGATGCGGAATATGTCTCGTCGGACGCTTCAAAACGCGAAGATGCGATTCTTCGCAGTGCAGAAGCGTTACAAAAAGGTACAAAATTTCTAGACTTCGACGGAAGGTGTTTACCAGACTATGACTACAGTGGCCCTATCAATGCTAAATTTTCAGCTTTCGATAAACTGAGGGGTTCACATTCCTTTAATTGGTTTAAACAGCTTTTTTTCGATGCAAAGCGTGTTTCCCAAATTAAATCAGAATACATAAAAAATAGCACTTTTAACAAAGTTGAAGAGACTGAAACAACCGTTAGTCCTGATGCTTATTTTTCACATTTTCAGGTCGCGGACTCATTAGCTGTTCGGTATGCTGCAATTCATAGAAGTACATTTTTCCTTATTTACACTCTTGCGGCATTGGCGCTTGTAAGTGCAGCGGTAGGAGCAATTTTTAAAGATTATACGGCAGTTTTGTATACATCCGTAGGGCTCAAAGCTATAGCACTGATAAGTATTTACTTACTATATAGGTACGATGCCCATAATCATCACTTGTGGTTACAAAGTAGGTGTCTCGCAGAAGCTATTAGACCCAATATCTTTTTATCTGCGCTGGGGCGATGTTTTTCATTCTTAGATACAAGAAGTAGTGATGAGTTTATGCATCGTGAAGTACTGGGACATGGTCACTCGGGTGGACAATGGGTCTGTATTCATGCGGAAGCTGTTACCCGATATATAGGCTTTCGGCAGTGTCCGATGGCCGATACTAATTACAGAGAGAGCGCAATCGCGTTTTTACAAAATAAGTGGCTAAAAGGTCAAAGTAATTACCACATTAACAATGCTGCAAAGATGAAGCAGCTAGGAGAAAGGCTTTCTAGTTGGACACATTGGCTCTTTTACTTAACAGCAGTTTTCTTAGTTTTTAAATCAGTATTTATATTTTTATATACGAACGGCAAAGTTCCTGAAACGTCATTTTGGTACTACCCATCTAAGTTAACAACACTTTTAACTATCCTGTTTCCTATACTCGCTTCTTTTTTATTCGCAGTTAGAAATCATGCAGAGTTTGACATATCTTCACAGCGATCATTAACGATGCTGGCGTTTTTTAACAGTATGAAAGAGTATTTTTTACGTCTTCGTTCCGACAAGAATCTAGACATAACAAGGTCAACAGATGCATTGGACGTTGGGCTGTATAAGCTCAGTGATGTTAGTGCAAGAGAAGTTGCTGAATGGCTAGAGATTTATGAAGTTAAGGAGTCGGAGCCGGGGTAATTTGAGCGTAATCTCACAAACAAAGTCATGTATAAATTCCTGTAGATTTTTTAATCGACATTAATTAACGGAAAAGGTACAGAAGCAGACTATGAACAGACATTTCATTTCACGGATTCTTAAGGACAAACTATATCGCCTAGTCTTAAAGAGAAGCGAATAGTTACTTGTGCAGAGGAGGCTTTTGGTTGAACATGGTATAACATCTACAGGGATCATAATGTCAAATGCTTCTTCAGTGACACTGTAGGTACTAGTTGCTGGGTTTATTATCTAATAGCTTGAAAGTCGGTGTCTTTTTTAACTTAGGCGAATTAATTAGGTTGCATGTGAAAGTATATGTTTCATCTACACAAGAAGATTTAAAACAGAGCCGCATTGAGGTCATCGAATGGCTTCGGATGATTGGTTATCATGTATTGTGTATGGAAGATTATGTCTCTGACACGAGGACACCTGTTGAAAAGTGCCTAAGTGACGTAAGAAGCTGCGATCTTTTTATTTTGCTTGTAGGGTGGCGTTATGGGTTCATACCTTCACACAATAATCCAAAGTCACTCTCCATTACAAACTTGGAGTATGAGCAAGCTAGAACTAGTAATAAAAATAGTCTGGTTTTTTTATTTAAAAATACAGCTCACACAAAAACTAATACCAATGATTATGAAAGGGTTTTAGAGTTTAGAGCGGCTCTGGAGCTCGACCATACAGTTGCTTATGTCGATTTTGTCGATTTGATCAAAAAGGTTAGTGCCAGTTTCTTTAATGAAATAAATATTGATAAAGTAAAACCTGGGTCAACTGTTGCAGGCTGGCCTATTCCATTTGATTCAGAGGAAAATAGACAGTGGCTTGAAAAGGTATACCAAGCTGAGATTACGTCCATGCTAAACTCTACAGACGTATTCGCTAAATCCAGCCATGTAAATGAAATTCAACATGTAGTAGAAGACCATTCCTTTAGAACGTTGATAGGTATGGGGAGTACACATTTACTATGTGATTACGAGAAAAATATCAAAGAAAATTTTAGGTTTGGTAAAAATATTCAAGAAGCAATTAAATACTTGAGAAGAAGAAAGTTACATTTTGTTGTTTCTCCCGCACATGCTGGAACACTAGCAATATTCTATTATTTAAGAGATATTCTTAACGCGAATGTTAGTTTCGAATATGAATATGCCCACTCAGTTGAAATAGTAAAAAATGCACTTAATTCTTCTTTTGACTATAAAGTAGATGGGTTTTCGTTAACGATCGCTACTACTGGTCTGTTATTACAGGAAAAGTCAGGTTCGTTTAGCTCATCTTTCATAATGCCTAAAATGACCCACGGAATATTATCTAATGCTAGTAATGTAAAAAAAGAGGCTAATGGTGAATATTTACTTATGATGGACACGCCGTCATCTGAGCTTTTTATCTTTAACGATTTACGTAAAAACAGCAAATTATCAGGCAGTTCCATGGCTAGCGAGGCTAAGCCAGAGGAGGTAACAGCTGCCTTATCATCTAATGACTCGTCGGTGAGAACAATTATTGGTTTTCCTCATTACAGCTTTAATTATAAATTTAATCACAGTATTTTGCTGAACAACCCTAACCAATATGTAAAACCAGTTTTTTTATTTCTAGAAGAATCAATACTTTCAGATAAGATTTTAGTTTCCCACCTCAGTTCCTTGATACGTTACGCGTGGTCTGACATGAATGAAAATATAATTAAACGAAATGAGGTAGTGAAATTGATGATGTCAGATAAAGACTATTTAAAAACATTGACAAGAATCACGGGGATATTGAGAGGTAAAGACCACAACAGTATATTTTCTGAGTTATATAATATAGAAGGGACGGAATTTTGACTGAGGACTTAACGAAAAATCAGGACCTCATACCTCAAGTTTTATCAAAAGCCAAAATTTGCAGGACAGAAGTGTTTGAGATAATTAATCTGAGGCACGAAGCTCTGAGGCGAGGGCATCCAATTGAGGAAGTGCAGTTTGAGGAAGATAAAGATGAACTCTCACGTCACTATGCCGTGTTTTACCAAGATAGTTGTATCGCTTGCGTCTCGTTTATTGATACTCAATGGCAGCAGCAATCTGCTTGGCGCTTGAGAGCTATGGCAGTAGAAGAACAGTATCGTGGAATTGGGGTTGGAAAAGCTCTCTTGAAATTTGCGTTGAAAGATTTGATTGATAACAACCTTTTTAAGACTATATGGTGTTATTCACGTGTTTCATCTGAGTCCTTTTACTCTTCTTTCGGTTTTACTTCGATCGGTGAACACTTTACTTATGGAAATGCAGGAGAGTCGATAGAAATGGTGCTTCAAAAAGTAGCGAGGAGTATATATGAAAATTGATAGACCTAACAAAAATGATGTTAATGAGTGTTTCGAAATCGAGAAATCATTTCAACTTAATAAATTTTCTAATGGAAAAGACGGATTTTTTATTCCTGGCACTTCGGTTGATACCTACTTCGAATTGTATGAAAACGGTTATTTAAGACTTATAAAGGATAATAGTAGCGTAATCGCTTATGTCTTGGTCGTACCGCCAATGCACAAAATATTGGAAAGTCTCTTTCACAGTGAGTCAATGGTGTTGTTTGATGACAAAGATATAGATTTAACAAAAGTATATTGGGTTGCAAAAGTCGCTGTAACCTCTAATTATAAAAGACAAGGCTTAGCAACAATGCTATACGAACGGGTGCTATCGGATTTTGAAGGATACACCCTTTTTACGGCTACCGCCTTCAGTCCGATTAGAAATATAGCGTCTGAAACTTTTCACAGCTCTATTGGTCTGAGAAAAGTAGGTTTATTCTGTTCAGAAAAACAAAAAGAATCAATTGTAAATATAATATGGTCGAGTAGATGAAACGACGAAATATAACTCATAACCCTCAAGATGCAAACTAGATGATTTACAAACAAAACATTTCTGACGCCATCATTCCAACTCTCGTATCTGAACGGGTTACTCTTAGAACGCATTACCTCTCAGATTTCGAAGAATGCTGTTCTATTTGGGGGAATAAGCTGGTAACTAAATATACTGGTGGCAAAACAAAAACTCCAGAAGAGGTCTGGCGTCATTTACTAATGTTTCAAGGTTCTTGGGTGACCTTCGGGTACGGGTACTGGCTTATTGAGAATAATAAAAATGGCTCAATTGTTGGTGCTGTAGGTATAAGTAATTTGAAGCGAGAAAACGTAACAAAAGAATGTGGAGACGCGGAGCTTGGTTACGTTCTTCATCCTGCTTACTGGGGTAAAGGGTATGCAGTCGATTCGTGTAAGATAGTGGTTGATTGGTTCTCTAAAAATTTTAAATCACTGCGTGTATTTGCTGTTATTTCTCGAGGTAACGAGCGCTCCATCAATGTAGCTGTTAAAGCCGGCTTAAAATATGCTTTCGCAATAAATGAAAATAAAGATCTGATTTATCAACTAAAAAATTCATCAATAGCAACGCATCAATTTCACTCAGCTTAATTATTGTTCTTCACCGAATGATAAGTCTTTTATTAGAGACAGAATACTTTGCACTAAGATAAGGAGTGAAGTGCGTAGTTCTGATTCTGAACAATAACTCTGTATTGCTTTTGACGTCATATCCCCATAGAGCGGTCTACGCGCCTCCTCCTAAACAATTAACATAGGTGGTTTATATAATGCAGCAAACTGGTGGTTGAACTCTCTTTCGATGCAAGTAGCTAAAAAATGCGTTTGAGTTTGTAGCCTCTTACCCATTAGTGAATCTAGTTTTACTCCAAAATGACACAGTTCCAGAAATGCAAAGTTCACACAAAAAGTGTATCAATTTCATCTTTAAGAAGTGATTCTTTTTCAATCAATGTCAGAGCAACCAGCTCAAGTTTTTCTAAGTTATCATGTAGTAAAGCAGTGACGTTTTTTTCTGCGTCTGCTAGCCAGGTCTTTACGGCGTTTTGCGCCTTAGCTAGAAGCTCTGACTCTTTGTATTTGGTTAACATGCCTACATTTACTGGGCCAACTGACGCTTCAAGTCCACCCTCGAAAATGGCATGCATAGCCAGCCTAGTAGCCTTCTCAATGTCGTTAGACGCTCCTGTGCTTACCTGGTTTTGATCGCAAGCACAAATAGATTCCGCCACTTTTCCTGCTAACAAAACCTGAAGTTGGTCGTGAACTTTCTGTTTAGATAAACTTTCGTATTCATCAGGGCTACGTGTGGCTACAAAACCCAATGCTTGATTGCGGGGCTCGATGGTAACAAAGTCAACCGGGTGAGTAGGAAATAATAGCTTGTGAGTGAGTAAATGCGCTGCTTCGTGATATGCGGTTCTGCGTTTTTCTTCTGTGCTTAATGTAATATTGTCTGATGGTGAACCATATACAATACGCACAATCGTGTCTTTTACATGTGCGGTAGAGAGGGGTTCATTGTTGCCTACGGCCTGATAAATTGACTCTCTCAACACTTGATCAATTTGTGCTGCCGACATCCCCTGCGAAATATTGGTCAATTGCTCCACAGTTTCAATTGGCCAGCTCAGGCTATGCTTATTAGCGAAACGCTCAAAGAAAACCTGCCTGGCTTTTCTATTCGGTAAGTCACAATAAATAATCTCATCAAATCGCCCGGGCCTAGTCAATGCGTCGTCAAGCAGGTGAGGGTGGTTTGTCGCCGCCATAACAAACACCGGTTCTTGCTGGGTATTAAATCCATCCATTTCTGTTAGCAGCGCATTAACAGTTAAATTGCGATCCCGGCTTGCCCCATCATTGTTTGCCGTGCGCTCACCTGCGATAGCGTCAATTTCATCAATAAATAAAATCGATGGCGCGTATTTTCTGGCAACTGCAAACACCGATTTGATATTTTCGGTGGTTCCTGATGAATGCGGTGATGAAAGCTCTGCAGCAGATGCACTGAAAAACGGCAATTTGCATTCGCCTGCCACAGCTTTTGCCAAAAGTGTTTTCCCCGTGCCCGGAGGGCCTGCATATAAAAAACCGGTAGGGATCCTGATGCCAAAGTTTGATAGCTTTTCGGGGTTCTTCAGCCAGCCTATGACCTCTGTTAATCTCATCTTGGCTCGCTCAAGTCCAATCACGTCATCAAGTGTGGCGCTTGGAAGGCTCTGCTGAAAGAGCGATGATTCCTGAAGATCTTTGGACTGAATTAGTTGCTTATAATGCAGGTTGTCAAAGGTGGCGACGAGCTTGTTATCACGCTTTTCCACTGATAACGTGTAATCGAGCGCCTCGTTTCGGGACAACATTCTCTGAATCGTTTTTTCAACGGTTAGATAATGATTTACTTTACCCACTAACACAGAGAATCTTTGCTCTACATCGTTAAGTGCAATAGAAAAATGCTCCAGAACATCTACACAAGTATTATCGGTTTGTAGTGCATTCTCTGACTGGGAAAGTTGATAGGTAAAAATAGGAATACTGCTGTTTTGCTCTCTTATTTTCTCAATGATTTCACTCAATGACGTTTGCGACTGAGACACAGACTCTGTGTCAATTAGCAAAGCATCCGGCCGCTGTTGTTGCATTTGCTCAGGCAAAGACTCTAGGGTAGATACGTGATTAATATTCACCGCAGTATCAATCACGTTTAGAGCATCGTGTAGCCGCTTGTCATTATCAAACAGCAGCATTTGCCTTGCTTCTGCCTGCGTGGCGTTTTCATTAACAGCGATGATTAATTCAATAGTTTCAGACTGTTCATCAATTAAATCTGCTGATTTAGTTAAGATATCAGCCTTAATTTTTGACAATATGGTACCGAGCTGTCTTGCTGATATCTCCGGCGCCAAGGCTCTGACTAAAAATGACGAAAACCGCATAGGCCAATTAAACGTGACATTGTGATTGGTTCTGGCCGATTGTTTAACGGCTTGATCGGCAATGTGTAAATAGTGATTTGCTCTTAATGGTGAAAAGAGCACTGAATAGCCTTTAGCAAGTCGATTTATAAATTCAAAAGATAGCTTGGTACCGGATGACGGGTTAGCGGTCTGCCGCAATACGTCGAAAACATTTAGGGCATGATCCTGTCTATTTTTGGCTAATACATCTTGTCCTAGGTTCGATGTGAAAATCACTATGCATTGTTTAAAGCTTATGAGTTCCTGACTGGTCTGATCCTGGGCAATGCCTTTATCTAACATACCTAGTAAAGTTTGAATTACCGTATTATGAGCTTTTTCTATTTCATCAAATAGCAAAATATGACGGGGGCATGCCCTGACTTTACTGGTGAGCGTACCAAGACTGGCATCGGTATATTGCACACCGGTACCAAAGAGTTTCATGGCATCTTTTTCGTGCGAATATTGCTCCATGTTAAACTCTGTAAATGCATAGCCAGACTGTTCATGTTGATTAAGCAGTTCACAAAAAGACGATCCCAGATAGGTCTTACCAACACCAGACGGGCCAGCGAAGGTATAAATGAGCCTTGGACCATCAGGCGAATCCAAACTCGAAGACAGATAACCATTGCTCAGGTGATTAACTGCTTTAACTTGGCCAATAATTTTTTCGTTTAGCTCCCTATTGAGCGCCTGGGATATTTTGACGGCTTTGGCTATGGTGTTTTTACTTTGATTGAGTTGTTTTAATTGATTAATAAATGGCAAGTTAAGGCGCATAAGTTTGGCAACAAACTCAGAGCCTAGAATACCTTTTAATACAGATATCTGATTAACACATTGTTGCGCTTCGTCAGTAAAGTTTAGATATAGGGCGTAAGATGACGCAATGCTGTACCAGGTTTTACTCACATCGTTTACAGAAAAGCTTCGGGTAACCGCGTTTTCTAACAGGTAAGTACGTTTTGAATAGACTTCGTCAGGCATTATTACTTGGCTTGGTTGGCAGTGAAAATACTCTGCCAGCTCTAACAGCACCTCGGGAATATTTATAGTGGCAGCAAATAAGGTACTTACCTCTGCTTTTGGAAGGTGTTTAACAGACACGTCGTTGATATCTCTGCCAGGCTGCGCCTGCAGATACTGACCGCATACCACCACTGATATTTCATCAAAAAAACGCTTCGTGATACCGCCAACGTTTGTATAAACCTCTTTGAGGTTTAAAGGTGGTGAAGAAGGTGGTGTTGAGGGGGAGGAACTGTCTGACTCATCAAAGAGATTTTCAAAATCATCGACACTAAACTCAGGGGGCACCATTCGTTCTTGTTGCTCCTTAATTGCTCGCTCTGCGAAGGATTGTTCCACTTTTAGCTTAAAATCGCTACTTACAAGCTTGTAGATTTGATGGGTTCTATTGATGATTTCATTCTCGTTAACACTAACGAGACAGTTTCTGAACGAAGTAACCAACGGCAGGATATCGATTTCATCTGCGTTCGGAGCAGATAATCCCAGGTACCCCTTCAGATGCTTTATCACACTTTCAGCCAGATCGTAGTCAAGGATTTTTTCATTACGCACTTTCAGATACAGAAGTGAGTCGCTGTGTTTATAGGCTTCAAATTCACAAAGCGTATTTTCCAGTTTGGTGCCCACTGTTACCGCATCCAGATAGACCATTAGAAACGGAAGTAACACGTCGTCGTGCGGAATAATATCCTCGTTTAGCGTGGTGCCTTGACAGACAACGGGGCGGGCATGAAAAATGCGTTCGAAGAGGTGTGATAAATCCATTTTATTCAAGTAGCCTTTGGTGGTGTAAATCTGCACTCACGTTTATAGTGTACTTTTAAACTAATCTTTTCAATTATTTATTGATTCCGGCAGGGGCAGGAGAAGGGCGTTGGTAAGTGCTGATACATAGAAAGTGATTCAATTAATCAAAGAAATTATAAAAATTTGGCTGCGTGTGAAGTTTCCACAATTTATCCTGAACGGTTGCAATTACACAAAGAGTAAAGCAATCTTAGTTCCCAACATGGAACGACGTCACTTTATGAACAGACATAATATGTCTGCAAGGGCTGACGCGCAGGTAAATTTGTTTGGTACCGGGTACCAGCAATGTTAACTTCTGGAATGAAACTGTAGTGAAGTTCGACTGTTTTGTAAGTTACCGCAAGGGTAACGACAGTAAGATAGCAAGCGATATAGCAGCCCACTTACAACGGCTTGGTCTTAAAGTATTTATAGATACTTCGGAATTATTACCCGGTGAATTTTCACCTCAACTAGAATCCTCGATAAAAGAGGCGACGTACGTGGTGGCTCTGTTTACACGCGATTACGTTGAGCGCATCGAACAAGGGCATGATTTCAATCGTAATTTTATTATTGAAGAACTTAACTGGGCTATCAATTCGAAACATTGCACGCTTATTCCTGTTATTGTCGGTATGGATATGGAAGAGGTGTTTGAGCGCTGCAAGCCTTATGTACCGAATGAACCGAAACTTTCTGATTATCAGGCTTTCAGGTTTACTGAACCTTTACCCGAAGACTTTTATCGCGATATTAGCGATGCAATCCTCAAATTGGAGAGGAAAAAATACTTTAAGCAGAATGGTCAGTCGAGAGAAGCTCAATCTCAATTACCTGCTGCTGAGTCACCCGAAGATATTTATCACAAGTTTCGTCTGCCTTGGCCAACTGATGAGGCGCGTGCCTATAAAGCCGCATTAGAAGATAAAATTGTTAAATCGGATATGGAGCATGTCCACCTTGCGCTGTTTTATTTATCGGGCCGTTTTGGTATTAAGATCGACAGCCAAAAAGCAATTGACTATTTACAAGCGGCTGCGGGACGAGGCTGCAAGGAAGCTATGTACGTGTTGGGAGAACTTTATCACTATGGAGATACCAATTTAGGTATCAACGAAGAAAAAGCGTGCGGGTTATTTCTACAAGCTTATGAAAACAGATGTCACGAAGCAGTCTTTCCGCTTAGTTATT
The DNA here is from genome assembly GCF_057552975.1 of Alteromonas sp. 5NW40-0090. Taxonomy (NCBI): domain Bacteria; kingdom Pseudomonadati; phylum Pseudomonadota; class Gammaproteobacteria; order Alteromonadales; family Alteromonadaceae; genus Alteromonas; species Alteromonas sp. 5NW40-0090. Next base: position 72,391 of record NZ_BAAJLT010000003.1, read on the forward strand.
TGTTTGATTCAGAAATTGAAAATACCCAATGCCCGACGGCTTTTTTAAAACAAAAGTACAATGTGGCAGTTGAAAACCCCTACGATAAAATTATCCAAGCGTTGGGCGAAAAGTTTTCTGAATTAAACAGTGCACAACAATTTGGTTACCTGGCATATCATACCTGGCCATCTGGCATGTCAGAACAGGCCCTGGAGCAATTCACCAAACTTCATGAGAGTAATTATATACCGACGCTTCGCTATTTTGGGGAGTGCTTTCTAACCGGCGAAGCCCAAAATAGACACTTTCAGCAGAACATCGATCTCGGCCTGGAAATGTTGGCTAAGGCAGAATCTATGGGATGCTGTCGTGCCAGATATTTACTCGCCGAGTTTCACCTGGATTCAGAATTTAAAGACAGTGGAGTAATTCAAAGCAGAGAAGTTGCTTTTCGGGAACATACTGAGAACATTGAGCTTGGTTATCATGACAGTGCCATTGCGGTTTACTGGGAAGCGACAAATACCGATAATTGTCCATATGACACAAAAACTGCCTTCGGCTGGTTAAAAATAGGTGCGGATGATGGCCATGCTTTATGTTTAAACCAGATTATAAAGAGTTACCTTAATAACAAGACTTGTGACATTGCATTGTATGTTGATGTAGAAAATACTAATTATGGCGAAAGTTGGGAGCTTAAAGAGAACTCCATACAAAGTATAAAAAGCCTGGTTTGGTATGTTTTGAAAAATGAGCGGCTTAAATATAACCAAAGCTTTTTAGATCGCTTGCTGAAGCTGTTTGCCTCGGCGGCATGGACAAGCTCAAACACTGAAATTCTCGGTGAAGAATTACAAAACATCAAAGCTACAGCATTTAACCGGACTTCAAAAGACGATTATTCGTTAGATAATACAGCGGTCTATCTTTGGTTGTTGTGTTTGCAAACCAATGACTCGCGCCGCCATGAGTTAATAAAACAGTTTGGTGTGCCCTTGCGTAACAAGTTATTTTCAGAGGCAATAGAGACCAATTGGTATCGACTGACATTTATTTTTGATGCTAAATTTGTGTTCATTCTAAACACAGCAGCGCAAGGGAGTAACTTACTTGCTAAAAAGTGGCTCGTTTCTGTTTTGCTAGGATTTGCCAATATTGAGCTTTTTCGATGGGTTAAAGTTGTAATAAAAGAGCCGCTTGATGTTGCCCTGAAATTGCTTAACGTTCTGTTAGATAATAAAGCTGATAATGGCACCTTGATGCTGATTAGTAATTACTCGGCTCCTTCCGAACGAATTAGGGGGAAAACTCTAACGGCAATCAAACCTAACCGTGAACTATCGTTGAAGGGGTTATACTCGTTAATAGAGCTGCGACGCTTCATCGAAGCGATGAATAATGAAATGCATACTCAGCAAGCTGATCCCAGGCAATTAGTAGAGAGTTATTTTCGATTCTCATTCACTCATTTGGCCTGGTGGTCGTCTATAAATGCGCCAGAGCTCGGTGAGGAAAAAACACTGTGGAATTGGCATTTTAAATTCGCTAAATATGTAAAATCGCGCGTCACTCACCCAAACATGCTGAGCCTTGTAGCTGTTTGTAATACGCACATTATTGTGCACTTGTCGCAAAATAAAAATGATATTCATAAGCGCATCAATATCAATGTGCTGAACCTTAGCCGACCTGGTACTATGAAACCCTGGTTAGATGAAATGTACCAATTTAGCTTACCTGTGACGATTATCCGGTTGATTAACTACCATGAACAAACTGGATTAATAACCATTGAAGCTTTTGATAACGTGCTGCGTTTACTCAATCACCTGATTGATACATCGGGAAGTACCGTTAAGCAAAACAGCAACTTTCCTCGTTGCATGGAGCGTATTAACTGGCTGGTGAGCAAAGAAACAGATATTGACCTCGATATCGCTCGAGAATTGCGGTCTAAATTTGCTGAGTAGTCAAAGCACCTCCTGACGTAGTCAACTGACTTTTTAGCAGTATGCCGTTTAAGGCTGCATTCTGCTTCGCATTTATTCTCTTATTTTTTTATCCAATTAGAAAGAAAATTACTAATCGGGATAATAAAAGTGCTCCAATTTCACTCAAGTGGACATTAACACTCAGAGGAGAGTTTCTGAGTGAATAGCACTTATTGCAAACTTCATATCATACAAGGTTGAAGACAGAACAATATTTACTGATTCCATTCTTTCTCTCTTTGTTTTCCTTAACTTAAAAATAATGAAGGCAGTCTAGCTGACTCATGTATTTTTTAAATGCACGTGGCTCTCAATAGCAATCAACTCAAGTTAGTTAGTCTAAGAGATTTATTTATAGGCTTCGGTTATATTATTTTATAGGGTGAATTCAAGAACGCTCTGATACTCATCAAGCACCATCTACATCCAATCAAATTTCACCTTTTGTAGAATCCTATTTCCGTTATTTGCGCGGTATGCTTTATATAAGCTGCCTAAATTTTAAACCGGTATCGAGTATAACCTCTTATAAGACCATCCAACTGCCGGTTTTAGACTACACTGAAATAGTGCTGATAATTTTTATCGAACGCTAAGTACTTAAATAGGAGTTACGGGAGTGCAATGAGCTTAAAGAGATACCAAGAGCCCCTGTTGTTTGCACAACATGGTGCTGCCGAAAGGCGGTTCCTAGAGCTTATTAGCGCGTTACCAAAAGTATCGGTCCAAGGATACGACAAGCACCGAAACGTGATCTATTGGAATAAATCAAGTACAGATATTTATGGCTATAGCGAGAGCGAGGCACTTGGCCAAAAGCTTGAAGACCTCATAATTCCTAACTTTATGAGAGATGACGTTGTTAAATTCCATCAGCGCTGGATTGAATTTGACGAACCTATCCCTTCAGATGAATTAGTGTTGAAGAAAAAAGGGGGGCAACCTGTTCACGTTTTTTCTTCTCATGTGATGTTAAAACAAGGTACTGATTCGCCAGAGATGTACTGCGTTGATATTGACTTAACCGAACAGCACGAGATACGTCAAGAACTGGAGCGAATGGCGTCAACTGACCTACTCACAAATCTACCGAATAGGCGCGCATTAGAACAATGCTTAACCTCCGTCATCGATAATGCAAAATCATCTAACTCAGGTTTTGGGCTATTTTTTATCGACCTCGACATGTTTAAAGAGGTTAACGATACCTTAGGGCATACTTGGGGTGATGAACTACTTAAATCGGTTGCTAAGCGCTTGTCAGGCTGTATTGATAGCGCTAATGGCGTACTTGCTCGGTTTGGTGGTGATGAGTTCGTTTATTTAGCCAATGAAGTCACCTGCGAAGATAGATGTGAGGAAATCGCAAAAACGTTGTCTGCCTGCTTTATAGATAGCTTTGCGTTGAGTACTGAAAATGTTCACATTACTTCTAGTATAGGGATCAGTATGTATCCTCGTGACGGTGATGTTATTGACGACCTTTTAAAGCATGCTGACGCTGCAATGTACCAGGCGAAAGCCGAAGGCCGTAATCGATACCACTTTTTTACTAATACGTTAAGTCATCGACTTCGCGAACAAAGACGGATTGCAGCTAATTTGCGTGAATCGCTGAGAAATGATGAATTCGAACTTTTATTCCAACCCCAGATCGATGTGAAAACTGGCAAATTTGCTTCCTGTGAAGCTTTGCTTAGATGGTGTCCTGAAGATAAAACAAAGGCAGTGACGCCCGATGTTTTCATACCTATCGCTGAACGCGGTGAGCTTATTGGCGATTTAGGAAATCGGGTATTAAAAAAAGCATGTCAGCAGGCCCAGGCATGGAAGGAAAAGGGTATTGAAATTCGAATCGATATAAATGTGTCGGGTAAAGAGTTAGAGAAAAGCTCATATTTTGATAGCCTGACTGCATATCGAGAGGAGTATGCTTTATCACCGGAAGATATAGGGTTAGAGCTTACCGAGAACGTGCTTATTAAATCAGACAGCATCATTCTAGACGGTCTGAAAGCACAAAGAGATCTCGGAATGGAAATCTCCATTGACGATTTCGGTACAGGCTACTCTTCGCTGAGCTATTTAAAGCATTTTCCGGTCTCGCATTTAAAAATCGACCGTTCTTTTCTTGATGGCGCACCAGAAAATGATTTTGATAGTGCATTAATGGAGGCCATTGTTAACGTAGGCCATAAATTAAATTTGAAGATTGTCGTGGAAGGGGTGGAAACAGAGAGTCAGTCTGACTATTGCAAATCACTAAACGTAGAGTTTGTTCAAGGCTATCTATTCTCGCGGCCAATAAGCGCAGACGCCATAGAGACCCTGTACGTAGAACAAAGCAAGTAAGTATAAAAGTCACGTCTCTTAGTATTTACTCTGACATTTAGCTTAGGAATCCGATATTAATGCGTGATAAACGTTTGCCAATTACCCAACCCATGGCCTATTAATACACGTTCCACAGCGCGGGCTTTGCGAAATAATAGCCTTGCTGATGAGCGACGCCTAACTTGATTAACGCTACTGACTCCGCTTCGTTTTCTACCATTTCAGCAATGACTTTTATGTTCAAACCTTTCGCTATACTGACAAGACTCGAAACAAACAGCTTGTTGTCTTCATTCGTGTGAATGCCCTGAGTCAACCGACCAGAAAGTTTTACAAACTGTGGTTGTATTGCGCGAAGGCCGGAAAGTGACGCGAAATTGTCACCAAAACGTTCAATGGTAACGCGACTACCAAGGTGAATTAATTGACGACAAAGCGATTCCGCTGCCTCTCTATGTTGAATTAATGCTGCGTCTTCTATCTCAAAAAGTAGTCTATTGCTTAACTGTCTACGTTTCGCGATTTCTTTAACTAACCAGTCTCTAAATTCAGCATTGGCAATTGACGCTATGCTAAGGTTGACCGCAACTTGTTGTGAGGTAACTTCTAGCTTCTTTAGAACGATATGAGTAACTAACTTGTCTACCTGCGGGATGAGGTCAAGCCGTTCAGAAGCCGGGATGAGTTGTGCCATTGGAATAACATCATTCGTGTCTTTGTCTTTAAATCGACCTGATGTTTCGTAATAAGCGGGAACGTTTTGTTCTGTGTCCATCACGGGCTGAATCATAATGTCAGCGTACTGCTGAGAGACAATATAGTTCAGCCGTTCACGCCATTGAGAATTGCTGTGCACTTTTGATATGTCAGACGCCAACTGCCAGCCGTTCTGGGTTTTCATTGCCGCGATGAGGGCGCTATCCACACTTTCCATAATTTGCTGCATGGACATCGTTCCAACAAACCGCGTAATACCTATAAAAATAGCTCTTGTACCATCTCGCAGTGGCGAAACAGTCGCACACTGCTGAGTAATGTTACCAAGCATCATTTCTCTGGTAGCGTGTTCCATGGCTTCGCAGATTAGCGCCAAATCTCCACCCGATAATCGAAACACAAAACGAATGTTGTTGTTATTTTTGGCTTCCTCAAGCAGCACGTTTGCTACCGCTTTTATGTAATTATCACCAGGCACCATTCCTAATTTTGTGTTGATGCTGCCTAATTGGGCCAGCCGCACAATAATGAGTTCTTTTTCTTGGCAAGGCGCGTTTTCATTGAGTAAAGCACGCATGTGGCGCTCGAAAGCGCCTCTATTTGCCAGTGTTGTGAGAGGATCTTTACTGGCTTCTTTTTTAAAGAGTTCTGACTGTCGCTTAAGCTCATCAAATTTAGAAGAAAGCGTGCTTGCTAGGGAGTTAGCGGCTTCGGTTAGCGGTCTAAAATCGTTACTGGATACAGTAACCTCAGGAGACGTGAAATTATGGCTACCAATTTCATTGAGTTTCTTTACAGTATCGTAAATAGGCCGTTTAGCCTTTCGATTCATTATCGTCACGAAAAAAGAAAGAAGCGCTGCTATCACGACAAAAGCAGCGATATTTTTTACTAGCGCAGACGTAAACCTAGCTGCGGTTTCTTGCTTACTCGATGTTAAAACAAGGTTGCTCCCGCTAGGGCCTAAAGACACACGCTTGGTATAGTTAGCACTCGGGTCAATGAGAGAAAACCATGAAGGCACGGTACTCTTCAAGGGCCTTTCCCGTTGCGCTATTTCGTTGCCATCTGCGTCGATAAAAGCAGCGGCTGATATGTAAGGTTGTGCAACGGCACTTTCTAGTAAAGCATTCAGTATTAATTGATCTGTTTGAAGAGGAGGGGAACTTACCTGATTAATGCTGTCTTTAAGAATTTCAGCGCTCTTCTCGGCCTGTAGCGTTACCGCCCTAGAAGTATGTGCTTGTAGTTCACGTAATTCGGCGACAGATAATGCAGTAAATGCTAAAAACAATAGGGTGACAAGGCCCAGATTCGTTCGACTCGATAGCTTCATTACTAGCAGTTATCTCCTTTAACTGAGGAATTTATGTTTTCTCAAATGGTTGTAAGCAATAACATGTAACCATTTAAATAATTTGGTGATATTTAAGCTTCGTAGCGTTACTCTACTCACCGCTATTCGACGGAAGCGCAGTGTATTTTAAATGTAGCTTACAAAATAAATGAGTGCCACTTACACAATATAATCACAAATGTATAGCAAAACATAAAGTTAAGCGAGAGGTAATGAAGTCTTTATATTACCTTTACGCTTTATCTGTTATCTAACCACCAGGTTTTATTAGGTGCTTCTCCTGCACTCTTAACAGGTACTATTTCACCAAAAATAGGAATACTGGTGGGAACACCCTTAGCACCAGCAAGGTCTGTGATTTTTATTAAAGGCTCATTCCAATTATGTAGTGCTAAATCAAAGGTACTGTTGTGCACGGGCATCATGACACTAGCTTGGATATCAATGTGGGCTTGCAAGCTCTCTTCAGGCAGCATGTGAATGTCAGACCATAGTTCGTTGTACGCGCCGGTTTCAATCATAGATAAATCAAACGGACCATACTTTTCACCAATGGCTTTAAATCCGTCAAAATAGCCCGAGTCACCGCTCTAAAAGATGTTGGTATTCGCAGATTTGATAACCCAACTTGCCCAAAGGGTTTCGTCTCTATCAAATAAACCCCGCCCTGAGAAATGCTGAGACGGTGTGGCCACTATTTCAATGTCGCTCACTTTTGTACTTTGCCACCAATTTAGCTCAACAACTTTATTTGCATCCACACCCCAGTCGCGTAAATGATTGCCTACTTTTAGCGGTGTAATAAACACGTCGACCTTGTTTTTTAGTATTTCAATACTGCCCTTATCTAAATGATCGTAATGGTCGTGACTTATGATAACGGCACCTAATTTAGGCAAGTCTTCCAGTGAAATTGGCGTTTGGTGGAAACGCTTGGGTCCCATCCATTGTACGGGGGAAGCACGCTCACTAAAAACCGGATCGAACAATATATAACGATCGGCAAGTTTCAATAGCGTAGTAGAGTGGCCCAACTTTATCACGCTGTCTTCTGCAACTGCGTCAAGCATTTGTGGTGTAAGTGCCGACACGGGTATGTCAAACGTTGGCGTTGCAGCATCTCTATTGTCACGAAAATACGCTTTGGTGACTTTCCACATGTCTCGCCACGTCGTTTTATATTCAATATGAGTATTAGTGAATTTTTGAGGTTGCGACGCGCTTGCAGCAAGGGGGTTTGAAGAACCACAGAAAGATGTCATAAATAAAACTCCATCGAGAAAGCGTGTGCGATTAAAAACAGGCATGCTCTCACCTTAAATTGAAAGTATACTGCACAGTGTAGTTTACTGATGATAAACCAATTTAGTTAAAAGTAAACTGGCGGGTGTAGTTTTTGTTTGGAAGGATAGGTTGCAGCTAAGCGATAGTATGCAGCCAGCATAAGAATCAGCGTCTTATGCTGGCTGTTAACTATATTACTTCACACCTTAGTTTAACGTCGCTTTAGCGCTCACCTTTTTCAATAAACATCTAGCTAGTTGAATTTGCGTCAATTATTTTCTATTCAGACTTAATGCCGTGGAACGTACAGTGCAGAACAGGCAATATGAGTAGTGTAAGCACGGTGGCGACGGTCAGACCAAATACAATGACGACCGCCATTGATGCGAAGAACGCGTCAGAAAACAGCGGGATCATACCTAATATGGTAGTGATGGCTGCCATTGAAACCGGTCGTACACGAGATACTGATGCGGTAACAACCGCTTCAAACGCGCCGCTGTTACCTTTTGCCTGTACGTTTATTTCTTCCATCAATACAATACCGTTTTTAAGCACCATACCGATAAGACTTAAGCTGCCCAGCAGCGCCATAAAAGTAAAAGGTGCGCCAACTAATACCAAGCCTCCAATAATGCCGATGGTAGTAAGCGGTATTATGCCCCATATGGCTAAAGCTTGGCGAAGCTTGCCAAACAGCAATACGGTGATAATAAACATTCCCAATATACCAATAGGCATGCTGGCGAAGAGGGCGCTTTGCGCGTCGGTTGAGGTTTCGTATTCGCCGCCCCATTCAATGCGATAGCCATCAGGCAGTTTAAGTTCTTCTACAAGAGGGCGAACTTTCGCTTGCACGCTCGCTGCCGTCTCGCCTGACAAGGGCATGGGCTCAGCATAAACCGCCAGCATACGCACCCGATTACGGCGTTTGATGATAGGGTTATCTAGCGATACATCCACATTGCTAACAACGTCAGCCATGCTTATGTATTTACCTTGCTCTTGGCTCCATACGTTGAGAGAGGCAAGGTTGTCAATGTCATAGCGCTGGTTTGGATCGTTGCGCATTACGATAGGAATTAAATCGCTGCCTTCTCGATAAAGGCCAACAGTTTCACCCTCATTGTTAAGTAAAAACGCAGTGTGAACAGCATCTCGCGTTACACCGATACGTCTGGCTTGTTCTTCCAGAAACACAGGTTCAACAAATGGGACTTTGTTGCTCCACGACAGTCGCACGCTGTCCATGGTTTTCTCTGCTTGAAATATCGCTTCAATGTCGCTGCTTATCTCACGCAAAACGTCAGGCTCTGGCCCGTAGATTCTTGCTTCAATTGCCGCTTTTGCAGAAGGGCCTACTTGAAGTGCTTTTACCTTGTATTGCACATTAGGGAAGTCTTCTCGCACTAGTTCGATTATTTCTCGCATACGAGCATCACGAGACTCAACCGTGTTAGTTTCAACAATAAGCTGGCCATAACTGGCGTATCTGTCTTCTGGCGCATAGGTGAGGGTAAGGCGCTGTGCTCCACCGCCAATAACGCTTGTAACGTTGGCAATATTCTCCATGCCTAGCACACTGTCTTCTAAGCGGCGAATAGACTGCTCGGTGGTTAAGATGTCGCTTCCTTCAGGCAGCCACAAATCGACGAAAAACAGTGGTGTGGATGAATCTGGGAAAAACGCATTTTTTACGAATTTCCCTGACGCCATACTGCCTACTAATGCAACAAGTACTAGTACAATTGTCACGTAACGATGATTGATAGCTGCAGTTAGCACACGTTTGTAAACCGTAAAAATAATGCCCTTGTATGGGTCGTCGTCTTCATTACTATTGCCGCGCTCTTTTTCTGTTTTAAACAGTAAGTCGAAAAAGAAGGGGGTAATGGTAAGCGCGGTGATCCAACTTAAGAAAAGCGAAAAGCACAGTACCCAGAAGAGGGAGCCGACGAATTCACCTGTGGCATCTGGCGAAAGGCCAATTGGCGCAAAAGCGGTTATGGCAATTACAGTCGCGCCAAGCAGCGGTAAACCGTTTTGCGACACCACGTCTTTTGCTGCCTGAAGCTTGGTTTGCCCTTTTCTAACCCCAATCAACATGCCTTCGGTTACCACGATAGCGTTGTCGACCAACATACCAAGAGCAATGATAAGGGCTCCTAGTGATATTTTTTGTAGCTCAATGCCTTTTACCGACATCAATATAAACGTGCCAAGAATGGTAAGTACAAGAATGAGCCCCATCAGAACGCCACTGCGCCAGCCCATGAAAAGCAGGAGTACGAAAATAACGATGGCCACGGCTTCAGCTAGGTTAATCAAGAACCCGGTGACAGAATCGTCGACCACGGTAGGCTGGTTGTAAACGGTGTTGAGGCTCATGCCAAGGGGCATACGCTGCTCCAGCTCGGCAATTTTTGTATTAAGTCGCTTACCTACATCAACCACATTTACCGCCGATGCGAACGACACGCCAATAGAAAGAGCGGGAGTGCCAGAACTGTGATAAAGGATTGAAGGGGTATCGTTAAGCTTGCGCTCAATCGTCGCGATATCTGTTAAGCGAATAAGGCCGCTTGCAGGTGAGCCAATTACCACCTGACCTAACGCCTCTAGGTTATCAAATTCGCCAGTGGGTTGTATGGACAGGCGCTTGCCCTGAACTTTAATCGACCCTGCGTTACCCACAACATTTTGTGCAGTTAACAAGCCAGCAATGGATTCTGCAGACACATTAAGGGCTTTCATTTTATCGTGATCTAAAGACACAATAATTTGTTCACTTACCGTGCCGGCGATAGATACTTTCTTAACACCTTCAACAAGCTGAATTTCTCGCTGCATTAAATCAGCAAAATCTTCCATTTGCTTAAGGGAATAGTCTTCACTTTTAAGAGTAAGCAGCAGCCCAAAAACGTCACCAAAGTCATCATTCACAATAGAGGTGCTGGTACCAGGGGGTAGCGATGCTTGTGCGTCACCCACTTTACGTCGTAGGTTGTCCCAGTATTGCTCTAGGTCTTTAGCCTGAACACTACTCTTAAGCTCTACCGTAATTTGCGATAAGCCCAGCATGTTTACGGAACTTACACGTTTTACATTAGGTATACGCTGAATCGCTTTTTCAAGCTGCAGCGTAACTTCCTCTTCAACTTGCTCAGGCGTTGCCCCTGGGTATTGAGTAATAACCAGAGCATTTCTAATAGTGAATTCGGGAAACTCTAGCTGACCTAAGCCAAGAAAAGTCACAATGCCGCCAACACCTAAAATGATGGCAACCATCCAGCTTATTACTTTTTGACGAAAGAAATACTCGACCATAATTTACAGTCCTCCTTCTTTCGTCCACTCAGTAACCACTTGGCCTTCTTTTACGAGATGAGCACCTGCTGCAACAATTCTATCATCGTCGTTTAGCGGGCCCTCTACCAGCAGGCCGTTAGAAATACCGCGTGTTATCATCACTTCTACTGCTTCGACTGTGCCTTTTTTAGCATTGTCTCTGTCAGGTCTGAAGCGCCACACAATGGCTTTCTCTGGCTCAGCATTGTAAGTCACTACCGCACCAAAGGGCACTAGCCAAAGCTTTGCATCAGACTCAATCAACTTCGACATATCAAGTAATACGGTGGCGCTCATGCCCGCTAGAACATTGATATCGTCTGGTTCGGGCAGAGTAATTGTTACCTCATAGCTTAGCTCGCCTTGTCGCGTGGTGCTCTCGTGGTCTTTGTACATGGCAGCGTAGCGTTTTTCTGGCATGCCAGAAAAAGTGACCCACGCCATTTCCGATGTACGATTTTCGCGGGCCCGAGAACGATCAATCATACGCATTTTTTGCTCTGGTAGCTGAAACGTTACGTCGATAGCTCCTGGCATATGAAGCTCCGCGATGGTTTGCTGCGGTACAATGACTTGGTAATTTTCAACAGGAACGGATGCAATAAGCCCTGCAAATGGTGCGCGAAGCTCGGTATAACTTAGCTGGTCCTGCGCGTTTGTGAGGCTAGCTTTAGCAGCTAAATAATTTGCTTTCGCCTCATCAAACGTAGAGCGGCTTACTGCGCCTTTTTCTACCGAGGCTTCCATACGTTCAAACATGGCAGAGGAAACATCAAATTGAGACTGGGCAGTGGCGAGTTGTGCTTTTGCGTCTCTGTCGTCAAGTCGTGCAATAAGCTGGTTCTCTTTAACTTCTTCGCCTGCTTTTACTTTGAGCTCTTGCAGTTTGCCGCCAATGCGAAACGAAAGATTTGAATATTCAGCCGCTTCCACTTGTCCTGGGAATTTCGCGATGGTCTCGTCTGAATGCTGAACTTCGTAAAGCGTTACCGGTGTTGATGATACAGCTTTAGGTGGAGTAGGTGCGTCTTCACAGGCGCTTAATCCAGCGAGTGAAGCAATAGCAACCACAGTGCGCAGGGCTAAGCTGTGAAAGAGGTTTTTTTCAGACAACATGGTAACTCTCCATTTAAATAGACCACTTTTTCCCATTTGTACTTTCATAATGGGGTAATTTAGTAACGCGCGCACCCACACCGGCAAAAATGTGGTCAAAAGTCAATTGACGCTTCGTTGAATCTTCTTACAGGTTATAGCGCTATTTGTCGTTTTCGATCAGATTTTTATTCTTATTTACAAGCGCTAACCATTAGCTTTATACCGATTTATCTATACGAAATATGAATCCCCATAGAAAAAGCATTCAGTCCGGCACGATCAAGTATTGTTTCTATCTGGCTTTCTATTTGGGTTTTCATCGGGCGCAAGGCTTTCAGCATAGCCTTTAGGCGGCGGAGTCCAACCACGCATCTTTGAATGTTTGTCGTGTAAATCTGCTTTTAGGGCATTTTCGATTAGCGACTCTAGTTCTATAAAGAGCTTAAGGTAATTGTTATCAACGCGTTCGCCACTAGCGTCATCCACCCACGCGTGATAAAGCACGTCGTTTTGTTGCGTCTCAATATTTTTATAGGCCATTTTTTGTCGCTCAACGTGAAAGGGGTGAATATTTAGCGAGCGCAATGCTTCTGCACCCATTTCAAGGGCACTGTGGTAGGTCTCAGATACGACAAAGTCCGCGCCCAACTGGCGCAAGCGATAGCCATGACCACGGTCAAAGGCACGGGCAAGCACTTTGGTATTAGGAAGCGCGTGCTTTGCGTATTTCACCATTTCTGCGGCAGTTTCCCTATCGTCGATGGCAATAACCAACAAAGCAGCATCATGGGCGCCAGCGGTATGCAAAATGTCTGGTTTGGATGCATCGCCAAAATAGGCTTTGGTGCCAATCCGTCGGATAAGGTCTATCTGCTCTGAGCGAATATCAAGCACAACGGTTTTAACGTCATTGGCTGCTAACAGCCGATTAATAATTTGCCCGAAACGACCTATACCAGCAATGACTACAGTGCCTTTTTCGTCGATAACATCTTCATCACGCTGTGGTTTTGCATTTTTATAGCGCGGAATGATGGCTTTGTCGAAAAGAATGAAAAGCCCTGGCGTTAAGAACATAGAGATAGCCACTACAAGAGAAAGTACAGAAATAATGTCGTTGGGCAGCACATAGTTCTGCGAGGCAAAACTTAACAGTACAAAGCCAAATTCACCCGCCTGGGCAAGGCTTAGTGTGAACAGCCATTTGTTAGTGCCTTTTATTTTGAAAATTAAGGCGATGACAAACAGCACAATGGCTTTCACAAGCATAACTGCGACAGTTAGCCCTGCTATCAAAACCGGCTTCTCACTAAGCACTGAAAAGTTAATGCCAGCGCCTACCGTTATAAAAAAGAGACCTAACAATAAGCCTTTAAACGGCTCGATATTGGCTTCAAGTTCATGCCTGAATTCACTATTGGCTAGAACTACGCCTGCTAAAAACGCGCCAAGGGCCGGAGAAAGCCCCACAAGCCCCATTAACGCGGCAATGCCGATAATTAGCATGAGTGCTGTGGCTGTGAATATTTCTCGTAAACCAGAAGCGGCAACAAACTTGAACAATGGGCGGCTTAAGTAGTGTCCTCCGATGGTTAAAAAGGCAATTGAGCTAATGATCACGAGACCTGAAGCCCAAGGGGCAAGCCCTTCAACAAGGTTTAGACTATCGTGCGATCCTGTATCGCCGCCATGTGCATTTCCTGCTTCGACCAGCTCGGGTATGGCAAGGAGGGGTATAAGCGCAAGCATGGGAATAACCGCGATATCCTGAAACAACAAAACGGAAAAGGCGCCTTTACCACCTTCTGTTTTTTGCAGCCCTTTTTCTTGCAACGTTTGTAAAACAATAGCGGTTGAAGAAAGGGCGAATATAAGGCCTATTGTAAGGGCAATGCTAAAAGGCTGATCAAGCAATATGGCTACGCCAGTGATAAGTGCTGTGGTTAGTGCTAACTGCAGGCCGCCTAAGCCCATAAGTTTAGACTTCATGGCCCAAAGCGAACGAGGCTCTAACTCTAGCCCAACTAAAAACAGCATCATGACTACACCAAATTCAGCAAAATGCTGAATTGCGACAGTTTCGTCACCAACAAGGCCGAATATGGGGCCAATCACTAGCCCTGCTATTAAATAGCCTAATACAGACCCTAAACCAAGGCGCTTTGCAATGGGCACTGCAATTACGGCGGCGACCAGATAGATAAATGCATATAGAAAATAGCCAGTCACATTAATCTCCTTGAGATGTACAAAGGTCTGCCAGATTCTCGATGTGCTTTGCTTTTTCTAAATCGAGAGTGTTGGTGGTTAGCTTGTTCAGTAAAGTTACCCACTTACTTCTGTGTTCAATAATGCGATGCTCTTCTTGGGCGGTACGCGAGCCGAATATTGCAAATGGAGCAATGTAGGTCATATTTGTGATTTGGGCCATTTGCTCTAAAGGCTGAAGCAGTTGCCTGATGGTGTAGTGATTGAAACCGTCAGTTTGATAGGCTTCCTCTTTGCCACCTGCACTTAATGCACAAAGAAACAATTTATCTTTAAGTGCAGTACCTTCATGACCGTAGGCGAATCCATATTCCAATACTAAATCTTGCCATTCTTTTAAGATTGACGGTGTGGAATACCAGTACAGCGGAAACAGAAAAACAATAACATCGTGGTCGATTAAACGCTGCTGCTCTCGTTCAATATCAATATTAAAATCTGGATATTCTGCATACAAATCAACGGCGGTAACGTGCTTATTTATTTTTGCTTCGTGAAAAAGAGGCACGTTCACTTCCGAGCGGGTTTGCGCGGGGTGGGCAAAAAGAACCAATACTTTCTTACTTTTCTTGGTGCGCTCTACAGTGCTTTCAATAATGTTCTCGTCAGTCATGCATTTCTACTCAGTGTTACAGCCAGCTCTCATTGAGCTATAAGGAGCCGTTGATTTTTGATGTGCAAAATACAGCTATGGTCAAAAAACCTAAATTTATTCATTAATTCAATATGTACGTTTAGAGCAAATAAGAATGTGTTTTTCCTCAAAGTTATAAGGTGGTCAATAAGCACTAGGTTGAAAAAAGTTACCTGATTACCATTATAAACTCTCAAACAAAATAGCTTTGAAAATGACGCAAAAAAAGCGTCAGAAAAAGCGAAACTTTCAAACTTTGCTTAGAACAGTATAACCATGAAAACATCAGTAAAAACACTCGCACTTGCATTATCGTTACTTTCACCTTTTGCATCGCTTTCCACCCATGCTCTGCCTCAAGGTAGTGAACTCAAAGTTGGAGCTGCGGTTTGGAATCTGTTTGATGATGCAGACCGATACGCATTGCATGTGGCTTATGTTCACAAACCGCTCGAATCATTTTACGGATTTCGACCAACAGTCCTCTTAGTAAACGCAGATCAAGGCCAACACTATTTCGCTGCGGGGTTGGCAAAAGACGTTTACAAATACAATGACTTTTCAGTACGCGTTGCCTTTCACGCGGGCATTGTTGATGAATCTGAAAATTTAGGCGACACCATTGAATTCTATTCATCACTTTCCGGACTCTACAATTTTTCTGAATCATTTTCGCTAGAAGCTGAAATTGGCCACATTTCTAACGGTGGGCTAGGGGACACGAACCCTGGTTCAGAATCGTTTGTATTGAGTGCTCACTACCATTTCTAATATCGCCTAAACAAGTTGTGCCTACTTCTTTCGTTGAACAGCCCGCTTAAAACGCGGGCTGTTCAATTTCGGGCAAAGACTTTTTTAACTTAACTTTCTGTCGGGCAAGGTGCGCCGCCGTTAATCCAAACCGACATTGCCTTAGCGAACTGTGCATGTGTCCCTGGAGCAGGTGTTGAGTTAGCCACTTGTGAAGCGTTAGCAGTTAAACTTTCATGATGGCTATCGTCATTTTCATGTAAGCTACACCCGATAAGCATAAGTGCGAATAGGGCGCTTACCCCTAAAGCAGATATCATTCTCATCATACTGCCCTCATGCTTTTAATGCTGCGGTAACGTGTTGAGCAAGCATGGGCAAATGGCGTAGCCGTACACCAATGGCTTGGTACACGGCATTGCCGATAGCCGGCGCGACACCAATAACGCCTGGTTCACCCAGTCCTACTGGAAACTCCTCACTTTCAACAAGTTCAATATCCATTTCTGGAACATCGTTCATACGTAGAGGAAGGTAGGTGTGTAAGTTTGTTTTTGAAACCTGACCGTTTTTCACTTCGTTATGTTCAAACAGTGCCAAGCTCAATCCCCACAGCAATGAACCCTCAAGCTGCGCTATTGCGCCATCTGGATGAATAACAATACCAGCATCAGAAACAACCCATAGCTTCTTAACCGTTATCTTTCCTGTGCCCTTGTTAACGTGAACATGAGCTGCAGTCGCGAGCCAAGCTGGCATAGTGCGTTCTTGACCTGCACTTACGCTATAGCCAATGCCTTCATCAGCACCAAGTTTAACATTCGCCGTCTTTTTCTTAAGAATCTCAAGAGTATTGGCAAGTCGAGTGGCACCGCCGACACTTTCTGGCGCTTTGCCCCCTTGTTTTCCTTTTCCGTCTAACATAGCAAGTCTGAAGTCGACGGGGTCTTTGTTCGCTTTCATTGCCACTTCGTCAATAAATGATTCTAAGCCCCATACAATCCAACCTTGACCTACCGAACGCAGCCAACCTGGCGTAAATGTATCTTGTGCTACCTTATTGTTAACCGCACGGGCGCGATGGTGAGACATGGTGTACCAATGGTCGGCGCCAGATGCCGAGAACATATCGACTTTTCCTTCGCCGCTTACTCCTGGTGCTAGAAATCCTGGTGCCATTTTTAGTGTTGGCCAGCCTGCCGCAAGCGCATGCTCCATGCCTAAAAACTGATTATTTTCATCAAACGACGCATTAAACAGCGAGGTAGATGCAGAGCGGGGTTGATCAAACAATGTATCATCCGGGCGCATGAACACCAATTTGACTGGCTGGCCAGCAGCTTTAGCTGTAAGCAAAGCTGGAACAATCCAATCTCCATAAAGGCGTCGACCAAAACCACCGCCAAGATAATATTGGTGAAGGATCACATCACTTTCTGGCACTTCTGCGGCCTTAGCTACATTAGGGAGTGTTAGGCTCTGCCACTGGTTACCAGTATGAATATGCCATTTACCACCTTTAAATTCAGCAATAGCGTTAAGTGGTTCTAGCTGGAAATGATTGGCAGTTGCGGTGGTATATAAAGCCTCAATAGTTTGTGCCGCTTTTGATTGCGCCAGCTCTATATTTCCTTCATCGACAAAAACGGTGCCTTCCTTGCGATCACGTACAATTCTTTCGCCTTCTTTTTGTATATCAGCTTCAGAAACATTAGCGGTTTTACCGGCGTTATAGCTGACTTTCACCATATCAACGGCTTTAATCGCTGTGGGGTAGTCTGTAGCCAATACAGTAACCCAACCTTCGATAGTACCGCTCGGATCGGTGAGCACTTTACAACCTTTGTATCCCGGTAAGCTCTTAGCTTTACTGTCGTCCACATTCGTTACTGCGCTGCCATAACGAGTCGGAGGCAGAATGGGGCGTGCATAAAGCATGTTTTCCACTTCCACATCAATGCCGTATACTGCAGTACCGTTAGTTTTAGGCGGGATGTCGAGTGCTTTGTAGTCTGCGTTAACACCAATGAGGTGGCGTTTTTTACCCGGTTTAATTGGCAGTTCCGCGAGCTCATCTGCACTGAATGTTTTGTCGACGTTGCCGTTCGCTACAATATCGCCGTAGCTAATTTTTTTGTTACCCGAGATAACAAAGCCTTTTTCTGCCTTGCAACTATTGGCGGGCACGCCAAGTAGTTTCGCACCTGCATCAATTAACACAATGCGGCCAGCGGCGCCTGCCTGAGACATAGGCTTGTAGGTATGGAAAATTGACCAAGAGCCGCCTGTTACCATGTAGCCCCACTTTGGGTCTGTATCAACGTGCACTATAGACACTTTATCCCAGTCGCACTCAAGCTCATCAGCTAAAATTCTAGCGATTGGCGTACCAATATGCTGACCCATTTCCGCTTTGGCTATGTTGACGATGACGTTGCCATCTGTATCCATTTCAAACCAGATATTTGGTGAAAACTGTTTAGTTTCAATACTTTCTTTCGCTGATAACAGAGATGGAATAGCGGCAGCACCAAATGCCATGAATAAAGACGTTTTCATTGACCCCACCATGAAAGAACGGCGAGATAAGTTGATCATGTCTTTCTTTTCTTGAGAGATGTTTTTCATGCTCATGCGTTTTCACCTTCTGATGAAGCGTTTGGGTCAAAGTATTGAACTGAAGACGTTGCGGCGCGCTTGATCGCTTTTTTTATGCGCGCATAAGCCATACAGCGGCAATAATTTGCGCTCATGTGGTTAACGATATCTTGGTCGCTCGGATTTGGGTTTCTGTCTAGTAAGGTCGCTGCTTGCATGATTTGACCAGACTGACAATAGCCACACTGAGGAACCTGCTCTTCTACCCAAGCAGATTGCAGCGGATGCTCATTGTTGAGGCTTTCGATAGTGTTTACGTTCTTGCCTTTAGCTAACGAAACAGGATATGAGCAAGAGCGAACAGCGTTGCCGTCAATATGTACCGTGCATGCGCCACACATGGCAACACCGCACCCAAACTTGGTACCTTTTAATCCAAACTCATCGCGTATCACCCAAACGAGAGGCGTATCTGATGCAGCATCTGTCTGCACTTTTTTTCCATTTAATGTAAATTCAATCATGGTTTGTGTCACCGTGAAGTTAATGTTTAATATGCTCTCGCCAAGGCGCTTCACTTGGTTTGAACGGTCTGTTTTGCCTGTTTTAATTAGTATTATTAAAATCTGTCAGCGTTAGCTTTCTCTTGCTTAGCTTGTTGTTCTGAATCCCCTCTGCCAAAGAAAGCCTCAAAAGGTTCCGGAATAGTTAGTGCGCGCTGAGTTGCTTCGCGCTGATCAATGCGCTTAAACCATGCTTTAAGGTTTTCCAGACCCGAAACATCTACTTTTGCCCAATGATAGGCTCTGGCCCAAGGGTAGGTTGCCATGTCAGCAATAGTGAACTCGTCGTTCACTAAATAACTTCGACCTTCAAGCCTTGTGTTTAGCACTTCTAAAAGGCGCCGACTTTCTGACACGTATCTATCAATGGCGTAGGAGTTGTGCTCACTCTGTTTGGGCGCAATCCGCTGAAAGAACATGGCCTGTCCCATCATTGGCCCGATCCCTCCCATTTGAAACATTAGCCACTGCAGAACTTCTGATTCCTTATCGTTGTTTGGCGGAATGAACTTTTGATACTTTTTCGCTAGATACCAAAGTATGGCGCCGGACTCGAAAACCACGAAGTTGTTGTTAGATTTATCGATGATAGTTGGGATGCGGCCATTGGGATTGATGGCTATATATTCAGGCGACTTTTGCTGCCGAGAGGCGAAGTCAATGTGAGTTAAGTCGTAATCTACACCTGCCTCTTCTAAAAAGATAACGGGCTTCCATCCATTCATTGTGCTTGCGGTGTATAAATGAATATCTTTCATGGCTTACACTCCAAAGAGGCCTACAGTGAACCTTTTACATTAACATTAGACTAATTAGCTAAGGGTGAAATTAAAGGTAAACTTGCTTATGTGGTCTATTTTAGTTACCTTGTTCAAACAAGCAATTAGTATACTTTTAGTAACTAGGTGGTTTTTTTAGGGAATTTGATGGAAAGTGAAATAAAAACAGACGCTAAGGGTAGAAAAACCGTTTTAAATACGTGCACCGAGCCTTGCGCGATTGAGCGTGGCATGCGCTTGATAGGTGGTAAGTGGACAGGCTCTATTATTTATCATTTGAAAGACGAACCTGTTAGGTTTAATGATTTATGCAGAATGCTCGGCGGTGCCAGCCGGAAGATGGTTGATCAGCGTCTTAAAGAGCTAGAAAACAACGGCATGGTCATTCGCAACGTTATCGACTCTCGTCCAATTGCGGTTGCTTATAGTCTCACTGAGTTTGGGCGCTCAGCGCTAGATATTCTTGAACAGCTAAGAGTCTGGTCTGAAAACCATACGAATGACTAAGACGTTACGTGCAAATTGCGAAATAATTAAGAGATTACGAAAACGGTGAGCATTGCTGTTCACCGTTTTAAAACTACCGCTTAATCATAGTTATCCTATTTTCACTAGCGGCAATCTTACAACCTTCTCAACAAGCGCTCCTGCTTTATCTTGAAAGCCTTTAAAATGCGGCGTCGCTTCATGAGCATCAAGCGCTGCTTGAGATTCCCATTTCTCGGTTATAACAAATACGCCGTCTTCGCATGAATGAAGGTCATACATTATTGCGCCTTGCTCAATACGACTTGCTTTGACTAAAGGAGTGAGTGCATCTAAGAGCGCCTCCTCTTGATGAGGCTTAGCAAAGATAACGACTGAAAATTCGATCACAACTGTCTCCTGATGATAAAGCGTTTAACATAAATCAATTAGCAAACTTGTTTTAGCGTTTAACGCTAATTTGCCATTTTTTTCGGGTAAGGCGCCCACCGTTCCATTCAATGTGTTGAGCCTTGATTATGCTAGCGTTGCAGAAGATTATCTAAGCCTTTTTCTTAGTTATATTCATTAGCTAATAAATAATTCTAATCTATACTTGCTTATACCAAAGTATATATTGAGCTTGTTGTGGGTTAAGAACCATTTTGTTGAGGCGAAGGAATGCAACTATTTAGCGGGGCAGTGCCCTATGTTTGAAAAAACCTTTCACTTTTGTCCAGTGGGGCTTGCTCACGTCAGTGTGGATGGCAGCTTCATTCGCGTTAATAAACGCCTGTGTGATTTTTTAGGGTACTCAAATGAAGACCTTACACAACTCACGTTTCAAGAATTAACGGCGCCAGATTATTTGGATGAAGATCTCGACCATCTGGCGCGTCTGTTGAAAGGTGACATTGACGACTACTCAATAGAAAAGCGTTACCTTAGAAGTGATGGCGAGGAGGTTTGGGCTAAGCTTACGGTTTCACTTGTCAGAGACGAACGGGGCAATCCAGACTATTTTATTTCAGTTGTAGAGGATATTGACGAGAAAAAGCGTATTCAAGCGGAATTATTTCAAGTCGATGCCCTGTTCAGTAAAATTGTTAGTGCATTCTCTGACAGAACTTTCATTTGGGTAGCGACCCCTGATTTATCGCAGCTGAAATATGTGAATAACGGATATGAAAACATTTTTGGTCGCAATGAATATGAACTCTACTGTAACCCCACTGGTTTTATTGACCATGTCCATGAAGATGATAAAGCGCGGGTACTAAAACAGTTCAGTCAGCGCCCTTTAAAAAATTGGGACATCCAATATCGTATTTATGATGCAAAAGGCGAGGTGAAATACCTGCATGACCGTGGAAGCTTGATTTATGACGACCTAGAAATGCATTCGCTTATCCTAGGTACAGCAGACGATATAACAAAAGAGAAAACACAGCAGCAAGCGCTGATGAGTGCGGTTACTAAGTTAGAGCATTTATCGAAAACCGACTCGCTTACTGGGCTCGCCAATAGAAGAGAAATCTTTAGCCAGTTAAATGATGAAATCTCTCGCATGGCCAGGGGTCAACAAACTTCTACTCTTGTCTATATTGACCTAAACAAATTTAAAGAAATTAACGACAAATATGGCCACAAAATAGGTGACAAAGCATTGGTCGAGTTTTCCAACAGCATGAGCGGGCTTTTACGTGAAAGCGATAGGTTTGGCCGTATCGGTGGCGATGAGTTTGTAATTATGCTTTACGGTACAGATGAAAACGAAACGGCTGCTTTTTTTGACAGAATTAAGCGCGAAAAATTTGAAGTTGAAGTCGATGGTAGTAACCTTGTCTCTATCGACTTCAGCGTTGGCTGGGTGCAGTGGAATGAGGGGATCAATTCTGTGCAAGAGTGGTTAGACAGAGCTGATGAGGTAATGTACGAAAAAAAGCAACAAGGGCAAGTTCAATCATCGACGGCTCAGAACATAGAAGTAAATAATATAAGAACTAATGCAGTGTAGCACGGTTGTTTTCGCGTATCACCGAGCTACACACACAAGTAAATGTTATTGACTTTTCTGGACAAACCAGCGAGATATGACTTGCCTTTCTTCTTCTGTCATTTTTGTTTTATTTAAAAATGGCATGTCTTTAGTTACGGTGGTTCTTCGAACCACTTGAGGCGCAAACCTTTCAATATCTTCCCATGAATCTAATACTACGCCCATGGGGGCAACTTTAAATATATCGTCGGTGGGCTTGCGCGAGTGGCAGCTTACACAGTGAGTGGTAATCAAGCCAGCGACGCGTTCACTACTAATTATTGATGCTTTTTCTTTTTCTATACCGTTAGAAGAATTTAAGGGGGCTCTTGGTGCAGATTGCTTCGCTGACTCCGAGTTCATGGATGAAGAAGCCAGCGTATCATCATGACTCAACGGTTGCATTGACGAGGCTTGCGGCCAAGATACCCACAGCGCGATGGCAAGCATGGCAACGGCGCCTGATACTAAAATACTTGGCGTAGTGGTACCCACATGACGTAAGTTAAAGAAATGGCGTATCCAAGCCGCAGCAGCCATAATGGCGATAAGTACAAGCCAATTTTGCGGGTGCTGATATGTCATGGGGTAGTGATTTGAAATCATGATAAACAGCAAGGGCAGTGTGAAATAGTTATTATGCACAGAACGCAGTTTTGCGCTTGCGCCCCATGCTGGGTCGATCTCTTTCTTTTCAGCCACCGCCGCCACCATTTTGCGCTGGTTCGGCATAATATTGAAAAAGACATTTCCCGCCATGATAGAACCGATAAGCGCGCCCACATGAATATAAGCACCGCGACCGCTAAACCAATGGGTAGACAAATAACAAACAGCACAAACAAGAGCGACCAAGCCAATGCCAAACGCAAGAGGGTATTTGGCTAATGGACTACGGCAGGCAAACTCATATAAGGCTAGCCCACCAAAGATTAACCCAAGTCCTAAAGATATTGCCATTGCGGGCGACATGGCGTTAACCGAAGGGTCGATGAGATAAGCGCTAGCGCCAAAGTAATAAACAATGATTAATAAGGCGAATCCTGACAGCCAAGTCGTGTACGCTTCCCATTTAAACCAGTGCAGGGTTTCAGGCATTTTTTCGGGACCATAAGCGTATTTGGCAACTTCATAGAAACCCCCGCCGTGAATAGCCCACAAATCGCCTTTAATACCTTTGTCCTGTTTCCATTTAGGTGGCGTTCGTAAATTGTTGTCTAACCAAATGAAGTAAAACGACGCGCCAATCCACGCAACACCGGCCACAACGTGAAACCAGCGTACAAATAAACTTATCCAATCGAGCCACGGCATTATTGCTCTCCTTTTTTAGGGCCCTAAAGGCCCTTCAGCAGCTTGTTATTAATTATGTTCTTTACGATAGCGACAGGCGCCACTAATCCACGTTTGGTCGATCGCGCGGTCGTCACCTAAAATACTTAAAGCGAAAAACACATCGTCGAAGTCGGCATCTTCTTTTATTCTCAACTGTGTTAATTCGTCAAACCTTGGCTCAACAACGATGAAGTCAGCGGTAGAGCCTGGGTTTAAATTGCCAATTTCGTGGTCAAGCGCATGGGCCACGGCCGCGCCCTGGGTCATAAGATAAAACCCTTCTAATGGGCTAATTGGCTCGTTGCGTAACTGACTGACCTTATAAGCATCGCCGTATGTTTTAAACATATTGAACGTAGTGCCGGCACCAACATCTGTAGCCATGGCGACATGTACCTTGTTAGCACGCGCTGCGGTCATATCAAAAAGGCCACTGCCTAAAAACAAGTTGGACGTAGGGCAAAACGCAACGGTAGCGCCGCTTTCTCCAAGGCGAGCCCACTCATTAGGCGTAAGGTGAATACCATGACCAAACACCGCGCGTTCTCGCACAAGGTTATATGTGTCGTAGACATCCAAGTAGCCGTCAGCGTTAGGGAATAAACTTTTCACCCAAGCGATTTCGTCCAAATTTTCAGACAAATGTGTTTGAATGAAAACGTCGGGATACTGCTTGGCAAGTTCACCTAATGCAGCAAGTTGTGCTTCTGTACTAGTAGGTGCAAAACGAGGGGTTAGGGCGTAGCGGTTACGGCCTTTGTTGTGCCAAGTCTCAATTAATGCTGCGCTGTCAGCCTGTGCTGTGGCCGGGCAGTCATTGAGTGCGCTAGGGCAATTCCTGTCCATACATACTTTGCCTGCTACAATCGCCATATCAATCTCGCTGGCGGCACTAAATAGTGCTTGGCTACTGCTTTTGTGAACGGTTGTAAAAACAAAGCCTGTTGTGGTGCCGTTCTTTAGCAGCTGATTCAAGAATACTTTCGCAATCGTTTCACCATGTTCACTATCCGCAAACTGCATTTCCGTAGGAAATGTATAGTTCTCAAGCCAGCTAAGCAGTTGCTCTCCATAATGCGCGATGCTCTGTGTTTGCGGATAGTGTAAGTGGCTGTCAATCAATCCGGGTAAAATCCACTTACCCGTTAAGTCAGTTACATTGGCGGCAGGGTAACGTTCAGCAATGTTGTTAAACGGTCCAATGTCTTTTATTTCTTTGTTATCTAATAACAAACCACCGTCTTTAAAAATAGCGATGTCATTATCGAACTGTGTGGTTTGTTTAGGAAAGTGCGCAATGCTTGCACGAAAAAGCTGCATGTTTGTTAGCTGCCCCTGTAGCTGCTGAAACCGAATGGAGAGATAAGAAGTGGCACATGATAATGACCGCCATTCTCATCAAGTTCAAATGTAATATCAATGTGTGGGTAGAAACTATTGCCATGCGTTTCTTCAAGGTAAGGCTTGCAGTGAAAGCGCAGGGTATAAACGCCCGCGGCAAAACCGTCTTCAACGCCCCAGTTTTTAAATCGGCCATCACTGTCTGTTTCACCAGAAAGAGTACTTCCGTTCGGTAGCGTGAGGGTAAGCGCAATACCTTGTGCTGGTTTACCCAAAGTGGTGTCAAGTACGTGGCTTGAAAGGGTATTCATACTGTAATCCTTAAATAATTTTCAATTCGTATTACTGCCGCATATAGCGTAAGCGTTTTGACTTTTCTATAACGCAGAGCACTAATCTAGTGCTTTATTAATACGTAAAAGGGTTATCTTTATTTGCTGCGCGGCAGCATTTGAAATCTCTTGCTGCGTCGTATTCGGCAGCCTTGCTTGCAATGCTTCTAGCATGGCTTGCGCAGAAAGCCCGGTGGCGCAGATAATAAAAATAAACCCGTGCTTGTCTAAATATGCCTGATTGGCTTCTTTTAACTGATGTAAAACGGCCTCGGACGCGCTGGCTGTACCCGACTGCTCACCCGCAGCAATGGCCTTGGTGTTTGCAAACTTTTTGCGCAACGAATCAACGTCGCCAATCATTGGGTGTGCCGTAAAAGCTTCGAGGTAGTCGTCATTACTGCACTTAGCCCACGCGTTCTTTGCTTGATTAACAAGTGTATCTTTGTCGCTATACGGGCGTGCTTCTACCATTTGGTAAATCCAGGTTTTTGCCGCGCAGCATTGTTCAAACCAAGCCGACGCTTCTTCAGCGCTTAGCGTATTTAGTTCATTAAGTGTCACTGATAGTGTCCTTTTCTCTGAGAAACGCTTTATTCGGCTTCTCACTGTCTTTGTTACTGTTGCCTGCCATTGCTTCTTTTGCATGAAGACGTTCAATAATTTGCGCAGATATAGAGACGGCAACTTCAATAGGTTGCTTACCAGGAATATCTCGATTACCTATAGGCGTAGATAGCCTTGCCAGCGCGTTGTCGTCAAACCCGCGCTGAGTCAGCTTGGTAACAAAGCGCTTTGCCTTTGTTTCTGAACCTATTAACCCAACAAAGGGTAGGGAAGGCAGCTTTAATGCCTGCTCTGTAATGCGATAGTCCAATTGATGGTCGTGGGTAAGTATAATTAGCCAACTGTCCTCATCAAGGTGTCTAACCTCGCTCTCTGGCGCTTCTTCCACCACTTTTTGCACGTTGGATGGCAATGAGAATGGAAACAAATCATCGCGACTGTCTATCCACGAAATTCGCACGGGTAATTGAGCCAAAATAGGCACCAGTGCTTTTGCAACATGACCTGCGCCAAAGATGGCAATGTGCTGCTGATGAACGTTACACACGTCAAAAAGTACCTTTACCGCACCGCCACAGCACTGCCCTAGAGAACTGCTTAACGGGTAGCTGTGAAGCTGAGTACATTTTTCGCCCTTAGCAAGAAACTCTCGGGCGCGGGCAATAGCGTCAAACTCAAGGTGTCCGCCGCCAATGGTATCGATGCTGTGCGAAGCGGTGACTACCATTTTACTGCCCGGTTCACGAGGCGTAGAGCCTGCAGTGCCTACCACAGTCACCAGCACATAGCCTTCGTTGCGCGCTTGGCATTCGGCTATTGCTTCATGCCAGTTCGTTGCGCGAAATGATTGGGGGGCGCGAAATGACGTTGGTGACGCGGGTGTCATAGCGCACCGCCTCGGCTATCCGATTGCTGTATAGCAGCTACCGCGTTTAACACCCGTTCTGGCGTAGCTGGCGTGTCTAACTGCGGGTCAACGGTATAGCCAGAAAGGCTAGAAATGGCATCTTTCAACGCACACCATACAGAAATGGCTAGCATAAACGGTGGCTCACCAACGGCTTTTGAGTGGTAGATGCTGTCTTCAGCATTCTTTCTACCGAAAAGCTTCACATTAAATTCCTTGGGCGTATCACCTATGGCAGGAATTTTATAAGTTGCCATATTTTCACTTATCAGCTTACCCGCGTCGTTCCACTTTAGGTCTTCTGTAGTTAGCCAACCCATACCTTGAATAAAACCGCCTTCTATTTGGCCAATATCAATAGCGGGGTTAAGGCTGTTGCCTACATCGTGAATAACATTAACTTTATCTACCGTGTATTCGCCGGTCAGCGTATCTACCGACACTTCGCTCATCGAAACGCCGTAGGCAAAATAGAAAAACGGGCGGCCTTCGCCTGTATCGCGGTTGTACCGCAACTTAGGGGTTTTATAGAAACCGCTTGAAGACAGCGATACGCGCGCAAAATAGGCGTGTTGAACCAGTTCAGCAAAGGCAATGCTGTTATCGTCTAGTACAACATGCTGATTTATAAACTGCACTTCACCAGCACGATCTTCTAACCCTAAGCTTTTAGCGTAGCATTCAGCCAAACGAGTTTTTAACGTAATACACGCATTTTGTACGGCTTTCCCGTTTAGGTCAGTACCACTTGATGCCGCTGTAGGCGAGGTATTAGGTACTTTGTCAGTGCGGGTAGCAGTGACCTCAATCATATCTAGGTCTAGGCCAAACTCATTGGCCGCAATTTGACCTATTTTGGTATGAAGCCCTTGGCCCATTTCAGTACCACCATGGTTCACTTGAATACTGCCGTCGGTGTATATGTGTACCAAAGCGCCCGCTTGGTTTAAGTGTTTTGCGGTGAACGAAATACCAAATTTAACGGGCGTTAGTGCCAAGCCTTTCTTAATTACCGGGCTTTCGCGATTAAACGCTGCAATCGCTTCACGGCGCTGCCAATACTGAGCGGATTCTTCAAGCTCTGCAATCATATCGGGCAGAAGGTTATGTTCTACCTTCATTCCATAGGGGGTAAAACTACCTGTAGTCGGGCCGTATAAATTACGCTTTCTTACCGATAAGGGGTCGCTGCCAATAGCACGGGCAATTTTATCAATCATGGCTTCCGCCATAATCATACCTTGCGGGCCGCCAAAACCTCGATAAGCGGTGTGCGATACCATATTGGTTTGCAATCTGTGACCAACAATGTCGCTGTCACCTAAGTAATAACCGTTATCAGCATGGAACATGGCTCTATCAACAATGGCGTCAGATAGATCAGGCGAGTGCCCACAAATACCATTAATGGTCATGCGGGTAGCTTCAATTTTACCCGTCTCGTCGAAGGCCACGCCAAACTCGTTTTCAAACGGGTGGCGTTTACCCGTAACGTGCATATCGGTGAAGCGCGGTAAGCGAAGCTTAACCGCACATTGATTGCGTGATGCCAGTAAAGCTGCGATGCAAGCCCATTGCGCGGCTTGAGTTTCTTTTCCGCCAAAGCCGCCGCCCATACGTCGCATGTCTACCATTACACGGTTCAATTTTACATCTAGCACTTCGGCAACGAGTTTTTGCACCTCACTGGGATGCTGACTAGAGGAGTAGATTTTCATGCGATCTTCTTCATCAGGGATCGCAAGGCTCACTTGCCCTTCTAAGTACATATGCTCCTGTCCACCAATACTTAGCGTACCATGTGCTTGGTGTGGCGCTTTTTCAAATGTGCTTTCAACGCGGTCAGCATGTTGGCCGAACCGGTGTAGGGGGCGCACAAACGTTTTCTGCTGGTGGGCAGCGTCTACGGTAAGTATAGGTTTGGTTTCACTCACCTCTATTATGCCTTTAAGTGCAGCTTGTCGGGCAAGCGTTACTGACGTGGCAAGTACTGCAAATACGGGCTGGCCGAAGAATCTGATTTCGCCATTAGCGAGCAATGGGTCGCCTTTAAACACAGGGCCAATATCTTTATGACCTGGTACGTCGTTAATCGTAACCACATCTACAACGCCTTCGCTTTGGCGAACAGCGTCAAGATTAATCGAGTCAATTGTGCCTTTGGCACATTGGCTTACACCTACTGCTGCGTAAAGTGTCCCCTGAGGTTCAGTGACATCGTCAACGTAGTTCGCAGAGCCTTGTACTTGGCGTGTTGCGCTCTCATGCTTTTTGGATACGTGGACAACACCTTGTTTCTCGTTCGTTTCTAAAGGATTAGGAGCATCAATTAACTTACGCATGTTGCACCACTCGTGTTTCAATATGGTTTATTGTTTGGTTTTCTAACCAGAAGCGATGCCATAGGTTGGCTAAAACTGTCTTGCGGTATTCAGCGGTAGCGCGCACGTCGTCAATAGGTGAAAATGCATCAAATAAAATTTGTTTACCTAACGTTAAACATTCTTTGCTAGCGAATTGCTTACCTTTTAAAACGTTCTCCAACGCTTCACAGGTTGACGGAACGGCAGCTACACCACCAAAGCCACTGGTAATAGCTTCGACCTTACCGTTGACGAGTGTGACATTAAATACCGCGCATACGGCCGATATATCATCTTCAAATCGCTTAGAAATTTTATAAGCGGCAAGTGACTGATTAGAGTTTGAAAAGGGTATTTCTATCGCGCTTATCCATTCATCTTTCGCCAACGTGGTTTCGCGATAGCCTTTGAAAAATGTGCTGATTGGGATTGTACGAACACTATCGCCGTTGTCTAAATGAAGTATGGCATTCACTGCGAGTAACAACGGCGGCATATCACCAATAGGCGAAGCGTTAGCCACGTTTCCGCCAATCGTTGCTTGATTGCGAATAGGCAGGGACGCAAAGCGCGTTACCAGTTCAGCGACTTGTGGAAATGCGTTTATTAAAAGAGGCGCCGCATCGTTGAGCGGAACTGCTGCACCAATAATAAGAGAATGCTCGTTTTTGGTGCATTGTTTTAGTGCATCGATATGAGAAACGCTGATAAGCGTTTGCACATCTTTTAACTGTTGAGTGAACTGCAAACTCAAATCGGTACTGCCAGCAACCAGTTGTGCGTCAGGATGTGCCTTAATCAGTGCTTTCAACTCTTCTCGCGATGTAGGCGTGTATATATTGCCTGTACCCGATGGCTTCTCACCAGATAGCGATAATAACGTGGCAAGGGTAGCTTCTTGGCGTGCCGTGAACTGATCATCTGGTGTTTGTTCGCACACTGCCAGCGTAGCGTCGATAATTGGGCGGTAGCCAGTGCAGCGGCACAAGTTGCCAGATAAAGCATGAAGCACATCGTCACGGTTTGGTTTTGTATTACTGTGGTATAAAGCAAACATCGACATGACAAACCCTGGTGTGCAGAAGCCACACTGCGAACCGTGATAGTCAACCAATGCCTGTTGCACAGGGTGTAAGTGTTTACCATCGCTTAAATGTTCTACGAACAATAGCTGTTTGCCGTGTACAGCGCTCATAAGCGTGATGCAGCTGTTCACTGTACGGTAGTTAAGTTTCGTCGCGTTATCAGATGATGCTGGCTCTACAAGCACTACGGTGCACGCGCCACAGTCTCCTGCTGCACAGCCTTCTTTGGTACCTGTTTTTTTACGATGTTCACGTATAAATTGCAGAAGGGTGAGGTCGGCTCGCGCTTCGTTTAATTCAACAACATCGTTATTTATTAGAAAGCGAATCATACTCACACCTTCTTGTTATATTCATTCTTGTATTCATTAATATAGCTGTATTTTTATCATAAAAGTAGACCATTTGGTCAATTTATTGCTTATAAAAAATGGCCGAGTTATGAAAGGCCATGATTTTGTGCAAAATTAGTTTGAAAAGTAGTAGAACGCTTTTCCAAACGTTTTTACTAAGCAATGCATTAATTATAAGAAGAACAAGGCAAGATTCGTGCTAGGTTTTGAGGTAATTGCAGAATTAATGTTTTTGAATGGCCCACTTCATCGGCGAGAAGCTCAGACTGTGGGTAACTCTCAGCTTCATGAGCATAGCAACATGTTGGCAATAAATGCTAACCTATCACAAAGGCATGCAGCACTTATCCTGCCTGTACGCTTGCAAAGTAGATTGCAAAGGAATTTAGATAATAATGATGAAGGTAAAGAGCACTGACGCTGGCGTTGGCGCTATGAACAGAAGAAAAATACTCCAAGCCGCTGAAAAGTGTTTTGCACAATTTGGCTTCAAAGGCACAGCAGTTCAAAAAATTGCTGATGAAGCAGGACTACCTAAAACCAACGTTTTGTATTATTTCAAAACTAAACAAGAACTCTATGTCGCGGTATTAGAAGAAACCCTTTCATTGTGGAACTCCCGATTCGACAAAGCAACGGTGGAGGATGACCCCGCCGAGGTGCTTGCTAATTACATTGCTGAAAAAATGGAAGTATCCCGAACGCACCCCATGGCTTCAAAGATTTTTGCTATGGAAATCATCAACGGTGCGCAAAACCTAAGTGGCTACTTTGATGAAGAGCATGCGCTTTGGATGAAAGGGCGCCTTGCGGTAATAGAAGCGTGGATAAAAGCTGGTAAACTTCCCCCGGTTGAAGGTGAGTACTTGCTTTACACTATTTGGGCAAGCACCCAGCATTACGCTGACTTTTCAGCGCAAATTACCCGATTGCGCGGTAAGAAAATGACAAAAGCAGATTTTGACGACGCTACAAAGCAAGTGGTTAAACTTGTGCTTGGCGGTTGTGGACTGTCTTTGCCAGAAAGTTTCGAGGTGTAGCATGGTAGATTCTGTGTATCCTCGCGATCTCATTGGGTACGGTGAGCATGTGCCGCACGCTAATTGGCCAAATGAAGCAAAAATAGCTGTTCAGTTTGTCTTGAACTACGAAGAAGGCGGCGAAAACTGCGTGCTTCATGGTGACGAGGCGTCGGAAATATTTTTATCGGAAATTATAGGCGCACAAGCCTATAAAGACCGTCACCTTAGCATGGAGTCTATTTACGAATACGGCAGTCGTGCAGGTTTTTGGCGTTTACACCGCTTGCTAAATAAGTACGACATACCTGTAACTGTATTTGGCGTTACCATGGCAATGCAGCGCCATCCTGACGCTGTAAAAGCAATGATGGAGTCAGGTTGGGAAATAGCCAGTCATGCCATGCGCTGGGTGCACTATCAAGATATGAGCGAGGAAGATGAGCGTAAGCAAATAGATGAAGCGATTATTCTTCACGAACAGTTAACGGGTAGTAAACCTGCTGGCTGGTACACAGGGAGAACCAGCCCTAACACATTGAAGTTAATCGCGGAGCGCGATGATATTTTATATTGCGCCGACTCTTATGCCGACGACTTGCCATATTACGACTGTCACTACAGCAAGCCATTATTGATGGTGCCGTACACGTTGGATACCAATGATATGCGCTTTGCCACGCCTCAAGGTTTTAACAGTGGAGAACAGTTTTTTACCTACTTAAAAGATGCGTTTGATGTGTTGTATGAAGAAGGAGAAGAAGCGCCAAAAATGCTTTCTATCGGTCTTCATAATCGCATTATGGGCAGGCCTGCTCGACTCGCAGCACTTAAGCGCTTTATTGAGTATGTAAAGTCACATGACAAAGTGTGGTTGGCCACCAGAGAGCAAATTGCTCGTCATTGGTTGGAAACTCATCCTAAAGAAGGTAGTGACAAGGCGAGTATGTAGCGTTTACAGTACCTGTAAAATATTTAAAGTAAAGCTAAGGGGTAAAGTGAACCAAATGGAGAACAGCCGCCTTCGCTTAGTAAAGGACAAAACCATGAAAACAAAACTAGCTATTATTGCTCTTGGGGCACTCGCCCTCACTGCATGCTCAAAGCTAACGAAAGAAAACTATGATAAGTTAGAAATGGGAATGACCCAGAACGAAGTTGAAGCAATCATTGGTTCAGCTGATAACTGTGGCAAAACTATGGGCGCCATGGCGTGCACGTGGGGTAACGAAGACAGCAAACACGTAAAAATTGTATTTATGGGTGATAAAGCCGTTACTTTCACTTATGACGGTTTAAAATAACTGGTTAGTTCGTTGAAATAGCTGATTTAAAAAGAAAGGTGGCATTAAAAGCCACCTTTTTTGTATCTTAACCAAGGTTTTGTGCGCAAAAGTGTCTACTTTGCACCGACGCACCGATAAATTATTTTAAATCTAATAGGTATCTCAGCAAGAAAACAATAGCCAATGCATAAGTCAGCGGGGTTACTTCCTTAAATTTTCCTGTACCAACCTTAATGCCCACGTAGGTTATAAAACCAAGGGCAATACCTTCACTTATGCTAAACGTTAGGGGCATAGCGATGAGCGCAACAGAGGCTGTGGCCAAGGCGCCTAAGTCGTCGAAATCAACCTGGCGAATCGACTCCATCATTAAAATACCTACCATTAGTAATGCCGGAGTAGTAGCCATCAGCGGAATAACTTTCATCAATGGCGTAAGGAAAAGCGACAACAGGAAACATACAGAAACCACAACGGCGGTAAGCCCTGTTCGTCCTCCCGCTGATACGCCCGTAGCTGATTCCACATAGCTAGTTACTGGTGAAGTTCCTACGAATGCACCAGCAATGCTTGCTGATGCATCCGCCGTCATGGCCGGGCCAATTTTCGGTAGCTTGCCTTTTGAGTCTAGCAAGTTAGCTTTGCGAGAAACGCCGATTAACGTACCTATGGTATCGAACATGTTTACAAACATAAGTGCAAAAATAAGATCCCAGGTTTCGGCAAGATGGTCGATAGGATACCAAAAGTCCATGGCCAAAAATGTGTTCGATATAGACTCTGGCATTCCCACAACAGCAGAAGGCGTGGCAGTTAACGTTCCGTTTTCGGTAGGGATAAACGCACCGATTAAAGTAAGGGTAACGATAGAAATTAATATAGCCCCGGTAACGCGTTTAACCATAAGGACAATAGTAAAAATAATACCAACAAAGGCAAGCATCACTGCAGGCTCTGAAAGGTCGCCAAGCTGGACAAAAGTTGCGGGGTTATCGACAATTAACCCAGCATTTTTAAGACCGATAAACGCGATGAATAAGCCAATACCACATTGCACGCCTATCTTAAGAGACGGTGGTATAGATTCGGCGATTTTAGTGCGAACACCAGTAAGTGAAAGAATTAAAAAGAGAATACCGTTCCAAAAAACAATGCCAAGCGCTGCTTCCCAAGGAATTTCGCGGCCAAGGCAAATAGTGAAAGCAAAAAACGCGTTTAAGCCCATTCCCGGTGCAAGTGCGATAGGGTAGTTGGTCATTAGCGCCATCATGAGCGTGCCAATACAGGCTGCGATTGCCGTCACTGTAATTAACCCTTCAACGGGCATCCCGCTTAGCCCTAGAATACCAGGGTTCACCACGAGGATATAAGACATAGCCGCAAACGTAGTAAGGCCTGCGATGATCTCAGTTCTTACTGTAGTTCCGTGTTCCTGCAGCTTAAATAGCCGTTCAATTACGTTGTTGGACATCAAGAGTTCTCTGTTTGTGTTTCATTTAGTATTTTGTGCGTTTGAAAGCAAAAAACTGACCAGTTAGTCAACTTGTTGGTGTGTTTTGTGCTAACTTACTTTTCAGTGCAATGCTTAAAAAGCAATCATTGCGTGACTCAAGGTCACTAGCCAGGCGGCACAAAGCCAGCCAAACGGTTAATAATCAACATAGATGATGTTAAAAAAACCGCAAACAAAACCTAAATGAGCAATAGAACTCGTTTACAGATAGCATTAAAGATAAACTATTACGCACCAATTAAATGCTGTTGCATTGTTATGGTGCAAAATAAGTGAGGGGCCATGTCGCTGTCATCAATAATTAAAAACATTCCAAAGGCCGAACTGCATCTGCATATAGAAGGTAGCTTAACGCCTGAACTCATGTGGCGCCTAGCTGAAAAGCACAGTGTATCACTTCCTTATGCTAGCGTGGAAGAGATTGAAGCCGCATATAATTTCAAAGACTTACAAAGCTTTCTTGACCTCTATTACGCAGGGGCCGGGGTATTAAGAGACGAAGACGACTTCTTCATACTAATGTGGGAATACTTAACTCGGTGCGCTGAAGAAAATATCGTACATACCGAAATTATGTTTGACCCTCAAACCCATACTGAGCGGGGTATAGGTTTTGATGTGTTCATGCCTGGCTTTTTGCGCGCTATACAAAAGGCAGAAAATGAATACGGCATAAGTAGCTATTTGATCATGTCCTTTCTACGTCACTTACCCGAAAGCGAAGCATATCA
Organism: Alteromonas sp. 5NW40-0090; assembly: GCF_057552975.1. Taxonomy (NCBI): domain Bacteria; kingdom Pseudomonadati; phylum Pseudomonadota; class Gammaproteobacteria; order Alteromonadales; family Alteromonadaceae; genus Alteromonas; species Alteromonas sp. 5NW40-0090. The sequence goes on from NZ_BAAJLT010000003.1 coordinate 107,432, forward strand.
AACACTGGAAGCGGCAAAACCTTATTATCCGCACATTAAAGCGGTAGGACTTGATAGTTCAGAGTTAGGGCATCCGCCTTCTAAGTTTGAGCGCGTATTCAAAAAGGCGAGGTCGCTAGGTTTCAAAATTGTTGCTCATGCGGGAGAGGAAGGGCCAGCGTCCTATATTTGGGAAGCGATTGAACTGCTTGACGTGGACCGCATTGACCATGGTGTTCGCTGCCAAGAAGACCAAGCACTTATGGCGTATTTAAAGGAAAAACAAATACCACTTACCGTATGCCCATTAAGTAATTTGAAACTATGCGTGATAGACGATATGAAAGAGCATAATATCGTGCAGCTGCTTGATGCTGGATTATTGGTGACAGTGAACTCTGACGATCCCACTTATTTCGGCGGTTTTTTGAATGAAAATTTTGAAGCGCTTCATACTGCGCTAAACATAGATGAGAGTACGATTCGCGTGCTAGCCGCAAACAGTTTTAGAGCAAGCTTCTTACCAGCGGAAAGAAAAAAGGCTTTAATCGAACAAGTCGAAATAGCTATTTAGCGACTAAAGGTATTTATATACTCGGACACAGGCAAGAGTGCCGAAGTGGCTTAATATTAAGATTGCATCTCCGTAATAGTGCGTTCTATTAAGCCGTTTAGCTCTTGCATGTCCAGCGCTATCTCAGTCAAATCGTCACGCTTGGCCTTGTTCTCAATAGATGATGCTTTTTCGCGAATAGCGTCGGCGCCCACGTCTCCTGAAACTCCTTTCATTGCGTGGCTAGTGAAACGAACGCCTTCAATATCTTGCTCAGTAACCGCTTTTTGTAATGCCTGTTGCTTCTCGGCAATTTGAGCCAAAAACATTTCTACGATACGGTTAAGTAAACCTTCGTTACCACCTAGCCGGCTTAGTGCAGCTTCCTTATTCCAAAGTGGCTTTTCAAAAGCGCTATGTTGAGTATTTAACGTATCCATTTTTATTACCAAGGAATCGAGATGATATTGAAATGTACATTAATTGTGCGTGACTTAAAGCATTACTGTCAAATGGTTACCTGTAAAATAATTCCTAAATTAGGCAAAGTAGACTAAAAGCTAATTTTTTTTAAAGTATGTCAGACGATACTACTTATTGTTCTTATTAAGTTATGTGGTATTTCTCATGGATGCTGAGACACAAAAGGCAGTCATCATTGACGATGAACCAACAACACTCTTGTTACTAGAAAGTGCAGTAGAATCTTTAGCAGATGTTGTTACGGTTTCGCAAAGCGTTAACGCATTTTCGATAGTCAAAGTGCAACAACCTGACTTAGTCATTTTAGACATCAGTATGCCCGTACTCTCAGGGTTCGAAGTGTGCAAACAGCTTAAAGCATGTCCAAATACTGCTTCAATCCCTGTAATATTCGTTACTTCTCATAGCGATTCAGACAACGAACACATTGCGCTTTCGCTTGGCGCGATAGATTTTATTTCAAAGCCTATCGATGTGGAAATGTGCCGAATGAGGGTGAGAAATCATCTCACGCTTCAATCTCAAAAAGCCTTACTGAAAAAAGTAAACCAAGAGCTTGAGGCGGAAAAAAAACAACTTGCTATTACGTTGAAATCCATAGCTGACGGTGTCATTTCGATTAACGCAGCGGGAGATATAACATTTATTAATCCCGTGGCACAAAGGCTAACTGGTTATTGTGTGGAAGATGCCATAGGTAGGCCTATTGATGAAATAATGAACTTGCGAGATGCTTCAAGTCATGAACCGCTTTTAAACCCGGCGCTTTACGCACTTGAAGTAAAGCGGCCCGTGGCGATGTCGTATAATGCGACGCTCGTTAGCCGGCATAAACAGGTTTTTAGGGTTGAAGATAGTGCGTCGCCGATTATAGACGATGAGGGAGACATTATCGGCGCTGTGATGGTCTTCCAAGATGTTTCAGAAGCCGTTGAGATGGCGGTAAAAATGACTCACCTTACCAATCATGACCAACTTACCGGTTTGCCCAATCGAGTACTGCTTCACGACCGTGTTGTACAAGCGATAGCAAGAAGCTTTACAAGCAAACAAAGCATTGCCTTACTGTTAATTGATATTGATAACTTCAAATACCTCAACGATAGCTTGGGGCATCAGGTTGGCGATTATGTTATATCGATAATTGCAAAACGACTTTCTAATACCCTCGGCCAAAATGCAACCCTTGCCCGCGTCGGCGGAGACGAGTTTGCTTGTTTGTTGTCTGATCTCGGTTCTGGATTCAGTGCAGATAGTATTGCCATGGCATGTTTGCAGGCAGCTAGGGAGCCTATTGAAATAGATAGAAAGTCCCATCAACTGAGTTTAAGCATAGGAATAAGTCTGTATCCGCAAGATGCCGTTAACGCAGAAGAAATGATGCGTCACGCTGATTCAGCAATGTATCGCGCTAAATCAAAAGGGAAGGATACATTTAGCTTTTTCTCGAACGACCTGCAGCACGCCATGCATCATCGTGTTGAAATGGAAATAAAGCTTAGGCAAGCTATTGAAAAAAACAGTTTAGCTATTTACCTTCAGCCTAAATACGATTTCAACAACAAAGAGGTTGCCGGAGCTGAAAGTTTGGTCAGAATAGTCGAAGAAAACGGCAACGTTATTGGGCCTGACGAATTTATTCCTCTTGCAGAGGAAACAGGGTTAATTCATCAGCTCGGAAGACAAGTGCTTCAAAAAAGCTGTGAGTTCATTGCACGCTGTAACAACGAACATCAAGACGTTAAAGTAGCGGTTAATGTTGCGGCAAAACAGCTTGCAAATCCTGGTTTTGCAGATGAGGTTGCAGAAATAATTCGTTTAACGGGGATTGAAGCTTCGTCATTAGAGTTAGAGGTGACAGAGTCTGCGTTGATGCACGATTTTGAACAAACCCGCGATATCCTCATGGCATTAACATCACTGGGGGTCACCATTGCACTTGATGACTTTGGCACTGGCTATTCAAGTTTATCCTATCTACGTCAATTTCCACTTCATGTACTAAAAATAGACCGCTCATTTGTTATTGATATGGATAAAGAACAGCAGGCACATGATATTGTTACTGCAATTGTGCACCTGGCCTTAAGTTTGGATTTGACTATAGTTGCTGAAGGGATCGAGACTCAGTCACATTTCAATAGCTTGAAAGCGCTTGGTTGCCACTTTGGACAAGGGTATTTTATGTGTCGCCCCGTTGCGATGAACGACTTTTTTATTCAGTTTATCAGTAATGAAGAAGTCGTCTAACGTAAAGCAGCAGCCAGCTTTGGTGCATTTCAGTCTTTCGGCTTAGGTGTTATTTATAATACCTAAAGCTCGTCAAAAGTTAACCTTTTCAATATACATCTATCCCTAAGGTGTTAGACTGTTAGATATTAAAAAATATAAAAAAATCTCTATATTACAATGAAAAACAGTTGCGCGACGTACTTGTATTAGAAAGCAATGGACAGAAAAGAAATTAAACCCTACTCACAATGTAATGTGCTTATTGTTGATGATGAACCAATGAGCCGATTGCTGCTACAGTCGATACTTGAAAGTGAGTTTCGATGCACTACCGTAGAGTCTGGAAGCGACGCCATATCGCATTGTGGCGAAGCGCTGCCCGATTTAGTCTTACTAGATATGAACATGCCGGATATCAGCGGTTTAGAAGTGTGTGCAGCATTAAAATCGGCGCCAGAAACCAAAGACATACCGGTCATTTTTGTAACCTCAACCATGGACATCAAAAGTGAAAACGCATGTTGGGAGGTGGGGGCATCAGACTTTGTTATGAAGCCGGTAAATGCCTCAACGCTTATTCATCGTGTAAAGACACACCTTCAGAACAAGCTTCGTACCGAATATCTTGAAATGATGACGTTTCATGATCAACTTACCAGCCTTTACAATCGCATGTACCTCACGAAAGAGATCCCTCTATTAATAAAGCAGGTGGCAAGAGATAAAGGTACCGTAGGTGCGATAATGATCGATATTGATTATTTTAAACTTTTTAACGACACTTACGGCCATCTTGAAGGCGATTTATGCTTGCAGAAAGTTGCTGAAATAGTATCCGATAACGTTAAGCGTCCTAAAGACGCTGTAATACGGTTTGGCGGTGAAGAGTTTCTAATTATTCTACCTTACGTCGATCATAAAGGTACAAAACTTGTGGCAAATCAGCTTGTAGATGAAGTAGCCAAGGCAAAAATACCTCATGGGAAAGGCATTGAAAATCGCGTGTCTATAAGCGCAGGGTTTGCAGCCTGGAAGGCTGCAGACGTGGTAAAAGATGACATTTCAGCATTAATTGAAGATGCAGATGTATCCTTATTTGAGGCAAAAGAGTCAGGCAGAAATCGGGCCAAAGGTTAGTTCGTGCAATACTAAAAAATTAGCCTATCTTTAGCACCCCTAAACTATCCTATTGTTTAATGTCGAAACCGTTAATACCACGCTATCATCAAAAGTGATTACGTATTATTTTCGATATTTTTGAAAGCACGGGTTAGTACTCTTCTTTTACGAGTTTGAGACTTAGGTAAAGTACAATGGTTTATTTCGACGAGCAATCGAGTTTGAATGTTAAGCTGGAAGCGCAGTTAAAGGCATCGCTATCTCAGTTAGTGCAACGTGGTTGTGACTCTTTAGGCATTTTTCAAGGCTTGCTTTTGCATCTTGACCAGGACACCGTCAACATTCTTGTAAAAGCATCATCAGCTTATCCACCCAGTTTTAAATCAATCCCTTCTTACGCAAATTGCTCACCGGTAGACAATTGTTTCCCAGTAAGCAGTGCTAAGTGTTCGACTGCATTTAAACGGTGGTTTAGTACCTATTTCAACGCGGAAAAGTACATAAGAGGCCAAGTCCACAACCTCGACGGTGGGCAGGTCTGCCTAGTATTCATCAACGCATGCCCCGAACAGCCAAATAATTTAGATAAAGTGACATTACTCGACGATTGGTTATCTGTCATTTTAGAAAAATTTCACGTTGAGAAAGCTGAAACAAAACAAAACACGCTCTACGAAAAACTGCAAAGTGTTGCAAACGTAGGGACATGGGAAGTTGACCTTATTACCAATGAGCTAACTTGGTCATCTCAAACTCGCATCATTCATGAAGTAGACGACAGTTACACGCCCTCGCTAGAAACTGCCATTAACTTCTACAAAGAAGGGTTCGATAGAGATGAAATAAGCCGCATTGTTTCTCATACCACCGAGACGGGGGAGCCTTGGAGCTCAACTCTCGAGCTTACAACCGCAAAAGGAAACTCGGTATGGATAGAAACCCATGGCATGGCAGAGATGAAGCATGGTAAGTGCGTTCGCTTGTTTGGTACCTGTCAAAATGTTAATAAATCGGTTCAACTTAGGTTAGAGTTGGATGAGCGACGTAAAGAAGCTGAAGCTGCATCCAGAGAGCGTGGAATGTTGCTTTCACGCATAAGCCACGAGTTAAAAACACCGCTGAACGGCATTACCGGAATGCTTCAGGCCATAAAATTTGAAACAAAAGATAACGTTCGAATTAGAAAAGCCGACATTGCATTACACAGTGCAGACCGCTTGTTATCACTCATTAACGATGTACTGGATTACACGTCGATTATAAACGGTGAATTCACGTTAATACATGGTGATTTCTGTGTTCGCTCTTTATGCGAAGACATTGTCGATGTGTTCAAAACAAAGTGTGCAGAAAAGGGCGTACGGTTCTATGCTGTGCTGTCTTTTGATGAAAAGACCTATGTGCATAGTGACGCGGCAAGGATAAGTCAGGTAATAACCAACTTGCTGTCGAATGCCGTAAAGTTCACCGCAAAAGGCTACATTTCAGTACAGGTTACGCTTAAACATCAAGGCGACGTTCCTATTCTGCTGGCTTCAGTCGAAGACACCGGGGTTGGCATGAGTAATGATATTCTATCGCGAGTGTTCCGGCCGTTCCAAAACGATACCGACAGTGCTAGTGAAGAACTCAATGGAAACGGATTAGGCCTTTCCATAGTGAGCCAGCTTGTTGAAAAAATGGATGGTGAACTTGAGGTGCGCTCGACGGTAGGCAAAGGAACCTGCTTTGACATTGCCATTCCAGTTGAAATGGCAACACTAAACGAAACGTCTAATGGAGAGGTAACGCTTTCTTCTGAACTTTTAAGTGTGCCGTTAAATATTTTGGTTGTTGATGACAATGACATAAACCGCCTGGTTTTAGGGTCTATGCTAGAAAAGTTCAATTACATACCTGATGAAGCTGAAAACGGCGAAGTAGCGGTACAAATGGCGAGGGCCAAAAAATACGACATTATTTTCATGGACTGTGCTATGCCGGTGCTTGATGGCGTTAGCGCAACGAAAATTATACTGCAAGAAGCGTTAATGCCTAAGCATGGGCGCATTATCGCGGTTACTGCTAACACCACCGCTGAAGATAAATTCAGTTGCAGCGAAGCGGGCATGCAAGACTTTCTGGCAAAGCCTGTTGTACAAAATGATGTAACTTCACAGCTTAAGTTAGCGCTAGATGCAAAATCTGTAGTGGCTTAGAGGGAGTTCAGTGCTTTGAAATGCATTTAAAAGCACCGAATAGCCTCCCAAAGTCAGGTGACTAAACACCCGTGTTAACGCTAACAGAACTAATAATAAGCAAGATTTTGCAGTTTGATTAATACCAACTTAGTTAATTCCAACTAAGATAGTATACTTAAATCAATCGTTCTGAATGTTAGTCAGAACCGGGAATAGTGTGTTTTGCAGACTCCCAATTTTCAACAATAGCATTAACAACACCAGCGCCAACGTTGTAAGCAGCTTCAATTGCTGCGCCCATCGCTGCATAGCCATCTCCGGAGCTTTCTAATTTCAAATTTTGTGCAGCGCCTAACGATGGAGGTTGCATAGTAAAGTTGCTCGCCGTTCTTAGTATCATCAAGCGCTCTTTGTCTACTAACCCAGCATTATCTAAATACGTTAAACTTTGAAGCGTAGCTGAGTCTTCCATGCCTGATGTGACGAAGTTTCCCTTGCCTTGCGTCCAGTAAGCTACCCAATCGTTTGCCCAGGTATTAAGTTTTTCCCCGTGCCAAAAAGTAGACGCAGATAGATGTGCTCCCATAGACACATTAGGAAGTGCTTTTGCATTAGGTGAGAGAGTATATTTTGCTCTTAGCGTATCCATTGCTTCATTGTTTAAAAGCTTGGTATCTTTTGTAAGAGAATAGGCCCATTTCGCCAATGGTAGGTTAAGCGTGTAAACCTCTCCATTTGGGCTGTTATTTACGTCAACTAACTCGGCGTTTTCATATGGTTCATGAGTAAAAAGAGGAAAGTACCCTGTTGGCCACTGTGAAGGAATTTCTCTTGCATCAATGTGATGTGCAAGGTCACCATCTACAACGTAATCAGTCCAAATAGCACTTCCGATAGTATTATCGGCAGGGTCGACACCAGCGATGCCTGCTACTAGCCAATAGGCTTTCGATAAATCAAAGCGAGGGTCAAGGCCCAGCGCCATTATTGCTGCTGAAGCACGCGCAGTGCCCATACCCGTCACTATGCCAATTATGCCCGTTTCAGTATTTGCATACACATCGTGAAAGCCGTGGGGTAGCGGGTATTTTGTTATAAGCTTTTGACGTGCCTTCCACAACTGAAATTCGCCTGGCGCGTCGCCTTCATCATCGCCAATTTCAAACATACTGACTACTACCACTTTTACTTCCATCGGCTTTTCTTCGCCATTAGCGTAAGCATGGGTAGATAAAACACTTATTACTAAGCCTATCAAAACAGCCAACACAGTGGGTTTACGAAAAGCTGAATTGCGGCTGTTTTTAGCAGTACTCAATGGAGGTTGCTGTGAAAAGAGGCGAATGAAATGGGGTAGAGACATAAAATACTCCTAAAAAAAAAGCCCAGATTTAAAAAACTGAGCTCTTTATTAAACGTAATTTGAGTGAATGATGGTAACGCGCTTCCAGTAACCATAGGAAGCGTGATGCCATTCACACGCTAAGCATACTTAGAATGAGTAAGTAACTTTAGCATTAAAGTGACGCGGTAATTCAGGTAACACAATTTGGCTACCGAATAGGTCAGGGAAGTTAGAGCGGAAATAGCGCTCATCGGTTAGGTTTTTAACGGTTAAGTTAAATGACCAGTCTTCAGCCTGATAAGATAAGCCAGCATTTACAAGCGTGTAAGACGGTAGCGTTACAGCCGCAGAGAAACCTGATGCAACTTCCTCAACATCTACCACACTTACGTTAGCAGCGTATCCATTTTGAAAATCGTAAGTCGCGGTTAGCGTGTAAATGTTTTCTGGGATACCCGCTTTACGTCCATCAGTATTGTTGAAGCCTTCGCCGATAAGGTTAAGACCAATAACGTTACCACCAAAGATCAACGAAGGATCTTCAAGGTTTACCAGGTCTTCAGCGCCTAAGAAACCAAACTGGTTTCCATTTTCAAGAGCAGTAAGGTTGATCACCTTAATATTAGTGTAACCGGCAGATACAACCAAGTTATCGTTAACTACCCAGCGAAGTTCAAACTCAGTGCCTTTGTTGTTTGTGGTGTTGTTCGTTACCGTGTTTTGCGCGTTAAAATCGGTACGTTCCTGTTCAAACGATGAAAGCGCGAAATACAATGTGTCTTCTAACAGCGAGCCCTTTATACCAAACTCGATAAGCTCAGACGTATCGAACGCACTGCCGTCGCCAAGTTGACCAACGCCAATTTCTGCACCTTGACCTGCAACAAGTGTGGCTTGCTCTGCAGCGGTTACATAAGGAATTAGGCCAAACTCGAATTCGTATGAAAGGCTCGCATTCCATGACCATCCGTCTACTGTCTCTTCAGCATAAACTGGCGTTTCATCACCTGTAGCACCTAACAGAAGGTCGGTACGTGATGTACTTTCAATATCAATGGTATCGTAACGCAGACCTAAAACTAGGTTCAAACCCCAATCCCAAGTTAAATCTGTCATTGCAGCAACACCTAGGTCTAGGTAGTTACCAACGTCATAGTTATCGAAATTTTTACCTGAGCGGGTAGATAATAAACGACGATCAAGAGCCGAAGAAGGCATGGTTAAATCGCGACGGTTGAAATATTCGTACGTGAAATCATCGCCGTGTTCGAAATCGGTATAACGAACAGAAGGTGAGAATTGAAACTGTGCAAACAAACCGTCATTTTCATACTCGGTTGCGAAAATTAGCTTGTCTTCAACAACCCAGCTGTCGTGGAATTGTGAGAAACCGTAAGCATTTTCGTTGATGTTGTCGTAAGCATCATAGAAAAACTGGTTGCGAATTTCCCAGTTGTCCGCGTAGTAGATGGTATCGAAATACAACGTAATGGCTTCGTTGCCAAGCTGATCATCAGGCGCTACCAACACTTGGTTTCCACTAAGGGTTGTTGTGCCTACATTTTGTAATTGCATCAATGCTGTTGCTTCGTCATCTGTAAACGTAGACGCTGGAACGTAGAAGAAGCTTTCACCGGCAATGTTAACTGCACCATATTCTTCGTGGCTAATTTGGCCATCGCCATCCGTATCCAGTGGCTGTGCCGTACCAGTAATATAAGTACCGTCATCTACCAATTCTTGTGTCAGTCGGTTCCAGCCTGCGACTTGGTTACCATCATAGTCGTGATACATACCACCAAATTCGAAGCGAAGATTGTCAGTAACGTCAATGTTAAATGATGCTTGCAATACCGTTTGGTCAGTTTGTGTATTGTCGTAATAGCTGTCTGAATTTTCTAGTTCACCGTAGATGTAGTAGCCCATCTCTTTGCCAGCTACGCTAGTCGGGCCGCCAACCTCTGCGGTTAAAATGCTTTTATCCCATGAACCAGTGGTGTATGACAAAGCACCCGTTGGCGCATCTAGATACTGGCCGCCAGAAGCACGGGCAGATTTAGGATTAAAGTTTAGGTAACCACCAATCTTAGAGGGACCATAAATAGGCGATGCAGGGCCACGGACGATGTCGATTCGACTTGAAGCACCAATTGGTGTCGGGTAGTTGCCAGGATTGTCCAGACGCTTAACGCCACGGAAATAGGTTTCACCAGGCGTACCACGTACGTCAAGAGAGCCCGCAACACCAAAGAAAGACTGGGTAAATGTTCCCGGTGCAAACGCTACCAATTCATCAATGTCAGATACGTTAAAACGCTCCATTTGCTCTTGAGATATAGTTGATGCAGAACGTGGCGTTTCAAGAATAGACTTACCAAAGCCAAACACAGATTCTACGTCTTGGCCTGGAAGACTGCCAAGCGAACCCGTTACTTGGATCTTCTCAACGTCTTTTTCTTTTACCTCTGTCTCTTCCTGAGCAAAAGCTTGTGACGACAGCGCAACCGCAGTGGTCATCGCAAACGCTTTTGCCAGAGGAGATAATTTGAATGTAGTGTTTTTCATGGTTTCCTCATTATTTTTGGTTGCCCTTTTTTTGGGCTTTTTAACGAATTATTTTTATGGTTCTTGTCGTTGGCAAGAGAGCTAGCAGGATAGATGCCAACTACTTGTCCAGTTGGTCAAGTTTTGACCTGCGCTTAAGTTGCTGAATTATAGGGATAAAAAAATATAATGTTGTTCTTATATTGTTATTTTTATGTAAATGCCCTATGTCTTTACAACACTTGCACCTTCAGTGTGATTTTTAACGAACTTTTGCACCATAAAGAGTAGGTGTGCTATCAGCGTGCCTTTTAATGCCTAAGATTGTGTTAAGGGGTTGAGGCAGTGATACAGCTTCTAGGTTTTTGTCATTATCGCTACGCATGTTTGGAGAATGTCTTACATTGTCAGCATTGTTATTTTTACGGCTAGTGATTGCGTCATTAGTAGAAGAAATAAGGGAGATCTCTTCAGGGCTTAGCTGTGACTTTGTCTCTGAACTCTTTGCCTTACTCGACGGTTTTTTACCCGGCAGCGTTAGTTCTAAAATCACGGCAGTAAGGCCGGCAGATGTAACGGGGGAAAGAAGAATATTTTCTAGCCACGTTGGCAATTCAGCAAGGGCTTCGGGAACCATCATTACGCCTATTGCCATTCCAAGCGCACAAGCAGTTACAAGACTGCTGCGCCTATCAAGTGCGTAGCTGGCAAGAAGCTTTAAGCCGCCCACTGCTACCATAGCAAACATAACAAGAGTCGCTCCGCCTAATACCGGCTTAGGAATAGCCTGCAGCACCCCGCCAACAATAGGAAAACAGCCGATAAGAACAAATAGCGCAGCAACAAAAAAGCCCACTTTTCGGCTAGCAATACCGGTTAACTGAATAACGCCATTGTTTTGGCCAAATGTGGTATTTGGAAACGTGTTGAACATGCCGGCAAGTAAAGAGTTGACGCCGTCACCCAAAATACCGCCCTTCACCCGCGCAAAATAAACGGGGCCGCTTACAGGTTGCTTGCAAAAAAGGCTGTTTGCCGTTAAATCTCCCGCCGTTTCTATTGCGCTAAACAAGTAAATAAGCGCAATGGGCAAAAATAAATTAATGTCAAAAGCAATGCCGAACGCAAATGGGGTAGGGATAGCCACTAATGAAAGTGAAGCGAGCCCAGAGAAATCAAGGCCTTTTGTAAAACCAACATACGTTGCACCTATAGCCATGCCAATAAAAATAGCGCTTAAGCGAAGCCAATGGTTGGTAGACGCATTTAAGAATACGATAACCAGTAATACACCAAGACCAACTGCTAAGTTCTCAGTACTGGCAAAGTCAGCGGCATGAAAGCCACCGGCAAGGTCGGTCATACCTACGTTTATCAAGCTAAGGCCTATCGCAGTGATCACTATACCCGTAGTCAAAGGCGTAATAATGCGCTTGAGTTTATTTACGACAAGGCTGAAAACCACTTCAACTAATGCCCCAGCCATGGTGAGTCCAAACAATAGGGCTAAAATATCTTCTGGCGTTCCGCCATTCGCCTTCACTTGGTTTCCCGCCAAAATCAACGCACTAATGAAAGCAAAGCTAGTTCCTTGAATGGCGACAAGGCCGCTGCCTACTGGACCTATACGTTTTGTTTGAATTGCTGTGCCAAGGCCGCTAACAAACAGCGCCATACTAATAAGGTAAGGTGTGTATTCAGTAAGGCCTAGCGTTGACGTAACAATAAGAGTAGGGGTTATAACACCAACGAAGCTCGCTAATAAATGCTGGAATGCCGCGGTAAGAGAGGGAAGAAATGCCGGGCTATCATGTAAGTCGTAAAGTAATTCGCTGTGATTTGAAGACATGAGCAATTTTTCTTGATGACAGTTGCTCGTTGGTTGCAAGATGTTGACCAATTAGTCTGCTTTGTTTTTCGCTTTTAAAGCATTGTTTTTGATGTGTTTTTTAAAATTAGCGAATGGAGGTGAAAGCAGAGAGCACTGATTGAGCCCCAATTTGGTGCCTAAACAAAAAAATGCGCTAAATTAGCGCATTTTGTAAAGGTGTGTTGAGGTCAATTTAAAAGGTAACCCCTTCATCTAGCGTCACAAAAATAGAGTGGCGAACTTCATTGTACATAGCCCGTGAACAGTGACCTTCACCCTCGGTATCTTCCAGCAACAGCACGTCGCCCGCCCCAAATACATGACGCTCACCGTTAGACACGGTAAATTCTGCGCGTCCTTTTAAAATGAAAAGTAGCTGTCGCGCGGGGGCTGGGTGCCATTTAAAATCATAATCTGCGGGTGTTTCGCGAAAGATAATTTTATCTGCACCAAATTTTTCTGACAGCATCCCAATTGGGCCGCCGTCTTTTAGCGCTATTTCAACTTCGCCAAAGTGGCTTTTGCCCGCCTCATCGTTGTAAATCCTTGTTATTTTCATTATTAACCCTTAATTAAAACTTTACTGATAAGAACATTACGCGTGCTTAAGCGCACTGATCGTTCTATAAAGCACCGACAAACTGGCTGCCACATCATCACCGGTTATAGACTCTGCAGGGTGATGGCTGATACCGCCCTTACAGCGAGTGAAGAGCATGGCCACAGGGCTAATATCTGCAATAGCCATGGCATCGTGTCCTGCACCAGATGCAAGAATTCGAGGAGCAATACCGCTTTCCTCAACGCCACGAACTAGCGCGTCTTTTAACTGGCTATCGCAATGCACTGCAGGCGCACTGTGCGTTTGCTCACGAGTGAGGGCTACTTGTCTAGATTGCGCAATGTCGTCAAATTTTTGCAATATTTCTGCCAATACGGAATCGCGTAAATCGTCATCTTCGCTTCGAATATCTAAGGAAAATCGTGTGCGCCCAGAAATGACGTTTACGCCGTTGGGTGCGTTCTCAATTTTCCCTACGGTAGCTACCACTCCCGGGCGCTGTAAGCTAATTCTCTCTACAGCAAGTAGCATTTCTGCACTAGCGCAAAGGGCGTCGCGGCGCATAGACATAGGCACAGTACCGGCGTGGCCCGCCATACCTTCAACCGTAAAGTTAAAGCGTTTCGCGCCTGCAATGGCACTTACTACCCCTACAGGCAGGTTTTCTTGCTCTAAAACAGGGCCTTGTTCAATATGAAGCTCTATGTAGCCTAAAATGTCAGTGCGAGAAATAGTTGCACTGTTTACTGCATCGAAATTAAGCCCAAAGTTTGCCATGGCTTGCTCTAGGCTAACGCCATCTTCATCTTTTAAGTGGCGCCATTGCTCTTGCCACTTGCCCGTTAAGGCGCGGCTTCCTAAAAGCGTAGTGCCGAAACGCGTGCCTTCCTCGTCACAAAAACCGACAATGTCGATGTGAAAAGGGAACTTAGTTTGTGTACCATCGAACATGGCCACCAGAGAAATAGCCGCGACCACGCCAAGCATTCCGTCGTACTTTCCGCCATTAGGTACCGTATCGAGGTGGCTGCCTAAAATTAGTCGCGGCGCGTTGGGTACGCTCGATGTGTAGCGACCCCAGATATTACCAACGGCGTCTTGCCACGTAGTCATACCCGCTTCAATCATCCAGCCAGACGTCAGTTGATTGGCAAGTTTGTGTTGCTCAGTCAAATACCGCCTGTCTAGACAAGAAGCGTCCTGGCTTAAGGTACCTAATGTTTCGCACCTTGCCATAACTTGCGTTGCCAATTCAGCAAATGCTGCGAATTCACTCATTCGCAGCTCCTGCCGCTTTGGCCTTGGCGTAAACGCTAAGCGCAGCATCTACCCCTTTACCCGCAGGTAGCGCAAGGCCTTGCATGCGAAGTACGGTTTCAAGCGATTGAAGTGTGTGAAGTACAGCGTCTTCTCTGGCGTTGTAGCCCATAGTGCCAATGCGCCAAATCTTACCTTTTAATGGCCCAAAGCTGGTGCCGATTTCGATATTAAAGCGCAGCAGTAGCGTTTCGCGAACTTCTTCGCCGTGCACACCGTCAGGAATATGAACACCTACCACGTTGTACATTTTGTGTTTCAGGTCACCGAATGGTTCTAGCCCCATAGCCTGAATACCCGCTAGCATGGCGTCGCCAGCCACTTTATGACGTGCGATAACGTTTTGCTGGCCTTCTTCTAAATGTAGGCGCGCGCATTCACGAGCACAATAAAGCATGCTGGCCGCTTCTGTGTGGTGGTTTAACCGCTCTTCGCCCCAATAATCCATGATCATCGGTAAGTCGAAATAGTTTGAGCGAATTTTAGGGCCGCGGGCGGCCTCGTGATGTGCATCGCGAATACCGGCTTCAACGTGATGGCGAGTTCGCACGGTTTTAACAAATTTGTCGCTCAGGGTAATAGGTGCGCTACCCGAAGGGCCACCTAAACACTTTTGCAGGCCAACTGATACCGCATCTAACTTCCATGCGTCTACGTCTAACGGGTTTCCGCCTATTGACGCGGTAGCGTCACAGTAAAATAAAACATCGTGCGCTTCACAAATAGCACCAATATGCTCAAGCGGTTGAAGCATGGTGGTAGACGTATCGCCTTGCACAATGGCAAGCAGCTTAGGTTTTACTTCTTTTACCGCGGCTTCAATTTGTTCAGGGGTAAAGACTTCGCCCCAAGGAACTTCTATGGTGTGTACTTCAGCGTCGGCGCGCTCTGCGATTTCAGCAAGCAAGTGACCAAAACGCCCAAATATAGGTACGAGCACTTTGTCGCCCGGTTCTATAGCTGATACCAAAACGGCTTCAATGCCAGCTCGTGATGTGCCATCAACCAGAAAAGTTTGCTGGTTCTTGGTATTAAAAACATCACGGTACAGCTGCATTACCTCATTCATATAGCCAGTCATCACCGGGTCGTACTGGCCCACTAACTGGGTAGACATAGCACTTAATACACGTGGGTAGCAGTTAATTGGGCCCGGGCCCATTAGCAAGCGAGGTGGTGGAGAAAGTGGTGCGAAAGTACTTGTAGTCGCTTCTTTAGACATTTGGGCGCTCCTAGATAAGCACTTGCGCTAACATGCGCAAGCCAGTGATGATAAGAACAACAGCGAAGATTTTCTTGAGTAAACCTGCGTCTAGCTTGTTGGCAATGGTTGCTCCGACCGGTGCAAACAACACGGTGAGCGGAACAATGCAGGCAAAACCTAGTAAATTCACGTAGCCGTAAGTTGCAAAGGGGGCATCGGCAGGTGTAGTACCTACAAATAGCAAAGTAAGTGCAGCTGGAAGCGAAATAATTAGGCCAACCGCAGCAGCAGTGCCTACCGCTTTGTGTGCTGGGTAGTTACAAAATGTAAGGGTAGGTACAGTTAGCGTGCCGCCGCCAATGCCCACCATAGAGCTAAACAGCCCTATACAGGTTGCCATAACCGATTGACCCGCACGGCTAGGAAGCCCTTTAAACAGCGCATCTTTTTTGCCAATAAGCATGTTAACCGCTGACAAGGTTGCGATAACACCAAATAGTAAAGTCAGGAAGGTTGGATTAACTACGGTTACCGCATAGCTACCTGCAAGCACGCCAATTAAAATGAACACGGCCCAGGCTTTAAGCAGCGCAAAATCTACATTTCCTTTACTATGGTGAGCGCGAATGGAGCTCACAGACGTAGGGACAATAGTTGCCAATGACGTGGCCGTGGCGATAACCATGGCGCTTTCAGGCGATACGCCAAGGGCTTGAAACAAGAAAAACAGTACCGGCACTATAACAATGCCGCCACCTACGCCAAGCATACCTGCTAGTATGCCAGCGAATACGCCCGTTCCTGCGAGCGATAATATAACCGTTAGGTTATCCATTAAGAACTGCATGTGATTTCTTTCTCTTTAACAATTGTTGTTTATTTGATTTTGTAAGCGTTTAACTAAAATACGTCTTTGCAGACCCATTCCAATAAACGCAGCTTAGGTAACGCACCTTATTTGTGCGTTTACAAAGTCACCTTTTGCGGTAAAAAACTAGCGGTGGCCTAAATAGGCTTTACCATCACTTCTAGGATCGCTTGCGCCGCTCACGGTGCCTTCTGTGGTGCGAATAATCGCCCCAGCGTGACCCATAAGTTCGTTGCAAGGGTCTACCGTAACCATATCGTGGCCCCTTGCCAGTAAGCTCTCGCCCACATATTCAACGAGGTCTCGCTCTGCTTTTAAATTGTGACTTTGATCGCCCCAGGTTCTACCAAGTAACCAGCGGCCAAGAGAAATCGCTTTGTCGATAGGCTGTCCGTGGTAAATATGTCGAGCGAAAAGCGCAGCCTGAGTCTGGGGCTGACCTTCACCGCCCATGGTTCCGTAGCTCATGCGGCGACCATCGATAAGTTCTGCAAACGCTGGGTTTAATGTGTGGAATGGTTTCAACCCCGGCGCTAAATATTGATTACTTTTCGGGTCTAGCGAGAACGAGGTACCTCGGTTGTTCCAAACAATACCCGTTTGCGGGCTTACTATTCCCGAACCAAATTCCCAATAAAGCGATTGTATGTAGCTGACCATGCGCCCTTCTGAATCGCAGCAGCCCATCCAAATGGTATCGCCGTGCTTGGCTTCATGAGGCCATGGCAGAGCTTTGTCTAACGAAATGTTTTTCACCATTTCGTCAAGCACGTTATCGCTTAGCAGGCTTTGTAAACTCACCGGCGTGCGAGAAGGGTCGGTCACGTTTGCGTTACGGGCAATAAAGGCTTGTTTCGTACACTCAATAAGTAAGTGCACCATGTCGGCATCGGTGTTGCCTAAATGCTGAACTCTGTCATACAGCGCCAAAATAATCAGCGACGCGACACCTTGGGTAGGGGCCGGCAGGTTATAGAGCTTGCCCTTGCTGGTAGAAACTGACAATGGCTCTACAATTGTTGCTTTATAGTTGTTGAAATCTTCAAGGCGAATGGGGGAGCCTGCTGCTTCTAAATCTTCAGAAAGTTTTGCTGCTAACTCACCGTGATAAAAATCATCCAGCCCTTTTTCTGCTAAGTGTTTTAAAGTTTCTGAAAGCTTTGTAAGCTTTAATATTTTGCCTTTTTTAAGGGCCTTACCTTTAATCAAAAACTGGGCAAAATTTTCATCCAAGCTTAATTCATCAAAGGTTTTATTGCTGGCATCCACTAAGCTTTGAGTAACTTCAATTCCCCAATTGGCTTGGCTTATCGCCGTATCGAACAATGTGCTCAACGGCATACCATTTTGCCATTCATGGCTTATTTCAAGGGCAGCTTTCCAGCCAGCAACGGCGCCGGCCATAGTTAACGCAGACTTGCCACCTCGGCTAGGGATGGCATCGCATCCTTCGTAAAAAGATGGCGTTGCACCTTTTGCCGCTACGCCAGATGCATCAATACCAATGGGCTTTTTGCCCGGCTCACTAATTAGCCAAAACCCATCGCCACCCATACCGTTCATGTGCGGGTATTCAACAGCAATAGAGGCAGCTGCCGCCACCATAGCTTCAATCGCAGTACCGCCTTTTTCTAGTATGTTTAAACCCACTTGCGATGCAGCAAAGTGAGGGGCAGTGAACGCGATGTTTGGTTTTTCACTCATATTTATTTCCTTCTAAATCTCAGCAACCACGCCGTCAGCTTGAGCCTTAGCTAGTCAAGAGCTAGGTAAATTGACGCAAGCTAAGGTCTTACTTCCGCTTTCTACTTTCAACTTGAATGCGATAATGCGCTTTATGCCCTATTTAAGTGCGATTTAACTGTGACTCAAATAAGGCCAGCACACTGTGCACGTTTAGCGAGTGGTTAGCTTTTTTGCCAACGCGAGAAGTGCAAGATCGTTGCCTTTTTTGCCCACAAGCGATAATCCGCACGGGGCGTTGTGTAGGGTAAACAACGGCAAATGAAGCTGGGGTAAACCCGCAAGCCCTGCTATGGCAGTAAGTGCAAGCAGAGCGTTTCTATCATTTGCCAGAGTCGTTTCATCAGCATCGCAACGAGGTGCAACACCGGGTGTTGTGGGAATAACCAATACATCTATTTTTTCAAATAGCGCATTTAAATGATTTATTACCACGGTTTGTTGCGCTTTAGCGTGTTGTATATCTTGGGTTGTTATGGTTTTACACCAATCCAAGCGCAACATAATGTCGTCAGCGATATCGGGTTGAGTATCTTCAATCCATTCGCCATGTTGCTGCCAAATTTCACCGCCTTGTAAGGTGCGAAATGTAGCGGCGGTTTCTAACGTATTTAAATTTATCTGTGCTTCTGACAATTCAACGCAGTCGATGTGTTCGGCAAGCGCCGCAAGCCAGGTTTTGCATAGCGAATTGTGAGCTGTTTGTTCGAACAAATGTGCTGCTATACCAAATTTTGGTGCTTCTGATATTGTGCTTTGCGTAGCGCTATCTATGCAAACGCTAGCAACTTTAGTTAGCGTATCTAGATCACGGGTCATCCAACCTACGGTATCAAACGAAGGCGCAAGCGCTACCATATTGTCACACGTGACTGCCCCATGGGTGGTGCGAAGTCCCCATAACCCTTGGTAGCTAGACGGTACCCGTATAGACCCGCCCGTATCGGTGCCTAGGCCAATGTCGGCAAGGTGGGCGCTAACCGCCACCGCAGAGCCCGACGAAGAGCCACCCGGAAGATGGGCCGGTGCCACTGGGTTTACCAGCGCTCCGTAATGCTTATTTTGTCCATGTAAGCTATAGGCCAGTTCATCGGTAATGGTTTTACCTTTGAACGCGGCACCTGCACCCAGTATTTGTGCTACGCAACTATTTGTACTTTCTGGTATCGGGTGGGTTGCTAACCAATCAGGATTACCCGCCGCGGTTGGCAAACCTTGAATATGAAACAAATCTTTTACCGCGAGGCTTAACCCGCTAAGCGGCTTTGCGGCATTACGCGCATCCGTTGAACCCTCGATTTCCTCTTGGCTTGCCATGCTATTTGACGAAGACGCCTTGCCTTCACCGATACAAATGGCATCAAAGTTTACTTTAATATTTTCAATTGCCTGTGTGAACCTTGCATCACAGGGCTTTAGTACAAAAGGAGAGCTCACAGCGCGTTACTTATTAGTTATTGATTCTTTATTCGTCTTCACTTCATGAAACAACTGTTTCATTAAAAAGTCAAGAGAAGCGATTGTTACTTTGTAGTGATAAAAAATAACCGTGCAATGACGTCAAGCAATATTTAAAGGAGCAAATTGCCAAGTTTGCTAGATGGTGAACCAAAGAGTGTACGCTTGAACGAAAAGGGCGGCAGCAGTTGGCGTCAAGGCTGAATGATAAAAACAGATTCAACAGTGAAGACAAGGCAGTGTTAAAAACCTTGAGGTGTCTTCTTTAGGAAAGCAACTTCGGCAGAGGTAGACTCGCGCCCAAGGATTGTATTTCGGTGTGGATAACGTCCAAACCTTTCAATAACCTGTTGATGGCGTTTTTCAAACGTAAATTCCCGTTCTAATCCTTCTTGTGAGAACAGCTCCATTGCCACATCGTGAATAGCTAGTGATTCACTATGCATAAATGGCATGTA
Organism: Alteromonas sp. 5NW40-0090; assembly: GCF_057552975.1. Taxonomy (NCBI): domain Bacteria; kingdom Pseudomonadati; phylum Pseudomonadota; class Gammaproteobacteria; order Alteromonadales; family Alteromonadaceae; genus Alteromonas; species Alteromonas sp. 5NW40-0090. The sequence continues at coordinate 127,347 of NZ_BAAJLT010000003.1, forward strand.
AAGAAAGGCTAGTTGTTGCGGTGTTAGCACTTTGTCGGCCTCTACGCTTACCGCTTCTTGGGCAAGCACTAGCGCGATACTGTCAGCACTGAATGCGTCAGGATGGTTGCGATAGATGTTTCGTGAAAATTGATCGAGAACGATAATTTCGGCTAGTCTGCCTGATGCAGTAGCACGCCAAGGCCAGAGTTCTCCACGCGTCGCTGCTTTGTGTAACGAAGAAAATCGCGATGTAATTGTTTTATCTAGTGCAGCATCTTCCGTAAACCATTGTTCAGGCGATAATTCGCCAAACCAAAAGTCTAATACACCGTTAGCCTCTTCCATAACCACTTGCGTTTTTTCCATATCTACTCCAACAACACGCTCAAAGCAGTAAAATTAAAGTCATCTAGACTTATACCTGACTTTGAGTAAAAAAGTTCCGTTTTCGCTTGCAAAATAGCAATCATCTGCTATCAGTTACTCATAGTATTGCTTAAAAAGTGTGCTATGGGAAGGGCTAACGTTTTGGGCTTTCTAGTTCATCCATCTGAATGTAGACATCAGTAATGGCCTCAACACGGTCGGCAGCCTTGCTACCCAATACTTCATAGGTCAGGTTACACAGTGATGCTACTAGACTCATAGGCGCAGCATAGCTATCAAAAGGCGAGTCGCTGCCGATGTGCGTTACAACTAAGTGGTCGACATCGTTACGGTAACCTTGGCCCGTAGGGTCGGTAATAAGTACGGTTTTACAGTGCTTGATACTATTTAAAACAAACTTGAATTGGCGGGTTCTACGGCGAAAGCCAAAAAGTACCACCAGGTCATTTTCGGTTAAGTCGATAATATCTTCGCTGAGCGTTTGACCTGGCTGGGGGAGTACGCGAACCGATGCTCTAATCTGTTTAAGCTGCTGCCTAAAATGAAGGGCTATGGGATAAGCGTTGCGAAACCCAATCAAAGTAACTTGACCCGCCGAGGCAAGCAATTTAGCTATATCACTTAATGCTTCAGACGATGTGCCATCGAATGTGTTGGCCAGGTTTTTACTATCACTTTCGTGTTGTAAAACGCCGCTTGACGGGCTTATTACAGGTACGCCTTGCTCACGTAACTGCACAAGAGCTTCTTTGGCTTGTTGGTGAGAATCAAAGCCAAGCTGACGAAAGAACCGACTTACGGTCGCTTTTGACGTCCCTGTTTTTTCAGCAATGAATGATGTGGATTGACTTAACACGGCAATGGGGTTTTGCTGTATGTAATGCGCGATGGATTTGCCCGAAGGAGATAACGAGGCATAGTGTTTTTCGATTTGTTGTAAAACGTCGCTAGGGCTACTTTTTGTCATTGGTATCGCCTTATACATCTTGCGCAATTATTTCACGACTTTTGTGCGATATACAAACACAACGTGAAATCTTCCGTCTCCCTCCTTCAAATACGGACAAAGTGAAAGGTAAAGCCACGTTGCATTAAGCGTATCTATTTCTTAAATCTGCGCACAGTAAGCACTATTGAGTGCCTTCGAAAATAAAAAGTTTAAATCTTATAATAGCTTACGCAAATAGCGTGTTTTATAGGGCTAAAGTATCACCTAATTAATAATTCAAACCCTGCAAATTGGCACTACACTTTCATACAGACTAACCGTAAAAGTTCATAAAAGTGTCATCGGTTGGTAATTATGTTGTTGGCCTTACTTGGGTCTCGAAAGCGTAAATCTTTTTGCAGGTCATAAAGCAGGGGCGACGTAACTTAGAGAAAGAGGTGAGTTGTGGCAAAGCTTTGGTCTGAATTGATCTTGCTATTTGTAGCAGTTCCTTTTGCTGTTCTCTACTGGATTAAGCATTTTGCAGATTATCTCATGCCCATCTTAGGGGTGATGGGGCTTTGCTGTTTAGCTGTCTTGTTAGCAGATAAACAATTTAAACGGTTTAAATTGTGGCATTGGGAAGACTATCGAATACATTTTAAAAGTACGCTTAAGTTATTTTTGCCATGGGCAAGTTTACTGGCGCTGGTGGTTTACTTTTTAAAACCCGAACTGTTTCTTCACTGGCCTATGAATCAGCCGTGGATGTGGGTGGCGACCTTGCTGATTTACCCCATTGTTTCGGTGATCCCCCAAGAGATTATTTTTCGCACCTATTTCTTTCATCGCTACAAGCAAATCTTGCCTTCTAAATACGCGAGATGGGCGTTAAGCACTTTTTTATTCGGTCTAGCACACTTGGTGTACGGTAATTGGGTAGCAGTTGTGGTCTCTTGGATTGGCGGGGCCATTTTTGGTTACCGGTATATGCAAACCAACTCTACGCCGGTTGTAGTTGTCGAACATGCCCTATGGGGAAGCTTTTTGTTTACCATTGGGTTGGGATCTTATTTGGTTATTGCGTCGTAGATATTTGTAGTAAAAATCAATACACATGAACGCCAAGGAGTGAGGTGATGTTCAGTGCTCAGCAAATATTATTACCCGGTATTCTAAACAAGCGAGTAGGGCTTTCTTTTACGCAAACCGATACACCTTTAAGCGAATGCTTTATACAAACTTTGCTTCAACAAAGCGAAGAAGGTGGCGCAATAAGTAGTTTATCTAGTGCTCAGTCGTTACTCTCTCAGCTTTGGGATAGCTTTATTTATCGTTTACCTGGCTTGGCTTTAGGTTTGGTTATTATGGTGGCGTTTATTCTATTAGCGCCACATATTGCAAAAGTTATAGTTAAACCGTTAACACGTACAACCACCTCTGCGCTGCTGCGTTCGGTCATACAGCGAAGCGTTAGCTTGGTATTAATTCTGCTCGGCATTTATCTCTTTTTGTTTTTGGCCGGGCTAACCGGGTTTGCTATCGCTGTGGTGAGCGGTACTGGCGTGGTAGGGCTTATTCTTGGCTTTGCTTTTCGCGATATTGCAGAAAACTTTATATCAAGCTTACTGCTTACTATTCAACGCCCCTTTAGAATTGGTGACATCGTTCAAATTAACGATTTCACGGGAATTATTCAAAAAGTCACGGCACGGGCCACTACACTGGTTGACTTCGATGGTAATCATATTCAAATACCCAATGCCACAATCTACAAAGGGGTAATTAAAAACCTAACGGCCAACCCGCTTATGCGAGGACAGTTTATTATAGGCGTAGGGTATGATTCTGATATTCAGCAGGCACAACGAATGGCGCAAAAGATCACAGCAAGCCAAGACAACGTTTTAAAAGATCCTGAACCGCAAATTCTGATAGATGAATTAGGCTCGTCCACTTACAACATTAAGGTTTATTTTTGGGTAGATGTAGAGAAAACCAGCGTGTTGAAAATGGCGTCAGTGCTAATGCGTAAAGTCACCCAAGCATTCTTAGACGCTAACATTAGTATGCCTGATGACGCGAGAGAGCTTATATTCCCAGAGGGCCTGAACCTTCGTGTTGAACAAAATGAAGCGACAGGTTCGCAAAGAAGAAAAGAAGAAAGCCTAGAAGATAAGGGAAGCGTGTCTACAGGGTTCTCTGGTGGCCGAGAAACAGCTAATGAGGACAACGTCGACACCGCAAACCATGAACGTTCTCAGGCCAAAGGCAGCGAAAGTCCCAGCATAGAAAGCAATAATAAGGTTAAGAACCCGTTAGGCCATGGCGCCGCCGGTGATTATTCGGTTAACCCAAAAGATGCGTTAGCGCAAAGCGCCGAACGAAAACACGGTAGTAACCCTAAAAACACAGCTTACGACGAAAGCCCTGAAGAGCGCATGTCAACACAAGATGACGTATCGTCAGAAGCGCATGAAATTAGAGAGCAAGCCCGCAGGTCGAGAGATCCAGAGGCTGGTGAAAATATTCTTTAGTGCAAGCTCTAGCTTAATTAAACGGGTGCTACAGGTGATAAGTTGCACCTACCAAGAAAGTTTTGCCATAGGTTTACATGCGCTTTCATGGCGTTGCTGTATTCGGTAAAACCGTCTTGTGTTTGTTGCTTGATATAGCGTTTAAATTCTTTATGCAGCAACGGTTGTGCAAGCCAGTCTTCCCATAATGGTGCTAGCTTATAGTGGTATTGATTCACCAAACTACCTACGGGCTGTATTTGCTCAATAAAAAACAAATAAAACACATTGCGTAATATTTTAGCTTTGTCGCTGGCACGTCCCTCTGGGCAATTTACGGCATCAAGCTCACTAGCAAGCATACTTGTAAGCAGCGAGAGGTTTTGCGTTAAGGTTTGTTGAGTGTGCCAAACAGTAGCCGGTAATCGGGCTGAGCGTATAATTTGAAGCTGCTGCTCTAACTCGCTGCTGTCTATAGGGCGTTCGTTTTTGTTGTTTAGGCTATCAAGGTAATACAGGGCATTAACACTCGACAGGGCATCTTTGTTATTTTCAACCGACATTAAGCGTTCAGGGGTATTAAGTGCTAAGCGCAATTCCTGACTTCCTTGGATAAGGTTTGCCCACGTCTTGCTGTAATCTTGTGACTTTTGCTTACGCCACGACGCGATGGTCGCGGCCAGTGCCGCATTGTTTTGGTCGGTGCTGCCATCTTTTGCAAGCGCTGCTTCACAATTTTTTAGCGCCGTAAGCAGCTTGCTTTCATATGCCAATCTTTGCGATGGCAGCTGGCTTTTGCCCAACGACGTATTGCGCTCGGCCACAACAGTACCTAACTCACAATCTTGCAGAGCATAAAATTCTCGCAGATTAATGCTTACCCCTTCAATAGTGTGTTTAAGCGTGGCCGAGTCAGCAAGCTTGGGAAGCGGTATAGTGATTTTTTCATTGAAAGAGTCGGGTAAGGAAACATCGAGCACACGAGAAAGCCGAGCTGCATAATCTTCAATGCTTTGTTTAACGGTACCGCCTCCAAAACAGCCAAGTAAGGTCAACAGCACTACACTAATAATGCCAACCCGGGCCATGCCTTTTATTTTGCGAGCATTACGTTTTAACCCATTAAGATGAAGGGCGTTTACCCGATAAGCTTTCACGCTGATGCTCCGGTATAAAGGCCGCGCCCACCATCAACGTAAATAATTTGCCCAGTAATGTACGAAGCCGATGTCAAAAATGAAAGGGTATTGGCAATATCTTCAGGTGTACCGAGTTCGCCAAGTGGAATACTCGACAACAGTTTGTCTTTTTCTTCACTATCCATTTCACGTTCTGGCCACAGTATTGCCCCTGGCGCTATACCATTCACGCGCACATGTGGCGCTAAGTCTATCGCTAAAGATTGAGTGAGCGAGGCAAGGCCCGATTTAGCAATTAAATAAACGCTATGCTTGGGAAGTGGGCGGTCAATGTGCATATCGACCATATTAATAATGCAGCCCTTGCTTTCCTGTAACGCTGGCACCAGTGCTTGGGATAAAAACAGCGGGCCTTTTACGTTGCTACCTATTAAAGAGCTCCAATCGTCTTCCGAAATTTCACCCACTGGCGTAGGGTAAAAACTAGACGCGTTGTTAACTAAAACATTAATCTGGCCCCAAACGCGAAGAGCCTGTTGACCAAGCAAGGTTACTTCATCTGAGTTACACAGGTTTGCTTGCAGGCAGGTAGCGGAATCTGCGCGCTGACGATTTAGCTTTTCGGCTAGTGCAAAAGCATCGTCTTTAGAGTGCCCATAATGAATGATAATGCGATAGCCTTCGCTATGAAGCTTACACGCCATGGCGGCGCCTATGCGTTTTGCTGCCCCTGTGATTAGCGCAACAGGGCCTGAGTTTGTCATAATAAAAGCTACTCTCTATTTTAAATCTTCATATGTTTATATGCTGTTCTTACACATGTTAAGCGCTATCTAATGCAGGCTTTCTACGGTAACTCACACTTAAACTGGTTAACAGACAACAAAGTACAGGCTTGTTCATATGTCGCTTTGTATAAAGCGCTATACATTGCCTATGCGGCCTATGCGCGGCACTACTCAGAAATTAGGGGCTGTAAATGTCGTCTACTACTTGTCTGGCTTGCGCAATGTAATGCGCGCCGAATAATAACCCGTGATTTAAAATATGGTAAAGCTGGTAAATTGGTTTTCTTAATTGGTAATTTTTTTCAATCGGCGTGTGTTGGTTGTAGCCTTCAAAGAAGGTTTGCGGAAAGCCGCCAAACAATTCAGCCATGGCAAGGTCGGTTTCGGCGTCACCAACATACACGGCAGGGTCAAATAACACCGGCCCTTTTTTATTAAAGCCAGCATTGCCGGCCCATAAGTCACCGTGCAATAGCGAAGGGTGGGGCTGATGCAAACTTAGAAGATGCCTCACTTTCGTAACGATACCATCTATATCGCCGTTTTCTTTGGGCCATAGCCCATTTGAAGCTAACCGTTCTAGCATGCTGCCTATGCGTTTTTCGGCAAAGAAATCAGCCCATGACGCCATGCGACCATTGGTTTGCACGCTGGCACCTATGTAATTGTCATGCGGCCAGCCATAACTGGTGTAGGCGTTAACTGCGTGCAGCGCAGCAAGCTGCTGCCCTAAAGTGAAATAGTCACTTACCACAGGCTCAATAAATCGAATGTGAGACAGTACCAAATATTCCATGTTCGGCGTTTCGTTAGCAGTAATGCCGTGACAGATGACCCGCGGTGTTAATATGGTTTGGGTGTTAGCTATGGCATTAATACCCTCGGCTTCATGAGATAATTGCTGGGTGTCGTCATACTTTCGGGTTTTAACGAAGTAGCGATGAGTGGAATCTTTTATTATGTAGCTGTCGTGTGTATCTCCTCCACTGACGCGATCGGCTTTCTGGCAGCTGAAAAATTGCTGGGTCTCATCTGAAATCTGCTCGCTGATAAAATGCCACATATTGCACGCTCTGCTTGGTTTAATGCTTCAGCCCAAGGCGGTTTGGTGGTGATAGTAATCGCTCAATCACCCATACTAGCCTAAACTAAAGTATGGGATAAAATGGGTGAAATGCATAAATTCCTGTTTCAAAATCTCGCCAATTGAAAAACAAAGTTTCACTTATTCGCTAATTCAGGCTTTTCAATATTGAAGTTGACCATACACTGGTTATAATCCACCACTTGCTTTGTCACGACCTACTTTAGTGCAGGTCTATTTATCACGCGCATAATGAGTAGTTGTTCGTTGTAAACGTGTGTTTTAGTAAAGCAAGTTTCGAGTGCTGTTAGTCGAGCAAGTATCAATTGCTACGAAGCACGATTACTTTTTTCAAAAAATATGCATGTGGCGCAGAGTAGGCGTCACCACTGTAAAGGAATTAAAATGCCTGTAATTACCCTTCCTGATGGAAGCCAACGCGCTTTCGATAACGCTGTTTCTGTACTAGATGTTGCAAACGACATTGGCCCTGGTTTAGCCAAAGCAACCATTGCAGGAAAAGTAAACGGTGAGTTAGTTGACGCCGTTGATATGATTGACGCGGACGCACAACTTCAAATAATCACTGCAAAAGACGATGAAGGTTTAGAAATTCTTCGTCACAGTTGCGCGCACTTGTTAGGCCACGCTATCAAACAACTTTGGCCTAACACCAAAATGGCTATCGGCCCGGTTATCGACAACGGTTTCTATTACGACGTTGATATGGAAGAAAGCCTAACCCAGGAAGATTTAGCCAAACTAGAAAAGCGTATGCTTGAACTGGCTAAAACCAATTACAACGTCGTTAAGAATAAAGTGAGCTGGCAAGAAGCACGCGACGCATTTGAAGCGCGCGGTGAAAGCTACAAAATGGAAATTCTTGATGAGAACATCAGCAAGGATGACCGCCCGGCACTTTATCACCATGAAGAATACACAGATATGTGTCGTGGACCTCACGTGCCAAACATGAAGTTCTGTCATCACTTCAAACTAATGAAAGTGGCAGGTGCTTACTGGCGTGGCGACAGCGACAACAAAATGCTTCAGCGTATTTACGGCACTGCATGGGCAGACAAAAAGCAGCTTAAGTCTTACTTACAGCGCTTAGAAGAAGCTGAAAAGCGTGACCACCGTAAAATTGGTAAAGCCCTAAACCTTTTCCATTGGCAAGAAGAAGCGCCGGGCATGGTGTTTTGGCACAACGATGGTTGGTCAATTTATACCGAACTTGAAAGCTACGTTCGTAAGAAACTACGCGAATACGGTTACGACGAAGTAAAAGGCCCATTAATGATGGACCGCTCGCTTTGGGAAAAGTCAGGTCACTGGGACAAGTACGCTGAAAACATGTTCACTACTGAATCTGAAAAGCGTGAATATGCCGTTAAGCCAATGAACTGCCCAGGCCATGTACAAATTTTCAACCAAGGTTTGAAATCGTACCGCGACCTGCCTCTTCGTATGGCTGAGTTTGGCTGCTGTCACCGTAACGAACCATCGGGCGCACTACACGGCTTAATGCGTGTTCGTGGCTTTACACAAGACGATGCTCACATTTTCTGTACTGAAGAACAGATCCTAGAAGAGGTGAGTGGCTGTATTAAGATGGTGTACGAGACATACGCTGCGTTTGGTTTCGAAAATATCAAAGTTAAGCTGTCTACTCGCCCAGAAAAGCGCGTAGGTGCTGACGAGATTTGGGACAAATCAGAAGCTGCGCTTGCAGATGCACTTAAAGCCAACGATATTGAGTTCGATTATCAGCCTGGAGAAGGTGCGTTCTACGGACCAAAAATTGAGTTTACGCTGCACGATTGCTTAGACCGTGCATGGCAGTGCGGAACCGTACAGTTGGATTTCTCAATGCCAGGTCGCTTAGGTTCTACTTATGTAGCAGAAGATGGCGAACGCAAAGTGCCGGTTATGATTCACCGCGCTATTTTGGGGTCACTAGAACGCTTCATTGGTATCTTAACCGAAGAATTTGCAGGTTTCTTCCCACTTTGGTTAGCACCTCAGCAGGTTGTAGTAATGAACATTACTGACAAACAAGCTGATTACGCATCAAATTGTGTAAAAAAACTGCAAGATTTAGGGTTTAGAGCAAAGTCTGACTTGCGAAATGAGAAGATCGGCTTTAAAATCCGCGAGCACACATTAAAGCGTATTCCATATATGCTCGTTGTGGGCGATAAAGAAATGGAAGCGGGCGAAGTAGCAGTGCGCTCTCGTCGCGGCGACGACCTAGGCAAAATGAGCCTGGAAGACTTTATTGCCATGGCTCAACAAGAAGTTGTAGAAAAGACAATTAAATAGTTGAGCAATTTGTGTATAATGCACAAGTAAGGTGTCTGCTTTTGGTTTTACTTTAGGTCAATCGACCACCCCAGAAGCAGACAAAAGAATTAAATGTTTGGAGGAATAGCACATTAAAGGCGCTAACAACAAGGCTCAGGGCGACAAAGCCCGCATTAACGATGAGATTAAAGCCAGAGAAGTAAGATTAATTGGCAAAGACGGTGAACAGGTTGGTGTGGTTTCGCTAGCAGATGCTACGCGTGCCGCTGAAGAAGCGAGCCTAGATCTAGTAGAAATCAGTCCAAATGCCGAGCCGCCAGTCTGTAAAGTTATGGACTATGGCAAATTCCTCTTCGAAAAAAGTAAAGCTCAGAAAGAGCAGAAGAAAAAACAGAAGCAAATTCAGGTCAAGGAGATTAAATTTCGCCCTGGCACTGATGAAGGCGATTACCAGGTAAAACTGCGCAACCTGCGTCGCTTTCTTGAAGGTGGTGATAAAGCCAAAGTTACGATCCGCTTCCGCGGTCGTGAAATGGCGCACCAAGACATCGGTATCGATCTACTAAATCGCGTTAAAACCGATTTAGAAGATATCGCTACATGCGAGTCTTTCCCACGTCGTGTGGAAGGCCGTCAGATGATCATGGTGCTAGCCCCAAATAAGAAGTAGTAACGGTCTAAAGTTTTAAGGAATCTGCACCCTTAAACACCTTGCTGCTAAACATTAACCGGTATGAAGTGACTGCAACACGAAAAATACCGATATTAAACAATGCGGAGTTTTAGCAATGCCTAAAATGAAAACTGTAAGCGGTGCCGCCAAACGTTTCAAGAAAACGGGTTCTGGCCGCTTTAAAAGCAAACAGTCTCACTTACGTCACATTTTGACTAAGAAGAGCTCTAAGCGTAAACGTCACCTTCGTGGCAAAAAACTGGTTCATGACTCTGATACCAAATTGGTTCAGCGCATGTTGCCTTACGTATAAGACTTAGGAGACTGATTAATGGCTAGAGTAAAACGCGGCACTATCGCACGTGCTCGTCACAAAAAAGTCCTCAAGCAGGCAAAAGGTTATTACGGCGCACGTTCACGTGTATATCGCGTAGCGGTACAAGCTGTAACTAAAGCTGGTCAATATGCTTACCGTGACCGTCGTCAGCGCAAGCGTCAATTCCGTCAACTATGGATTGCACGTATCAACGCTGCTGCTCGTCAAAATGGTATGTCATACAGCCGTTTCATTAACGGTTTGAAGAAAGCGTCTGTTGAAATCGATCGTAAGATCCTTGCCGACATCGCAGTACATGACAAAGCAGCTTTCAGCGCACTAGTCGAAGCGGCTAAAGGCGCATTAGCTTAATTATTAACTAATTAAGTTTAAGTTCTTTCGGAGAAAGGCGAGCAGGATGCTCGCCTTTTTTCGTTTCTGGGGTTTAGATAAATCACTCTATTTATGGTACTTACCTTGTCGCTGACTGTGTACGCCTCTAAGCGACTAATATAAATAACTTACTGAAAGCGTTGCTGCAAATACTTAATAATTTCTGAAGACTCGTACAACCATATATCCTTTTCAGCAGTTTGAATGCGTAGGCAAGGGGCTTGTACTTTTCCGCCGCCTTGTGCCAATTCATCACGATACTGAGACCCGTTTGATACGCTGAGTTTGCGAATAGGCAAATTCATTTTATACATAGCACGGCGTGTTTTAATACAAAAAGGGCATGCAAAAAATTGATAAAGTGTTAATTCTTGTGTGGCGTTTTCGACTTGCTGTTGCTCTTGTGGTAATCGCTTAAGTTTTGTGCCACGAGTTATTAAATCAAGTAAGGCGATAACACCGCCAAGTGCGTTACGAATTAGGGAAATAAATAAGCGCAATGTTGTGTCTTTTTAGGTTAAGAAATGGAGCGGCGCAGTATAGCAAAAATTCTATATAGGATCTTGTATGAAGGAAGATTCGAATAAGCCCCAGATGTAAAACCATAGCAATAAAGTAAATAGCAGCAATCCATACCGATAATCCAACAATTAACCTTACCTATAGCGGGTTTTCCAACAAGCGACGCCAGAGCCGTTAAGAGATTTTCTTATCTCGGATGGACAAACTGTTACTGTGGCTTCAATTGTATTAAATAAAGGTCGATACATAACTGAATGTCGTCATCGATAGTGAAATTGCTACTACGTTAAATCACAATTGCGTAGTTTCACTGAGTGGAGCATCATTTTATTTACGGGCATAAAAAAAGCGGCAGTCAGCCGCTTTTGTTGAACTTTACTGAACGTTATTAGTAGGCATTCTTATTAATGAAACCGTTAAACACCGTCATGAATACGATTTTGATATCAAACCATACCGACCATCTGTGAATATAATCTAGGTCGTATTCTACACGCTGAACCATTTTGTTAACTGTCTCGGTTTCGCCACGTAAACCATTAACCTGGGCCCAACCAGTTATTCCAGGCTTCACTTTATGGCGTAACATGTAACCTGTGATTATCTTTCTATATTGCTCGTTGTGAGCAACCGCGTGTGGTCTAGGACCAACGATAGACATACGGCCTTGCAGAACATTAATAAACTGTGGAAGTTCATCTAAAGATGTTCTTCTTAAGAAACCACCAATCTTAGTTAAACGCGCATCATTCTTGGTTGCTTGTTTTACAACTGCACCATTATCTTGGGTAGTCATAGAACGGAATTTGTAAACCGTGATTTGTTTACCATCTAATCCGTAACGCTTTTGTTTGAAAATTACGGGGCCTTTCGAAGTCAGCTTTACTGCAGCAGCGATGCAAATCATGGGTATAGATATCAGCATTAGTATGAGCAAGCTTAAAACAATATCTTCAAAACGTTTTAATATATCACTAGCACCTTGGAATGGTGTGTCATAAACACTAAGCGCCTGTACGTTGCCAACCGTTTGCCAGCGGGCATTCAAAAGATTATACATAAAGAAGTTTGGTACCACATAAACGTTTGCAGTTGTATCGCTGCATTGCTCTAAAATTGAGCGTATTCTGTTTTCTGCGCTCATAGGCAGTGCAATATATATGTAATCAACTTCATTTCGTTTAGCCATTTCTATGGCTTGCTCAATATTTCCTAAAACATTGTTCTGCATTTCATGGGGAAGGCGACTAGTATCTCTATCATCAAATAAACCGTTAAAGCGAATCCCAAGGTGTTCATTCTGCTGTATCTGAAGGGCTACGTTTGCACCAAGCTGCGTTGCACCTATAACAATTGAACGCCGAGAGTTCATTCCACTTTTTCTGATATGGAAGAGAAATTTACGCATTACAAACCGCCAAGCTATTAAGCCTACAAATGACGTCGCAAACCAAGCCAAGACGATGAGGGGAGGTGTATTAATGTTCTGAACAAAGAAGTACCCTATCGTTAACGTACCTAGAATACTAAGAGCCCACGTAATCGCAGCAGCTCTAAGCATTTCAGGTGTACGATGCCCACGCCAAGAGCGATAGAGTTCTACGCCTTCTGCGGATATCTGAAAACAGATAACGTTGACGAATAAAAGGATCAGACTAGTTGGGTCAATAGTAGATTCGAAATATGCTGCACATGAATAATATAAAAGCGTAACTAACGATAAGTCGATTAGTCGATAAAGCGTTGAAAAACCACTTTTGTTTCGCACTACAAGGCCGTCACTGGCGCTAGAATCAACGGGATGTGATTTTAAAGCTTTGTTAGATTCTACTTGATTGTCCATTGGAAGAGTCTCTAAATCGATAAGATAAAAAGTGTTAGGTTTGCTAGATATACCCTCAACAAGCAGTGCCATCGATAGTAGCTAAAATTTTGCAAACTAACATTAGGCATAATCTTTTAAGCAAAGACTGTGCCCAGTAAAGAAAAGTATAGAACATATAGTGTTTAACATTTAATTTAGGAATGCTACCTCAGAATTCCCAAGTTAATACTACGACTATATAATATTGTATCTCTGTTGTAATTTTATTACAAAATAAGCTTTATGGTTTTTTTAAAATTGGTATCATTAGCACGAATATTAGGTAGGAGAGATAATCCAACTTTAAGAAAATAAAGTTGAAATAATTTAATGTTATATTGTGCTTATCTAATGGCACGAATTTAGCTTGTTTCGTAATCAAACGGGAGACTCTTGAGCAGTGAGTGCACATATCTTTTGTAAGTACAGAACTTGTTCTTGCCAGTATCTTTACATTTGTAAACGTACTTAATCTGGATCTAGTCGTCTGTTTTCGACGGTCAGTTAAAACATCTAAGCTATTTTGAATAGCAAAGTGAAAGTAGGGAAAGGAAATGAAATATCAGAACAAGCTATTGCTATCGATGGTTGCTATTTGTGTTGCCAATTCTGTAGCAGCTCAACAACAAGGAAGGATTGAAGCAGGGCAATTTGACATTATACCTTCTCTTAACACTTCCATGAGCTACGTAGACAATGTTGCTCGTGCAACCGACGGGCAAGCAAAAATATATAGCTGGCGCTCAATTCTATCACCTGAAATTATTGCAGCTACAGAGGTTGACGGAAACCCGGTGCAATTTGGTTATCGGTTGGAACGCGGCACTTTCTTTTCAAGCAGCGCAGATGATTATACTGATCATTTTGTTGAAGCACTTACCGATTACGAGTTAAACAGTCGCCATGCAATCAACGCAATCTTAAGATACGAAGACGGCCATGAGGACAGAGGTACAGGGTTCTCATTAGGCGGCGGGAGTGATTTAACTACACCTGATACTTATAAAAGCGTGTACTATGGCGCTGAATATACATACGGAAGTTTAAGTTCAGCTGGTGAAGTGGTGTTTAAAGCAGACAGAACCACTTTAGATTACGACCGTAATGAATTTGCGTACCTTATTAGAGACAGGGCGACCAATAGAATTGGGGCCGAGTTCAATTATCAAATTGCCCCCTCTACTGAATTAGTGTTCGATTTCACGCGCTCATTTATACGTTACGATAACAACTTGCTTGAAAACTCTCTAGAGAGTAATGAGAACCGTCTTTTGGTTGGTATTGCGTGGGAAAATACGGCAGCAACTTCTGGTTATGCAAAAATCGGGTATAAAGAAAAAGATTTTGCGGCAAGCAACCGGGATAATTTTTATGGAACCGATTGGGAAGTAGGTATCGAGTGGCAACCACTCACGTACTCTACCGTAAATTTCACTACCTCCGCCGATACTAATGAGACCAACGGTGAGGGGAGTTTAATTCGTGGCAGAAACTACAGGCTATCTTGGACTCACCAATGGCTTGAACGCTTAAGTAGTAGCTTGCGGTACGCTAGAGAAAACAATGAATATATTGTTGATGATGAAGACATTACCAATCGAGATGACAAACTATCTATTTACGCAGCGTCTTTGGATTACAAAGCGAGAAGGTGGTTAAGCTTTTCACTGTTTTACGCAATAGAAGACAGAGAAAGTAACAGAGAAACAATCAATTTCGACCAAAGTGTGGTCGGTGTGTCAGCTGAGGTTACGTTGTGATAAGCAATATAAAAAAAATATCTTTTCTTACTCTAGCCATACTTTGGAATGTTTGTGCTTGGGCTCAAGAAGGGAACTTGAGTATGAGCCAATACCAGCTTGGCTCTGGCGACAGAATAAATATTAGCGTCTTTGGGCAAGATGATCTTTCGATGGAAATCCGCTTGCCCGATGTTGGCACGATTAATTACCCCTTCCTTGGTGAACTTAAGCTAGTTGGCATGACCGCAGCGGAAGTTGAGAGCCTTATTTATGAAGGCTTATTAGGAGATTACTTAGTAAACCCGTCCGTTTCCGTTTCAATTGTTGAGTATCGCCCGTTTTTTATAGACGGTGAAGTAAAGCGCCCCGGCGGTTATCCATACCAGCCAGGGCTATCTGTTAACAAAGCTGCTGCATTGGCAGGTGGTTATACGGAGCGTGCTAATAGGGATAAAATTACTATAGTACGCGAGACAGATGGGCAACAGTTTGAATTTAGTGTCTCGGTTACAGATATGATCCAACCGGGTGACATCGTAACTGTAAACCAGCGTTTCTTTTAAAATATAACTATTTTGTGAGCTAACTAAATGGCAGTAAAAATTACGGAAGATACAGATAATAACGAGCTCATTGATTTAGGGCATTATCTGGGAATTATAAAGCGCTATAGCTTAAGAATTATATTATTAGCCATCGCTTTTACCGGGCTGGTTACTATCTTAGTAATGAAGATGACACCTCTTTACACATCTTCTACAACTTTATTAATAGAAGCTGAGAAAGCCAATGTAGTGTCTATTGAAGAAGTTTATGGGATAGATACAAAAAGCAAAGATTATATGGCTACGCAATTAGAAGTGCTTAAATCACGTCAAGTTGCAGAAAAAACAGTAGAAAGTCTATCGCTATTCAATAATTCTGATTTTATGCCCGAGGAAACAGAAAGCTCTCTGTTAGTTAGTATTACAGAGTTTTTTCCGTTTCTTCCTCAAGAAGAAACTCTAGAGTTGACCGAAGTTCAGCGAATCGAAAAATTAAAGCGAAAAGCGACATATCTTCTTACACAAGCTACAGACATAAAGTCTATTCAGGGGACCCAATTAGTTGAGATATCAGTAACTACTGAAGAGCCTTCTTTATCTGCTTTAATAGCAAACACCATTGCCGAAGTTTATATCGAAAACTATCTTCAAGCTAAATTAGATATGACTGCGAAGGCGACTTCATTTCTTACCGATAGTATTGACGGTTTGAAAACTAAGTTAGATGCAGCAGAGCGTAACTTAGTTAGGTTTTATGAAACTAATCAGGTTGTAAATATTGATGGCGTAGTAGGGCTTGCGTCAGACGAATTAGAAAGACTCAATATTCAGCTTTCTGAAGCGGAAGTTGAGCTTAAGTTAAACAGTGTTATTTTTAACCAGATTAAAGATAGTAATGCTATTGAAGATGTAGCCAGAATACCTGAAGTCTTGAATCACCCTGCTGTAAGGGACGTCAGAAGAGACGAAGGTAAAGCGTTAACAAGAGTCAGTGAGCTTAGTAAGGTCTATGGTCCGAAGCACCCTAAAATGATAGCGGCCAATGCCGAATTGACAGCAATTAGGGATACGCTAAATACCCAAATTACGGATTTAATAAGCAGTATCACAACTCAGTATGAATCATCGAAACAAAAAGTAGCGCAGTTACAAAAAGAAGTTGAAACGTCTAAAGCTGCGTTCAGGTCACTGGCTGAACTGGATAATAAACGTAAGGCTTTAGAGCGAGAAGTAGATATTAACCAGCAGCTTTACGATTCATTTTTTACTCGACTTAAAGAAACTGATGAGCTTGGTGGCCTAGAGTCGGCCAACGCGCGCGTTCTCGACAGTGCGTTACCCAGCTATACACCTTCTAAACCCAATAAAAAGCTATTTATTGCAGCAGCTTTCGTGCTGAGTTTAAGTTTTGGTATCGCGCTTGCCATTGTTATGGAAACGCTTAATAGTGGTATTCGGTCTGTAGACGATGTAGAAAAGAAGTTAGGGCAGCGTATGCTTGGGTTAATCCCTTGGCTTGCCCACAAGAAAAAGACGGACTTACCTATTCGTACGTTTTTTGATGGTAAGAAACATCAGTTTGCCGAAGCGGTTAGAACGCTACGAACAAGTCTTTCTTTGTTGAACATTGAAAAAGAAAACCAGGCAATTTTGGTTACATCAAGTGTTCCCAAAGAGGGGAAGACCACAGTATCTATTAACTTAGCTTTTGCTTTGGGTCAGCTAGATAAGACTATATTAATTGATGCTGATTTACGTCGACCAAGCATAGGCAAACAGTTTAATATTCCTAGTTATCAACCTGGTGTAGCGAATCTTGTATTGAAGTCGCATAGTTTTGAGGAATGTTTGGTTCGAGATGAAGAATCAAATATTGATATTCTCTCTGCAGGAACTATCCCTTCAAACCCGCAGGAGCTATTAGCAGACAAGGGGTTTGACGAGCTTATTACTAAGCTTAAGTCTGAGTATAAGTATGTGGTGGTAGATACGGCACCTACGCAGGCTGTAAGCGACTCTATGATCGTAGCAAACTCCTGTGACTCTGTTATTTACGTTGTTAGAGCTGACAGTACAAGTGACAAAGTAATCAATAATGGCTTATCGCGATTCCTGCAAGTGGGCCACCGTCTTGATGGGGTGGTACTGAATCAAGTAAACTTGCGCAAATCAGATGTAGCACAAAGGTACGCCGGCTTTTATGACCAATACGGATATACCAGTCAGAAAAGCAGCTAAAAAAATTATTGATAGATCTTCATAGTCACATTCTTCCTGGCATCGATGATGGTGCCAGGACTTTAGACATTGCCCTTGAAATGGCTCAGCAGGCAGTAAGTTGTGGTATCAGCCATATGGTATGCACTCCTCATATACATATGGGGTATTTTGACAACTCTCTGAGCTCAATAGAAGCCGCCTTTCTCTCTTTTAGTAAGCACGTTAAAAGGGAGTCAATTCCTCTTTCTCTTTCATTCGCAGCTGAAGTTCGCGTTAATGAGCTTATTCCTATATGGCACAAAAAAGGTGAATTACCTTTCCTAGGTAAATTCGATGGCAAAAATGTACTACTTCTTGAAATGCCCCATAGCCATATTCCACAAGGTCTTGATGTACTTATAAAATGGCTACTGCGCAATAATATTCAACCACTTATTGCTCATCCGGAACGCAATAGAGAATTAATTGCCGAAAATCACAAATTTAATTGGCTGCAAAGACAAGGTTGCTTGTTTCAAGCCACTGCGGGAGCCTTTGTTGGTCGCTTTGGTGAAAAAGTAGAAGAGTTTGCATTTAGGTTGTTAGAAAAAAGAGCATTTCATGTAGTGGCGTCAGACACTCACGATTTAGTCAGACGACCCAATGATATGGAAGCTGCCTATGAAGTAGTCGCGAGTTATGATTATACGTATGCAAAAAAAACTTTTCTGGAAACTCCTAGTGTAATAACAGCGCGGGAGAAAAAGCATGCAAGTTGACATTACGTTCGCACATTGGAAGGAAAAGCTTAAATGGCATCATGCGCTTACTTTTTTAATTGCTTCCATAGCTTTATTTAGCTTTTTGGGAAGCGCAAATCAGTTTTTTGTTAGCAACACTTATTATAGCGTTAAAAATAGTTTGGATGGTTGGAATAGCGCTCCTTCTTCAGTTTCTGAAAAAGACGTTGAAATAGCTCTTACAAAGATTGAAGAGGTGATTGATAAAGCACCAAACAATGCGCTTTATTATCAATTGCAAGGACAGCTTTTCGAATGGTTACATTTCAGTACGGTCTTAGCGAGTGACTTAGAAGCAGCAACCAAAGCGAATAATGGACCTAATGAACTTCACAGTGCGATGCTTAGCTATAGAAAAAGCTTAAAACTAAGACCTAACTGGAGTGGGGGGTGGATAGGCTTAGCCTCTGTAAAGTGGAAACTAGGCGAGTTGGATGACGAGTTTTATCAATATTTAGATAACGCTGTTAGCGTTGGGCCACAAGACGCCATAGTGCACAGATTCATAGCAGAGTTCGGTATTACAATGTACGTTAATAGGTCAGTACATTACGCTAAAATTCTAAAACAACTAAGGCATCACTTAGATTTAGGTATAAAAAACCCATTGAGTAGAAAATCAATATTGAGCCTTGTGGGCGAAAATAATCTTAATGAATCCGCGTGCCGTTGGCTTGAACCATCTAGTTTTGCTGTTAGCACAGGCTTATTAAACTGTGCACAAAACTAAGAGCTGAACTTTTAAGTATTCTCTTTTAACCAATCCCAAAGGCCTAAAGAAAACCCTTCAAAAAGGTTTATGCCCAGCCAGCTCTTTAAAATATATAGCAGTACTAAGCCTAGTACTACAGATACGCATAAGAACAAAGCAACAATCGCTGCCATAACTAGTTTGCCTATGCGGCTTTCGGTACGCGATAGGTCGCGCTTGTCTCGACCTGCCAGTAAAACAAAATAATATCGGCTTCTCAGTAAACCAATAGTGCCTCTTACATCTACCTTGTGGCTACCCCAGCGCCGCCCGGCAAGCGCTGTATTTAAATGAAACAACTGGTCGTCGGTAAAGGAGTCTGCAACATTTTTGGGCATACGCTCTAGCATGTGCTGAACGTTAGGCTCTTCTTTTATTGGTCGCTTTATCTTTAGTACCACACAGGTCCCCTTGTGTCATAAAACTAATTGTGGCTATCTATCTCGCCGCCCCATAGGGATATCGCGACTTAACGCACCTAGTGCTAACAGTATAATAAATATAGCGGTATTTGCTGGTGCTTGTAGAGGAAAGTCTACCGTACTGTGTAATGCCATCCCTATAACTGCCATAACAGTTGCAAAGGCTGTTCCCCTTGGCAGCGGATGTCTTCGGTGTCGTATTGCGCTTAAGGCACTTTTCGCGCACAGCAATACAAGCACGGCTATAATGGCTGCGCCTACTATGCCAAACTCAATAGCAAACTGAAGGTATTCATTGTGAGCATGATCGTAAAAGTGCTGAATAGATTCACTTTGTACCTGAGGGTATACCGTATAAAAGGTGCCTCCGCCTGTACCTATGATCCCGTATTGGGTAAGAAGGGGCAGGGCATCGGTTATCACTTCATCACGACTTTCTTGCGTTAAGTTGGTTTGTTCAATGCGCTGCTGCACCTGTTTAAGACCAAAAAGACTACTAACAATAAGCACATCTATAACTAGCATGCTTATGAACAGCACCACATAGCTTTTTTGGCGAGGCTTAAAGTAAATTAAGCCTAATGTAGCCGTAATTGTCATGGCGATAAAAAACGCGCTATTGCCCATTCTAGAACGGGACATTACCAGCGCTATAACCATTATTATAATACCAATACGAAACAGCACTTTATTACTTAACCAAAAGCGCACTATTCTACGTAATCGTTCTCTTGGGCTTGAACCGCTTCGAACACGCAAGCTAGCTACCATGTAACCAATAGCGGCACTCAAGCAAAGTAATAGAAAATTGGCATAATGATTTTTATAAACAAAGCTTCCCGTGGCAATATGAGAAACAGGCAGTTTAAAAATTAAGCTGTACTTCAAGCCAGACAATACTTCCAATGCACCATATATAGCTTGAAACACACCAGCAGCGCTAATTACTATCAAAGTGTACCTAAGGCGTTTACCTGTGTTGATAAGCGTAAGTGCAATGAAAAACAAGAAGCAATAGGCAAGCGATTTAAAAAACGTAACGTTGCTCTGCCCAACATCAAAACTTAGCGAAAGCCACTGCGACCTTATATCTTCCACGTACTGAATATTTTCGTTCATCATAAAGTGAACGCGTTCAGGGCGAAGGGCTTCAACTAAAGAAAAAGGAAGGGGGATTATATTAACTAGCTGCCAGGCTAAGAATGCCATCCATACAATAACAAGCACCTTGTATTGTGCGTATAGCTTTGAAAGTAAAGAGTTGTTAATGAGTAATAAAACGCCGCCAATGAAGAAAAACGACATTTGCATTAGTGCCCACGCCCACGGGCGATTGGCACCTAGTGACAAAGGCAGCCAAAACAAGGTAAACAAAAGAAAACCGAAAAGAAACTTTTCGGTTTTCTGAAAATTAAACATAAGCAATTACAACTAACTAACGAAGAATTTAAATATAAATTAAAGCAACCTAGTTAGCTGAAATGGTTGTGTCGCCACCGCCTGCGCCTGCAGCACCTGTACCTACACCTAGCGGAGAAAACGTATTGCCTGCAGCACCTGCAGCAGTTGCTGTTAACGTGCTAGGATCGACGCCAGCATTAATAACCGCTAATAATGCGTCTTCTTCGCTAATAACCTGCATTTGAAGGGCTATATTGTAGATTTCGTTAGCGTCTTCTGGGAACATCAAAATGGCAATGGTAACGACCTGCGCCGGTTGCTCAGGCAATTCACCAAAACCTGCTATAGCAATTTCAAACCCAGTAGCATTGTCATTTAGAAGAGCAACCATCGACTGATAAGCTGCTTGGTTCTCGCTTAAGTATGACAAACCTGCGGCATCAAAAAACATACCTTCATTGAGCACGGTTTGGCTTATTTCCTCTGCAGCTTGCTCAACTGCTGTACCCTCTTCAATTTCAGAAACTAGTAGGTTTCTAACTTGCAAACCGGGTACGTCGCCTTCTTGTGCAAAAGATACCGTTGAAAAAGCAATCAGCACGCAAAAGAGCACAGATAAAATAATGTTGCTACGCATAACTTATCCTTAGATTAAAAACGTCGGGTTAGCTTCTTGCTAACACCATATGGCTTTATTGTACAACAAGTAAACGTATAAGATCTCGTTTTTGTTATACATCTTATTCATTTTAGGCTTACTAATACTGCCATAACGAAGGTTTGGCAAAGTAAAAGCCCTGCTGATACGAAACATGTAGTTGCGATAGTGCAATCGACTCGGCTTCGTTCTCGACAAGTTCAGCAATAATGCTAATGCTTAACCCGCGTGCAATGCTTAATAAACTACTTACAAATAACTGACTATCTTTGTCTGAGTGAACATCTTTCGTAAGTTTGCCGGAAATTTTTACAAAATGAGGCTGAATAGCCCTCAACCCGGCTAATGATGCAAGATTGTCTCCAAAATGTTCAACTGTAATCTTGCAGCCTAAACTAACTAATGCTTTACAAAATGATACTGCATCGTTCTTGTGGTGAATTAACGCTGAATCTTCTAATTCAAAGATCAAATAAGTGCACAGCGCTTCATTTTGGTTCAGCAAACCTAACAGCCATTGCCTAAACGACCCACTGGCTAAAGATGCATTTGCAATATTAATTGCAACATTCCTTTTATCTTTTGCCAGTTTTTTAAGCACTAAGCTTACCACCAACTTATCTACCTCTGGAATTAAGTTCAAACGCTCAGATGCGGGAATTAATTGTGACATAGGGATAGGGGAGCCAGTATCTTTGTCTTTAAATCGCGCAAACGCCTCGCAGTAAGCGGGTGTGTTTTTTTCAACATTCATTACAGGCTGAATAAGTATATCGGCGTATTGCTGATCTAAAATTTGGTTTAAACGCTCTTTCCACGCAGTGTTACTGTGAATATGAGAAAGCTCAGAGGCGAACTGCCAGCCGTGAGGTTGTTTGGTCGCAGCCATCAGTGCGCTGTCGGCATTTTCCATAATTTCAGAAAAAGACTGTTCATCATTAAACTGCGCAGCACCAATCCATACTGCTTTACTGCCATCTTTAAGTGGGTTGCAGTGTGCTAGGGTACTACAGAGTACGTTTATGTGGGCTTCGCAATCTTGCTTAGTCATCGACTCTGTCACCAATACAAAATCAGCGCCAGATACCCTAAACAGAAACGCCGTTTCCTGAATGCTAGAAGTAAAGTTCCTTAGCTCTTTAGCTACCGCAGTTACATAATTATCGCCATCTTGCGCGCCTAACGTCATGTTAATAGCGTTTAGTTGGGCAAGACGTATTAAAATTACATAGCCTTCATCCGAGGTGGCAGTTTTACTAAGTAGCGCATTCATATGGCGTGTGAAAGCGTTCCTGTTTTGCACACCAGTAAGGCTGTCTTCAAAGGCTTGAATTCTGAACTGTTCGGCTTTTTGTGTTAGTTCTTTAAACATAACTTCAACAGAAGTAGAAAGCCTGTTTACTGCCTGGGTTATAAAAGAAAGTTCTTTGGTAAACGGTTTGTAGTTAATGTGGGAAAACTTTTGGTTTTGAATATCTTCAATTTTGTTTACTACAATGCGAAGCGGCTTTGTAATTGCAGTAATAATAAAAAGCAGCGCAATATAGGCAAAAACAAAAGCAGCAAAGAACATAAATGCACTTTGCTTTACGCTTTCCCACAAAGTTTCATTTGCAAGGCCTGGGTGACTTTGAACCGCGAGTTCACCCGCCATCGTCCAACCATCATTTAATTCTGTTTTTTCAACGGGGGGAGTAACTTCTACAATATCAGTAAACCAGGTAGGAACCGTATCGACAGTATCTGGGTTACGTCTTTCAATCAGTAGGTTCCCCTCCATGTCAGTAATGGTAATATACTGATAGAACCCTCTGTCGAAAATAGCATTTACCATGGTCTCGGCCACAATCAGGCCGTTTACGTCACCCAAATAGGGCGTAACAGAAAGCCCTAATGAAGTTGCGGTATCTTGCGCGTGGGTAGCAAGCTGCTCGTTTACATATTCTCTGGTTAGCTTAACGTTAATTATGAAAGAACCAGCAAAAACCAATATTAAAAAAACGAGTAAGCTTGAACTTAATTGGGTAGATAGTCTCATTATTCTTGTTTATCTCCGTACATAACGCGGTCTAGCCGCTCTACCATATCGTCCCACATTTTCATTGGGCCGCTTCCCCTAAGTTTGCGGCCAGTGCCCATAGCTTTAGCAGCCCACAGTCCGTTACCGTTAAAGCTATAAATAGGCGACAAATCTCTTCTTTTATTGGCAGGCAAAATACGCCTGTTTATATTATCCAAAACAAGTGGAACAGAGGTTGGGGTTTCATAATACGCCAATACCATGTGAGGTTGGCGCAATTCTAACGCAGTAACATACATTAGTCGCAACTGTTGTTCTGGAATACCAAGCTCAAGCAAAGAGAAATATTTGGCTATGGTATAGTCTTCACAGTCGCCTGCACCGGTTGAAATAAACTCAATTGGCGTTGCCCAGTAATCTTTTTGTTGCCAGTGAACAAGGTCGTCTACAAAATCAAAGCGGTTAAAAAATCGATTTATTTCGTATAGCTTTTCGTCTAGGTCTTCACTTTGAAGTTCACTAACCAATTGTCGCCATTTAGCAACGTTTTCGCTAGCTTTACGACCGTAAGCTGAGCTTATCCTGTTGTATATTTGTTCAGTGAATACAGTGCTTTGCTGTGCAGCCAATTCCGGTTTGCAGAATAGATCTAATGCAAATGGCGCGCAAACGAAAAGAAGGGATAGTAGAAGCCCTCTTTTACAAGAAAGTGCTCGATTCTTACGCAAAGTTAATTTAATAAAAATGCCTCAAAAGTGTGCAATACTTGATTTTTCTTCGCTATCTGAGTCAATAATACTGATAACGAAAAAGAAGTGCATTGAAAAAAAAAAATTAGTTACATTTTTTCTCATCCGTTTAAACACGGGACGTAAGTCCCATTCGAAAAGTGGACAAAAGTTAACTATTGAATGGAAGCTTCTTAAACGCACACTTCTGCAGCTCAGCAATCGACTACGGCTCGAAACTTGCAGAAAAGTTTTGCATCACGCTCGCATTCCTTGTATTTTGCAACCGCTTAAATGGAGGTGCTTATCAATGCTGCTATGGAACTATTACAAACAGTGCTAACTAATGATAATTCGTAAAAGCCCACTTTATATTTTTTCACCTATAATCTACATGCTTCTACTAACTAGAGCTTCGTTAGATCCTGTATTGAAACTTACAAACTTTGGAGGCATCAGTTTAGGCGCGTTATTAAATCTCTGCTTAATAGTACTTTTTTTCGGTGGTTTACTACAAAGCAAGGGCAAAATATCGGAGAGTGCATTAAAGCTTTGGGGAGGGTTTCTTGTACTAGGATTAATATCTATCGTTATTTCACCTGTACCCATTTCTTCTACCCGCTCTTTCATTACTGTTATCACTTATTTTTGCTTGTTCGCTCTAGCTTACTCATTCATTCGTTCAAGAAATGATGTGGAAGCTGTTATGAAGGTAATTATTTACTCAAGCTTTTTACCATTTATAGTTTCTGCTTTTCAATTTTTATTACCAGAAACCAGTATGTTTAAAGACGGTTTCAGGTTATCTGGAACTTTTAGCCATCCAAATATTTACGCATTCTATCTGGTACTAATAGCTACGGTTTCTTTTTACTGTATAAAGTCAGAAGCAGTATTTTTCTCGAAAAGATTCATACGGCTATGTTATTTTCTACTTACAGTTAGTGCCATTTGTTTAATAGCTACTAAGACACGGAGTGCATGGATAGCATTTTTAGCTGTCTTTTTTATTTACGGAGCGCTATATGAAAGAAAATATGTTGTCTGGATTTGTGTTATAGGAGTTCTGGCTCTTTTTCTTCCCTTTGTTCAAGATAGAATTGCTGATTTAGCAACTGACTCCCAAACAACAGCAACGGGTGGAGAAAAACTAAATTCCTACGCATGGCGAAAAGTCGTGTGGATATCATCCTGGGAGTTTATACAAAACAGGCTGTTTTTTGGACATGGCTATGATACTTTTTCTTACTATTTTCTACAGTTTTTTCCACTAGAAAGTGAGCATGATTTTGATGCGCACAACGCTTATGTCCAAGTAACGTTCGATATGGGGTTCTTAGGTCTCTGCTCTTTCCTCATAATACTGATTGGAATTATTATTAAGTTTTTCTCCTCCTATTCAAAAGACCCAAAAGGGACAAGTATTTTAATAGGTGCTATCTCTGCATTCATGTTGGTTTGTTATTCTGACAATATGCTCGGTTATCTTTCATATTGCTGGTATTTATGGCTTTTTTTGGGCACCGGTTGTGCCTTCTTGGAGTTGAAAGTACGAAGAGTATTGGAGTAGTTGAGTTTCTAAAAAGTAAATGAACATACTGACTCTAATTCAATTACGAAGGTATGTTTTCTGATAGATTTTAATTTGGGCTAAAAGTATTTTAGAACACTTTATAGACAAAGTCGGTACGCTAAACTCAGAAGGTTTTAAGAAATTGAAAAAAAATGGTTTTATTCCTGAGATACAAGGGTTAAGAGCTCTGGCAGTAATTTCTGTGATTTTATTTCACGTCCAATTTCCTTTTTTATCTGGCGGCTTTGTTGGTGTAGATATCTTTTTTGTAATTTCCGGATTCGTGATAACTCTAATTATCAAAAAAGAAATGTTGACTAAAAATTTCTCAATGAGAACTTTTTTTGTTCGTAGGTTATGGCGAATATTTCCTGCCTTGTTAGCTACAGTTCTAATCACCACGTTGGTATTTTTACCTTTTCTACCCTCAAGTGTTGACGAGAGCTTTTTGAAATCAAGTGTAGCTTCAACATTCGGGGTTGCTAACATTTATTTCTACTTTACTCTAGATTATTTTAGTAGTGGTATTTCTAACCCTCTTCTCCATATATGGTCGCTTGGAGTGGAAGAACAGTTCTATTTGCTTTTCCCGCTTCTGCTAATAGCTTCTAATTTCTATAGAAAGAAAACTGTTTATACATTAGGTATTGTCTTTATTTTATCTTTGACAGCCAGCATTATTACAACCTTTGCTAATCAAAGTGCGGCTTTTTATTTACCATGGTATCGCGCTTGGGAATTTAGTGGAGGAGCGCTTATTGCTTGGTCTGGCTTTCAATGCAGAGCAAAA
This sequence comes from Alteromonas sp. 5NW40-0090, assembly GCF_057552975.1. NCBI lineage: Bacteria > Pseudomonadati > Pseudomonadota > Gammaproteobacteria > Alteromonadales > Alteromonadaceae > Alteromonas > Alteromonas sp. 5NW40-0090. Next base: position 153,872 of record NZ_BAAJLT010000003.1, read on the forward strand.
TATAAAGCAAAGTTTCTCTCTTGGTTTGGTTTAATTTCACTAGTCGGCGTTATATTTTTCTATAGCAAAAACTTTATTTTCCCAGGACCGGGGGCTCTATTACCTGTCATCGGCACGATGTGTTTACTGGTAACGACAGGTACCGACACATTTGTTAATTCATTAATGCGCACAAGGTTAATGACTCACATTGGGAATATTTCCTATTCAATGTACCTAGTGCATTGGCCTCTGATTTGCTTGGCAGGTATATTCTTATCGATTGAGAGTTTGTCAGTGGCTGGTCTGTTAATTGTAGCGAGTTATTTCGGGGGGGCTTTGCTCTACTATTTCGTTGAGCTTCCAGTGTTAAACTATTTTCGAAAAAACAAATCAGAGAAATCTCCAGTTTTTATGGCATTTACAATGCCGAGCGTTGCGGTTTTAATCGTGTTTGTAATGCTCGCTTGGAGCATTGCTGTTAACAATTTTTGGTTGAAAAATCCTAGGGCATTTACTTATTTAACAATGAAAGGAACACCAGAGCTGTACCGTTTGAACGAGTGCTTCTTTGTGTCAAAGAAAGTAGGGATAGATGCAGCTTACACGGACTGTATTACCTCGAAAAGTGAAGTCCCGAACATCCTTGTTACTGGAGATAGCTTGTCAGCAAATATTACGAGTTCATTGATCAAGGCGATGCCAGATTTTAATTTTTTGCAAGCAAGTGGAGTTAACTACAAACCAGGAAGGCCGCAAAAATGGAGTGAGAATGCCGTGCTTTTGAACGAGTATGTAGAGTCTGAAATATGGCAAAAAGAAACTTTACCAGAAGTCGTTATTTACTTTGCCATGTGGGAAACTGGAGACTTGCAACACCTAGTAGAAGAAGTGAATAAAGTTAAAGCTTTAGGGAGTAAAGTGATCGTAATTGGGCCGCCAGTGGACTATCTGACCAGCGTTCCAATTTTACAGGGGATTTCCGAAGTTATTGGTCACGATCTAGTTGTAAAACTGAACCGAAAAAATAGAAAAGAGATGGATAGTAAATTCAAAGAAGAGCTTAATGGAGTATCGGATGGTTATTTATCTCTATATCAAACGTTCTGCCCTAGCGAAAAGTGCGTACACATGGGAGATAAGAAAGGTTACTACGTAGATAAGGTTCATTTATCTTATGAAGGTGTAAATGTCTTTATTCCTGAGTTGACAGATATGATTAGAAGATTAAGTGATGGATAGAACAAAATTGACTGTAACATATGTACTAAAGGAAGCACTATGACAGTGGCTAGGTTGAAGTTGTCTGTCAAGCGCTTTTACGATGCGCAAGTATATAAATCTAGAATACCAACTTTTCCGCGAGATAAAGATCTCAAACTACAATCTACGTATTGTTCGGACCAAGCATTTGAAGATAGGGTTGTTCACCTTATAACTTATTTTGTTGACTCATGGGTTCGAAGCACAAGTTTAGATTGCACGCGAGCCTATTTTAAAGGGGCCTTTAGTTACAACGACAGAGACATTGATGCTATTGAAGGCACAACGAGGTTCTTGCCGTTTATAGCTTCAGTATTTATGAATCCGAACTTCAATGTCCCCAGCATTGAAAAAGAAAAAGGCCGCTCACTTGAAGACATGTTTATCAGCGCGATAGTCAACGGTACAGATCCTCTCTCAAAGGGCTATTGGGGGAAAGTAGAAGACTATAGCCAGCTAATTTGTGAGGGAGCGGATGTCGCATTAGCGTTGTGGATAGCCCGCGATAGAGTAATGGAAAGGTTATCGAAACTGCAGAAACAAAACTTATTTGATTGGTTACGACAATGTACTTTGAAAAAAATTGTTGATAATAACTGGCATTTATTCCGTCAAACTATTTTATTAATTCTATCAAAGCTGAATGAAGGTGAAGACTTAGATTCCTCTAGTTATGATAGAATTAAGTCGTTTTATGTTGGGGATGGTTGGTTTAGTGACGGAGTTGGAAAGAACTTTGACTTTTATAACGCTTGGGGTTTTCACTATTCATTATTTTGGTTAACTGAAATTGATAAAAACTATGACAGCGAATTTATCTCAAATGTAAATTTTAAATTTTGTCAGTCATATCAAAAGCTGTTTACTTTGAAAGGTTTTCCTATATTCGGGCGAAGTCATTGTTATCGAACTGCAGCAACCTCTCCCTTAATTGCTTCGATCTTATTAAACAATAATGCAGCGGAAGCCGGAACAGTAAAGCGTATATTCGACCAGCTTTGGAAGTTTATTATTACTAATGGAGGTGTAGCAAATGGTGTTCTTACTCAAGGATATCTAAAGCAAGACTTACGCTTTTTGGACGAATACTCAGGACCTGCTAGTTCTCTTTGGGGGCTGCGAAGTCTAATACTTTTACTACAAATGAAAGACGATAAAGATTTAGTATTAATACAAGACAGCCCACTCGCAATAGAGATAGGTGATTATAAAGAGGAAATAAACAGTATAGGGCTGCAAATTAGAGGTTATAAAAATAAGGAAACAGTAGAAGTAGAATGGTTAGAAAGGTCCACCGTTCCAAAGTCAATCGAACCATATAGTCGAAAAGCTAGGTTGAAGGAGTTTTTGAGCCAACGGCCGCAAAGACCCAAAAATAGTATCTACAAAGAGAAATTAAAGATTTACTCTTCGACATATCCATTTATAGAAGATTAGCTTAACCGGCGTTACATTTCGTATATTCAATGTAGGTTTAACAAAATTGCAGAGTATCTGGGTTAGGCATGCCAGAAAAAATCGTTTACCCAAATAGTTAATAATTTAGAAGGAATCTAATTTTGTCCAAGAAACTGATAGTCGCTGGTTATAATAACTTTAACTTAGGCGATGATTTAATGTTTGCCTCGATAATTAATCAAACAAAATATGATGAATATTTTATGTATGGCCCGATGGTAAAACCTAAATTTGTAGAAAAACAAGTTAAATTTATTAAAAATGGAAGATTAGAAGCAGCACGATGGAAGTTCAAAGCGGATTTTGCTCTTGTCGGCGGAAGTTTATTTATGGGTGACAACGATGTAAACCTCAAAAGGTTTGATTGGAAAACAAAACTTTTCAGACGCAACAAACTATTTGGTGGAAGAAACTTTGTAATTGGTGCAAATTTAGGACCGTATAGTGATAAAGAAGCATATATGAAAAAGCTAAGTGATGTGGCGGGATTTGTAGATTTCTGGCAAGTCAGAGACAACTATTCAGAAAACCTCTTGAGTGAGCTTGGCATAAAAAATGTTGAAGTAATACCAGATGTTGTCATGTCCATGGATATGTCCTCCTATAGAACAAAGTCTGAAAATAGGGCAGTATCAATTTCGGTAACCAAAGTCGAAAAAGATGGAAACCAACGCGTTAAACAAACTGATTTTGAAGACGAGGTAATTGCTTTATCAAAAAGATTTATTAATGAAGGTTATCAAGTAAATCTACTGAGTTTTGAAGACTCTAACGATATTCCAGTAGCACTATCAATAAAAAATAAGGTCAATAGTAATAAAGTTAAAATTGATTCTTACAAGGAAAACAATATTTTAAAAAGAATAGCTGAATCAGAGCTGCTTATATCAACACGGTTTCATTGTATGATAATTGGTGCGTTACTAAACAAAAAACAAATTATTTATGAATATAGCGAGAAAACATCTAATTTTGCGAATAAATATGGTTTTAAAGTATATAAGATAACTGGTAACGCAACGGGTAAAGATTTTTGGCAAACAGGTTTTGGTGAGAAAGAAATTCGTTTATCAAAGTCCTCAATCAAAAATATGGAGAATTTTGATGGAAATTAGCGCTGTAATTCCTTGCTACAACGGCGAGAAGTTTTTAGAAGACGCGGTCGAATCAATCAATCAGCAAACCTATCTTCCAAAAGAGATAGTTATAGTAAATGACGGTTCAATTGATAGCAGTGGCGATATTATCGAGCGGCTCAAAGAATCATCCCGCGTGGAGATTAAAAGTATAAGCCAAGCTAATCATGGTGTTTCGTCTGCTAGAAATGTTGGAATAGCGAACGCATCATATGAATGGGTAGCATTCTTGGATGTAGACGATATCTGGCTGTCTACCATGCTTGAATCAAAAGTAAACTTTGCACGAGAACATGATGGAAATTTAGGTTTAATTTGTTGCAATTATTATGTAGATAATATTGATGATTCTTGTAAAAAACATAATGGTTCTATAAATGCGAAAAGAGCACATGATCGTTTGATAAAGGGAACCGAGTTTCAATCAATTTTGTTGAGGGAGAACTTTATAGGTACGGCAACTACGATGATGTTTAATAGACATAGCGCACTCTTAATAGGCGGTTTTGATAGCCTGATGAAACATTCTGAAGAATTTGACTTTATTTTGAGACTTGGTTGTATTACCGACGTTGCAGTTCTTTCCGAACCGCTTGCTTTGAAGCGCCATCATGGCGAAAATTTAAGTGATGACAAAGAGTTATACTTTTATAGTCACTATTTCTCATGTAAGAAAAATACAATGTATGAAAATAAATACAGTAAGATATTTTTTTCAAAGAATGTGAAGAGGTTGATGCAGTTAGACTTAGAGAAATTCGCTACTGGTTATTGTAACCAAGTATATGAAAAAAACAAAACGTCAGGTTTGATTACTTATGTGAAATTTTTATTTAGAATGAGGACATTAAATGGATTTTCCTTTCATCTAGTAGGATTTATAAAAAAAATGATAAGAACAGTGTCGTTAAACTTGCTAAGAAAAAGAACGTAAAAAAATTATTTTGGTTTTTCAAGTTACATTTATTAGTTTGAATAGAATGAGATAGATATTAAAAAATGTAAAAAAGGCTCACTCATAAGGAATTAATCTTGATAAAGAATTTTGCTTTTAGCCAGTCAACTTCATTGCAAATAAAGTATATTCGAGTTCTTTGCATATATTTCATGATAATTGTACACATACCTCCTTGGATGAAAGAAGCATATATTCCGGATTTCTTTGAGCCAATTAAGATCTTTTTTTACGATATTTTTGGCCGAAGTAGTGTTACAGCACTGAGTTATGTAAGTGGTTTTTTAATATACTTTGGGTTAATAGACAAAAGCTGGCGTACCATCGCCTTCACTAGGTTTAAAAGTATCGTTTTGCCTCTTGTGTTTTGGAACCTATTGATGATTATCTTCAGCGCCGGCATGTTCTATATCAAAGGTTCTTCTTATCCGGGAATGGAGTACATTGCATCATTTGATTTACTTGATTTTTTCTTTAACGGGCTCTTAGCGGTTAATAATAAACCTGCAACAGGAAGTCTTGCTTTTTTACGCGACCTTTTTGTTTGCTCTCTCCTTTCTTACTGCCTTGTATTTGTAATTAGAAAAATTGGCTTTTACGCAATTTTAATAGTATTAGCAATTCATACATTTTACTCTTTTGAGCCTATAGTCATGCGAAGTACAATACTCGTTGCTTTTACAATAGGAATTTATGTTGCACATAAAGTCGGAGAACTGAAAATATCTAGTTGTTTTCGAGCAATTTATATATTAGCACTTGGTGTAGTGGTTTCAGTAGAGTTTTCTATATTAGGTGAAGAATTCTTTTTATACGATACGTTTAAACGAGCTGGGTTGAGTCTTCTCTTTATAGATATTTCTTATGTTCTCGCGCTTAAAACAAAGTCTTCTATATGGCGCGAACGGATAACAAATATTGCAAATATTACATTTTTAGTCTACTTGTCTCATAGCCTAGCATTTTTGTTTTTTTGGGGAGTATGGAATATCTTAATCGCAGATAAAATCACACCAGAATATTTGGTGTTCTTTTTCTTAGTGCCACCTCTTTGGTTTTATATTATTTACAGACTAGCACCATTTTCTAGCTATCTTCCTTTTCCGCTACAAATTCTTATTACGGGAAAAAAGCAATAACATTTGGAATGCTATATAAAGCTTTAAAGCTATTGTTGAGATTTTCGAAAGAGGGTCAAAAATTAACTAGATGTACTACAATATCATTTCAAAGAGAAAAGAGAGTATAAATGACACGAAATCTTATTAATGGAGCAGCGTATAACATTCTAAATATAATGATCCAAATTTTTTTGGGAATGCTTGTTTTCCGTGAAATGTATATTAATTTTGGTGAACATGATTTTGGGATGTGGATGCTTGTTTTTGCCGTAATGACTCAAATCACGCTTTTTGAGTTTGGGTTAGGATCTATAGTGTCTAAATTGACGCCAATTTTAAAAGAAAGTGAAATAAATACAGCTCAATTTTCTACTGCTCTATTCGCAATTTTATTAATAGGTGTTTTTTTCTTTTTGATACTGGCTATTAGTAGTTTTGTATTCAGTCTGTTTCCTGACTTTGCAAAATTCGAAGGAAATATTACTTTAGCAGAACTTGTTTTTTTGATCGGTGCAAATTTCGTTTTTACATTTCAAAGCGTTGCCGCACAGGCTTACTTAAATGGTAAGTTTAAACTTGGCGTTTTAAACTCGATAAAGGTAGTTGTTTCTGTCGTACGCTCCGTCGGAATTTTAATTGGTTTAGGTTACGGATTAGGAATTTTTTTCGTTGGGATTGCGTTTGCTTGCTCTTCATTTTTACAGTTAGCAGCTATGTTGTTAATTTCTCATAAAATTGGTTTGTTCAATGATTTTCGTTTGTCATCGTGCTCTGCTGAGTCATGGAATCAAATAAAATTGTTAGGTAGCAGGTTTATGTTTATAAATATAAATAACTACTTAAGAAATAATGCTGCTGTAGTTGTTTGTGGTTTAGTACTTGGAGCAGTTGCCGTCGTTCCTTTAAGAATCGCTGGGAGGCTTATTGAGATCTATGTTCAACTCTCTGCAGCGCTGATCACAATGTTGACTCCTTATTTTAGTACTTTTAGCGCTAACAATAGTGAGGCTTTGAGAAAGAGTTTTCGAATTAGTCTGCTTGCGTCTTCATCTATGGCTGCGCTCATTTTTATTAACATTTACTTTTTGAGTAGTTGGTTTATAAACCTTTGGCTCGGCGAAGTTCCTGAAGGAACTCTTGATGTTTTAATAATTTTATCCGGAGGCTTTTTACTCGCTAACTCGCAGGGGCCATGCACACCATTAATGATTTCTAAAAATCAAGGCGATAGTATTATGAGCCTTTGCTTAATTGAAATATGTTTAGTCATCATCTTAATTTACCCGATGGTTTTAGCCATTGGAATAATAGGCTCTGCGTATGCAACTGTTATAGCTTTAGTAATCTCTAGAGGAGTTATTCAGCCGGTTCTAGTTTCACGCCTGCTACCAATATCTTTATCTAGTTACTTTATCTCAGTGATTATCCCTATATTAACAGTAATAGTGATTGTCAGTTGCTTATATTATGCTACCAGTTGGTTTGATAATAACATTACTTTCCTACGGGTTGCTTCTTTCATTCTATTACAATTTATAGCTGCAATTGCGCTAGCATTCTTACTCCGTAGATTGTATTTTCGTCGAGACTGCATCCATAACATTTAAAAGAGCTAGTTGTACTGAATATGCTCGATTTAATACTGAATTAGTCAGATGAGTAACTTTTCGTGAGAATAGTTTACCTCAATGCGAAGGATTGAATTATAAACTTACGCTACCTGACTACTAACGTGAGCTCTAATCGAGTGTCAATTTCTTTTACATTTTTGTGTCGAGGATTTTCTAACTAATTGAATAGTAAAGGCAATTTTAGTTGGCTTATATCTTGCTTAATTTTTTGAAGGTAGATTAACAAATTCTATGATTCTATAATATTGAAAGGTTGTTCTTATGAAAAAATTTGTAGCAGTACTGCTATCCTTATACGCTTTCACTGCAAACGCGGCGATAATTGAATTAGATTTTAGTGGCACGTTTACTAATTACAGCAACCAGTTTCTGAAGGGAACCGTTGAGGCGCAAAACGACGGTAAAACACTAAATATGCTTGGTAATAACTGGGTCGCTTTCGAAGGTGTTTATAATATAGATGCGGACACAATTTTAATGGTTACTTTTTCGTCTAGTCAATTGGGCGAGTTACACGGATTTGGTTTTGATAACGACACAGTGTTTGATAACCAAAAGGATTATATAGAAGGGGCTAATCGTTATTTTCAATTTGCTGGATCGCAAACGTTTGGTGTGCAGGATTATAATACATACAAAGTTGCTGGGAACACAGAGACTTTTATTGTTGAAGTTGGTAAATTCTTAACGGGCACATTTAGTCAGTTAGTTTTCATCAATGATCTTGATAATTCAAGTGCAAACGCACAGTCGTCATTCAATATCGCCACTACGGATGCAAGTTTCGTCGAGGTGAGTGAACCGGGTGTTTTTTCTCTCATGCTTATGGCCTTCGCATTAGTATTTGGTTCAAGAAGCACTAAGTTAAGATAAGATTACAAGCTTTTGAAAAGCCACTCGCTTTTGAGTGGCTTTTTTAGTGTTACACTCCCCGTTCTTACATAACGCAAATCAACAAAGAATTTTAAAAAGTCGTATGGATGACCAATCGACTGTTCTTTGATCATCAGGGGGCGATGTAGCCTCTAAACAAATCTGCTTCGCGTCAGTTTAGCTTAAACTTGATGATTTAAAATAGTATTCTAAAAGTATCGAAAGCTAGCCATGTTAAGTGTTTCTAAGTTTAGAAAAGTTAACGAAAAATATTAGAGGGCGCAGTGATACAGCAACAGCAAGCCGAGCCAGAAACCTTTTTGATATTGAAAGAAAGCTATCATAAATTAAGGAATGACAGGTTCAGATTCTGATAGCATTCTCATTAGTAATCTGCTTGCTACAAAACTCGAATTAAGGATAAAGCTTGTTAGTTTCAGTTTATATTACAACCTACAATAGGCGAATGCTTCTTGAAAGAGCTATAGAATCAGTCTTAAATCAAACTCACTTGTCAATTCATTTAATAGTAGCCGATGATGGCTCAACAGACGGCAGTCAAGAATACCTAATGGAAATGCATGAGCAAGGTATATTAACCGCAATCCTCAACACATCTGGTAAGTCAAAAGGAGCGTGTTACGGTCGTAATAAAGCAATTTCGATGGCTAAAGGGGAATTTATATCTGGGTTAGATGACGACGATTACTTTGAACCGTGGCGAATAGAAACATTTATTAAGAAATGGCAAGAATATACAGTAAATAAAAAAGTATTTTCTGCCCTGTTTGATAGTGTTGTAGAGCATAGAAAAAGTGGTCCAGTAGCGTGTTATGATACCAAAGTAGCTACTTACCAGAAGTTGAGAAAAGGTAATGTAGTTGGTAACCAAGTGTTCACCAAAACTTCTTATTTGAAAGCGGTAGGAGGCTTTGATGAACAGATGCCAGCATTACAAGATTGGGATACTTGGTTGCGGTTATCTAATCAATACGGAGATATCTTGAATGTAAACTCTCGTTCTTATATCCAAATTCAGAACCACGAAGGCGAGAGAATAACTGGCAAACCTGCCGACAAGATTCGTTTCGCATTCAATCGATTGATGAATAAGCTTCAGCCATTAACTCGCTCTGAAGAGTCACATTTGTTAGCTACTATGTATAGTGGTTACCCTCAAACCGATATCAGAATTTCCGAACTTTATAAAATATTCATGGGTGGCCATTTTAGAAAGGTAGCTCAAGTCGTTAAAAGGACTTTACTTAAATGAAGATTCTTTATCTTATTAATCAGTACCCTAAAGTAAGCCATACCTTTATTAGACGAGAAATAATGTCGCATGAAGAGAATGGTATAGAAGTTTTAAGGGTTGCTATGCGTTCTGATGATCCGAACGACATGAGCGAAATTGACTACGCAGAGTATAAGCAAACTCATTATGTACTCCAACAGCCCAAGTTTGAATTATTGAAGCACGTTTTTAGTGCAATTTCAGAAAACCCAAAAGGTTTTTTTAAAGCTTTAAAAGTGTTATTCAAAATGCACTCCGCATCAAAGCAAAGTTTTTTAATCCACTTAATCTATTTGGTGGAAAGTTGCAACGTTGCGAAAGTTTGCAGAGAAAGTGAGGTAGACCACATACACGCGCACTTTGGTACCAATCCGGCCGAAGTAGCTATGTACACAAGCATCATTAGCGGCGTACCTTATAGTTTTACCGTTCATGGGCCTGAAGAGTTTGACAAACCTTTAACACTTAATCTAAATCAAAAAATAAAATACGCTAGTAAAGTGATAGCGATAACTAATTATTGTAAATCGCAGCTTTTTCGCTGGGCTGATTATGATGATTGGCGGAAAGTGGGCATTGTCCATTGTGGTCTTGAAGAAAACTTTTTTCACGAGCAAACTCTAAACTCGAAAAGGGAAGGGGATGAATACCGTTTTTTATGTATAGGTCGTTTATGCGAACAAAAAGGTCAACTACTGTTATTAGAGGCATTTTCTCGCTTTATTAACGCTGGCTTTAAGGCACACCTTACTTTAGCGGGTGATGGCGAAATGCGAGTAGAAATAGAGTCTTTCATTAAGCAGCACAATCTGCAAGGTAATGTAACCATAACGGGTTGGGTTGATAGCATCGAAATTAAAGAGTTACTAAGTAAAAGTGACGCAATGCTGTTACCTAGTTTTGCCGAAGGTTTACCCGTGGCTATTATGGAGGCTATGGCTACAGGTGTGCCTGTCATTAGTACGGCTATTGCAGGCATACCAGAGCTTGTAGTCGATAAGGTTACAGGCTTTTTGGTGTTTCCTGGTTCCGTTGCTTCACTCGAAGACGCATTAGTAGCGTTTACCAAAATGAGTCAAGGTAAGTTAGATGCGGTTCGAAAAAGAGCTTTCGAAGCGGTGAAGAAAGAACATAATATAACGACAGAAGCTGAAAAATTAGCTGTGCTGGTTGGAGCAAAAGAATAAATGATTCTACTAGATATTGTTTTCTTTATCGTGGCTTTTGTATCAGCCTTTCTTTCTTTACAGCTATTTCTAGGTCTTCGAAACAGTAACTCGGTTGAAGTAAACAACAGTAACAATACTCTGCCATGCGTGGTCCTAATTCCGGCACATAATGAGGAGTTAGGTATTGCAAAGACAATAATGTCTGCAAGAAAAGAGGTTAAAGAAGGCGACTTGATATTGGTTGTCGCAGATAATTGTTCAGACAGTACGGCTGCTGTTAGTCGAGATGCTGGAGCTATCTGCATCGAACGTACTAATTTAGAATTAGTAGGTAAGGGTCATGCATTGCAATACGGGGTCGATTACTTAACAAAAAATGATGTTGAGTTTGCTACCGTTGTTGTTATGGATGCTGATTGCTTGTTTGGTGAAAGGAGTCTACATACGTTACTAACTGCGTCACAAACGAAAAATTGCGTAGCGCAGGCGCTTTATTTAATGAGATCGCCGAATAAAGACAACATAAAGCTCAATATCAGTGAGTTTACTTGGCTGATAAAGAATTGGGTGAGACCATTAGGCCAAAAAAGGCTAGGAATCAGCTGCCATCTTCAAGGTTCTGGTATGGCTTTTCCAAAGACAGTCTTAAATAAATACTCTTTAGCGTCTTCTAGTATTGTTGAAGACCTTGAGCTAGGTTTGCACATAGTGCGAGGGGGGGAAGAAGTGACTTTTGTTCCCCGTGCTTTAGTGACGAGTGAATTTCCTGAGAATAATGAAGGGCTCGAAAACCAACGAAAGCGTTGGGAACATGGCCATCTATCTGTTGTAAAGAAAATGCCAAGTATGATGCTGCAAGGCCTGAAAAAGCTAAACTTCAGGTTGTTTTTTCAGGCATTAGATGCAGCAATTCCCCCAACTATTATGTGGATAATACTCACAATTCTTACTTTAGTTGTCTCGTTTATCGCTGCAATTTTCGACGGTTTTTATTGGTCTGCAGTCATAGGGATGTGTATCTCTGTTTTTGCTTTAGCAATTGTCTGTGTATGGTTTAAATATGGGAAAAAAATATTACCACCAGCACAACTAAAAGGCATGATTCCTTTTGTGCTAGGCAAATTCAGTGTTTATCGCACTTTTGTTTCAAACCGAGAGAAGAACTGGGTGAGAACGAAGCGGGACAATGAATGATTAGGTTGATATCAACCTAATCTTTCTTGTTTCATATTTTTCCGTAATATCCAGAAAAACTTCGGTATACCTATAGCATATCTATTAAATAATCTAATTGGCTCATTCATTAAACGATAAAGCCATTCCAAATTAAGTTTTCTAAAAATAGAGGGGGCGCGCGTAAAACGGTTTGCAATGAAATCAAATATGGCGCCGCCGTTCACTACAACCAATGGATTTTCATAGTTGTGCTGTAGGAATGCTGAAAAGTACTCTTGCTTCGGCATACCCATGCCCAGTATTAATATTTCGGGTTGATGTGCCTCTACAAACTCAAACATTTTTTCGTTACTTTGAAAGCCATCCATAAAAGCTTTAACATTGTGACCGTTTGATTTATAGATTGATGCAGCTTGCTCTATGTAAGGAGACTCTGTTCCGATAAAACATACTGACTTCCCTTTGAAACGGTCTAAGATTAACGGTATTAAATCGGTACCGTTAGCGTTATAGCCAACGGGCTTGCCGTATTTTTTTAATAGTATTTTTGCGCCAATACCATCTCTGAACAGTATGCTAGCGTCTAGTAAACAATCTCTGAACTTACTGTTTTTATTGGCCATTGTATAGGCGTGGGCATTAATAAACGAAATCACGCTAACACTATCGTTTTTTAGCTCGTGACCTACTGCTTTTAATGCTTGCTCTTCTGCTTGTGTAGGGCTAATTTTTTCGGCAATACATTTCATTAGATAGCATCTCATTACACAGATATTCATGTACTGAATATCTTACTATTATCTTTTAACATAATCGAACTACTTACTGTAGTGGAAGGTGTTTTTCGCCACAAAGCTCAAACACTATTCTTCTACCAAAACTCAACTTTTAAAATATGTCAGTTTGCGCAGCCTTGATAACTCTGTAGCTTTGAAACCTCTATTCTAATTACCGAACTAACCTGCTGAAGAATATATACGTACTCACCACCTTCTGTGAACTCAATATCGACTGCCCCGCTTTCGTTTGATAGCAGGCAAGTTATATCAATCCAGTCTTCTTCATCTTGTTTTTTTAGTAGTAGTTTTCCATTTGGCTCAGCGCTCCAGTCAATTGCACCTGCTAGTGTGATTGAATGGTCGGGAGCTTCTTTAATTGTCATGAAGGCTGATGCAGACGGTATTTTAACCAATTCAGTAAAAGATTCATTGGTTTCATCAAATCTATAGATTACAGCTCCTCGCATTGAGCCCAGTAAGTGCAATGTATCCTCTATAACCTGCAGTTCAAAAGCCCACAACCCAATTGGAGCATTAATTGTTTTGACCAATGTTCCAGTGTTGATATCATGGAAATAAAGTTTCTTTTGTTCATCTATGTGAAAAGAAACCAAATAATTTTGATATTCCGTGAATGCACGATAAACACGATTTTTTTCTGTAGAGAATAGTTTTTGGCTAGTACTTTCTTGAATGTCATTATCACTATCAATTGAAGAGTAATTTAATTTATACAGTCCGCCGTTATCGGATCCGTCCTTATATACAAAAATATCATCGCCTAGCACAAGCTTTCTTGAGTAGCTTTGTCCCCAAAAAGTAGTTGTATCTTGTCTTGACTCTGAGTCATCAATTTTTTGAACATTTCGAAACTTGTTCTCTGAATCAGCCGATAGCAGATAGTCTTGCGACAGGTTCCATGGTGAAAGTGTGGCAAAAACACCTTCTGCGTTACTGTCAACAGACCATGCATGGCCAGCTAACAACCAGTCTGATGATTTTCGTGGGAAAATGGGCGTGAATTTATTCGGCCTATCTAACGGCATTGATACTAGGCCGTTGTCCATAGCGGTTATATATAGAGTATTGTTGGCTATATGAATATCGGTACCTACAAAATTGCTAGCATCATATGATTTCTCATAAAACTGATTAGAATTGATATCATACGCGTATATTCCCCAATAATCGCCAAACCATATTTTACCTTTTACATTGTGCGGCATACCAATTGGTTTAGTCATTGATTTCCGCCATTGTCTGTAGGGGAGTGACCTGTCGTAAACAATATTAACCTTCGAGCCTATGGACAAACCAGAAGGCTCTGCAGTTAGTTCATGAATAGTAGCGTTCCACTGCCCTCCGAGTGCTACAAAGTGCTTACCAGTTGGGCTCGAGTCTATTAAAACGTTCACAATGCTTTTATTATTTAGCTCTATATTGACGTTGGCAAAAGAGCCAAATTCGTAGATGCCGTTTTGAGTGAACACTAAAGGCTCTGAGTCGTTACTTAATTTTGCTATACGCAAAATGTTTTTGGGAAACGTATATTCAAGAGTATGGCTACCATCAAACATATCTATTCTGTAAAGTTTATTATCGTTAAAACCATAGATGTAGTTGTTATCTTCTTCACTGAAGTAAACACCTTTTAATTTGCTTAACGAGAGATGTTTCCTCGATACACTGCCTTGCTCATCTATACAGCCGAGCCTTGCTTCAAGTGCTGCAAAGCAAGTAGTACCATTTGCTGAAGTTGAATGCAGTTGAAGCGTCGTATTTCGGTATGTATTTAACGCTAAACCTACAGGTGACCACACATTATCCTCACCGAGCTTTAGTATCTGCTTTTTTGTTGCAGCAAGGAGAGAATTGTTGTGAACAAGAAGGCCTGTGATATTGTAATTAGTAAGCCCTTTAACAACAGGGTACCAATGAGGGCGCTCGTGTCTCCAAACACCAGTTACGTCGGATGACGCGTATATGTCGCCGTTATATTCAACGACACTACTAAACGCGCCGCTGCCTCCCCAGCCAATCCTCATAATATCCGGATTTTCGCCAGCTGCGGTTGCGTGCAGAATAGTGGAGGGGTCCAAATTATTAATTACAGCAAGCTCGAGTAATTCATCTACATCATAAACGCCGTATTTTGTGAGATTAGTCGCAATCGATTTAGCGTGATCAGGAAAAAGGGTGAATAACGTTTGAACTTTTTGGTTTTTTACCGATTGATTTTCGCCATTTAATAGTGACAGACGTTCAAAGTTTTCATTACTAACTGCAGACAGAAGCCCTTCATTAAACAATGCTATAGATGCTTCTATTTGAGTAGTTGTAAGCTTACTTGTACTATTTGATTCTGCGACATTAGAAATAATTTCGGCTAGTTGTAATTCGTTAACGTCAGAATCGGTATTTATCGATGATAAGATCCTATCTCCCATTTGTTCGCTTTTACTATGGTTGACCTGTTGCGTAAAACTGCTACAAGAGGCCAGAAACACCAACACAGAAAGAGAAAAAAAAAGCTTCGATAGAGTAAGAAAAACAATTTGGACTTTCATTTGAAATTCCTTTCTTGTATGGATGATGATAAATAGAAGCAGCCTAGATTCGAACCGCTTACTATAAGAGCTGCTGAGATACGACGAGTGTCACGGAAGGCCTTCGAAAACCAACATCAAAAGTCTAGTTATTTACGGGGATGTTCACAAGCTAATTTGAATTCTAAAATATATAAATCTTTATTGCTTTGTTTGTTAAAGGCATTTTGTTTTCTAAATTTTCGCCATTATCAGCTATATAGGGTAGCGGTAATGTCAGTCACTCGTGTAAACTACCGCTTTTATTTCAGGCAAGCCTTAGCGCACAGAATAATTCTTCCTATGCTTTGGCCATGCAGTCATCATGTAAATTGAGGAAAACATGGAGCTTGACGCTATTATCAATCAGGCACAAAGCCAGATTGACGCTGCACAAGATGCAGCCACATTAGACCAAGTTAGGGTCGAATTCATGGGTAAGAAAGGTAAACTTACCGACTTACTTAAAGGGCTTGGAAAGTTATCGAACGAAGAACGTCCTGCCGCGGGCCAAAAGATTAACCAAGCTAAGCAAGTTATTCAGCAAGCTATCTCTGCAAAAGGTGAGTTTTTACGCACTGAAGAGCTAAACAAAAAGCTAGCTGAAGAAGCTATTGATGTAACTTTGCCTGGTCGCACTGAAAAGCCAGGAAACTTGCATCCGGTAAGCCGCACGATTGCGCGTATTGAATCTTTCTTTGGCGAGCTTGGCTTTTCAGTTAAGACTGGCCCTGAAATTGAAGATGGTTTTCACAACTTCGATGCACTGAACATTCCTGCGAATCACCCAGCGCGTGCCGACCACGATACCTTTTATTTCAACCCAGACATGATGCTTCGTACGCAAACCTCTGGTGTTCAAATTCGTACTATGGAAGCGGAAAAGCCACCATTGCGTATTATCTCGCCAGGGCGCGTGTATCGTAACGACTACGATCAAACTCACACGCCAATGTTCCACCAAGTGGAAGGTTTGATGGTTGATAAGAACGTTAGCTTTACCGACCTTAAAGGTATTTTGCATGACTTCCTACATCACTTCTTTGAAGAGTCACTAGAAATTCGCTTCCGTCCGTCTTACTTCCCGTTCACTGAGCCTTCAGCTGAAGTAGACGTTATGGGTAAAAACGGTCAGTGGCTTGAAGTATTGGGCTGCGGCATGGTGCACCCAAATGTACTTAAAGCTGTGGGTATCGACCCAGAAGAGTACACAGGTTTTGCCTTTGGTATGGGCGTAGAGCGCTTAACTATGCTTCGTTATGGTGTTAACGACTTGCGCGCGTTCTTTGAAAACGATCTTCGTTTCCTTAAGCAGTTCAACTAAGGCAGAGAGTACACATGAAATTCAGTGAAAAATGGTTAAGAGAGTGGGTTAACCCGTCGCTGTCGGCACATGAGCTGTCTGAACAGTTGAGCATGGCTGGCCTAGAAGTAGACGGTGTTGAGCCAGTAGCAGGCGATTTTAAAGGCGTGCTAGTAGGTGAAGTCGTTGAGTGCGGTCAGCACCCGAACGCCGACAAACTGCGCGCAACTAAAATAAACGTAGGTGGCGAAGAGCTACTTGATATCGTTTGTGGTGCGCCTAACTGCCGTCAGGGCATTAAAGTAGCAGTTGCTGTTGTTGGCGCTGTATTACCTGGCGACTTTAAAATTAAAAAAGCGAAGCTTCGCGGCGAGCCGTCATTCGGTATGCTATGTAGCTTCTCTGAGCTAGGTATTAGCGACGACCACGACGGTATTATCGAGCTTCCAGCCGACGCACCTATTGGCGCAGACATTCGCGATTACCTTGGTCTTGATGATAACGCTATTGAAGTAGACCTAACACCAAACCGCGCAGACTGTTTGGGTATTCGCGGTATTGCCCGTGAAGTTGGCGTACTTAATAACCTTGACGTGTGCGAGCCTGAAGTAGCTGCGGTAAACGCAACTATTGATGATAAATTATCAATTACGTTAAGCGCTGACGACGCATGCCCACGTTATCTGGGCCGTGTGGTTAAGGGCGTTAACGTTAAAGCTGCATCGCCACTGTGGTTAGTTGAAAAGCTACGTCGTTGCGGTATTCGCAGCATCGACCCCATTGTAGACGTGACTAATTTTGTATTGCTAGAGCTTGGCCAGCCAATGCACGCGTTTAACCTTGCCAGCATTGAAGGCAACATTAACGTGCGTATGGCGAACGATGGCGAAAAGCTTACGTTACTTGATGAGACCGAAGCTAAGTTACAAAGCAATACGTTAGTTATTGCTGATGACAACAAAGCGTTAGCAATGGCGGGTATTTTCGGCGGCCTACACTCTGGTGTAACTACTGAAACACAAGATATTTTGCTTGAAAGTGCGTTCTTTAGCCGCGATGCCATTATGGGCCGTGCCCGTCAGTACGGTTTGCATACCGATGCGTCGCACCGCTATGAGCGTGGTGTAGACCCACAGCTTCAGCGTAAAGCCATGGAGCGCGCTACTGCACTAGTACTAGAAATTTGCGGTGGTGAAGCTGGCCCTGTCGTTGAAGCTGTAGCAGAAGACAAGCTACCTAAGCAAGCTACGGTTACGCTTCGTCGTGAACGTTTGTTTCGCGTTCTAGGCATTAGCATTGACGATGCAAAAGTAACGGAAATGCTAAACCGCCTTGGTTTAGAGGTAACGCAAACCGAAGCCGGCTGGGAAGCGGTTGCGCCAAGCTATCGTTTCGATATTTCAATTGAAGAAGATTTGATTGAAGAAATTGCGCGCGTATACGGCTACAACAACATTCCAAACGTGGCACCAAAAGCGACGTTGGCAATGCTACCTTCGCAAGAAGCCAAGCTGCCTCTAAACACCATGAAGTCGTTGCTTTTAAGCCGAGGCTATAATGAAGCAATTACTTATTCGTTTGTTGATCCTAAAATTCAAAACGCATTATTCCCAGACGTAAAAGGTATGGTGCTACCACACCCAATTTCATCTGATATGTCGGTAATGCGTGTAAGTTTATGGCCGGGTTTGCTAGGTGCTACTGCTTATAATCAGAAGCGTCAGCAACAACGTGTTCGCATGTTTGAAACCGGATTACGCTTTATTCCTCAACAAGATGCGCCAAATGGTGTATTGCAACAGCAAGTAATTGGTGGTGTAGTAGCAGGGCGTCGTAATGAAGAACATTGGGACTTGGGCGACAGCCCGGTTGATTTCTTCGATGCGAAAGCAGACGTTGAGGCGTTGTTGGCACTTACAGGCAGAACCGGTGAGTTCCAGTTCGTCACAGGGCAGCATAGTGCGTTACACCCTGGTATGACGGCAAAAATTTTGCTTAATGATGAAGAAGTTGGCTATATTGGTGCTATACACCCGCAGTTTACTAAATTGCTTGGTGTTAACGGCCGCGTATTTGTGTTCGAACTAGTGGTAGATGCCATTACCGATCGCAAGTTACCGTCAGCTGTACCAGTATCGCGCTTCCCATCGAATCGCCGTGATATTGCTATTACGGTTAAAGATGAAGTGCGTGTAGGAAATGTACTTTCTTACATAGAAAATATTGGCGTAAATCAACTAGTTGCTCTAAACTTGTTCGATGAGTACAAAGGCAAGGGAATTGAGCCTGGCTATAAGAGCCTTGCTTTGTCACTTCATTTACAAGATCCGGATAAAACCTTGGAAGAAGCTGAAATTCAGCAAGCTGTAGATACTGTGGTTAAAGGTCTGGAATCTGAGTTTGGGGCCGCGTTAAGAGAGTAAACTATGGCATTGACCAAAGCCGAGATGGCTGAACACCTATTCGAGAAACTAGGCATTAACAAGCGTGATGCGAAGGATCTGGTAGAGCTTTTTTTCGAAGAGATTAAAGGCGCTCTGGAATCTGGTGAGCAAGTAAAACTGTCAGGTTTTGGTAACTTTGACCTGCGTGATAAAAACGAACGTCCTGGCCGTAATCCTAAAACTGGTGAAGACATTCCAATTAAAGCGCGCCGCGTGGTTACATTCCGCCCGGGTCAAAAACTGAAAAGCCGAGTTGAAAACTCTGAGCCTGTCGACCAATAATCTTTAGGTCGTTACAATACTGAAAAAGAGCGGGGTATCTCGCTCTTTTTGTATTGCTTCTTTTAACAGTGCACCCGCACTGAATTTCATATGCAATTTCTTTGGAGGAAAGTGTGAAAAAAGCACTTGTTGTTCTTGCTATTATTGTTGCCGCTACCTTTTCATGGTTTGCTTATTTGTCGGTAGATGCAGACAACCGAGATCAAGATGCAGCGCAAGTTCCACTTATAACGGTAATGGAAATTCTGCACGCAAGCGACTTGCAGCAGGGTGTAAAGCAGGCTGTTAAAAATGATGACGCCGAAGCTGTTGATTCATGGATGGTGCAGGCCCGTGAAGTAGGGCAGGCTGCTAGTCTATCTTCAGAAGATATGGATTATCTTAATTCAGAGACTGCGAAAGACTACGTAATTTTTAATGCCAAACGCCAGCTGTATAACGAAGCCTTTGAAGCACGCTATTACGCGCTAGAAGATGTAGATGTACTTAAAGAACAATATCCTGAAGCCAAAGACTTGTTTGCTCGCACTGATGCGTTGATTGAAAAGCGCGACGCTATTATTCAACAAATTGCTGTAGCTATTTCAGGAAGCGAACAGCCTGACGAAGCAGCGCTTGAAGAAGCACGCAAACAGTGGTTAGCGCAGGCGGCCAATTAGGTTATGATTTAGGTTATGGCTTAGGTTATGATCTAGGCTATGACTTAGGCTATTGCTCGCGCTGCACTCAAACACTCACCAGAAACCTATACCACAGACCAGCTTCATACCCCTTCCTACTTTTCGTACTATAAATTTGTTGAAAGCTTGATTTGAAAATGTACGCAATTTGGCGTACATTTGTCGTGCATGTGGAGTGCTGGGTGCGTTACAAGGAAATAAAGCGACAGGTCATTGACTGTCTGAATAAAGGATACGTTTCCCATGAGCAGAGAAACGATATTGACGTTAAAAATTTATTGGCAATTGGGCAAGTGTCGCTTGAGGAAGTTGCCGAAATTATAGGTCGAAGTCGAGGAAACGATTATTCTTCCAGCCCTCATCATTTTGATAGCAGCATTACGGTACACATAATTAAGACACGGCGAGCTGGTCATAATTGGTATGTTAAATGGTATTTCGTAGAGCCGAATAGCGTTTTTATTAGCGTCCATCATTAAGGAAAAGATATGAAAATTTTCAAAGTCGGCGAGTCGCAGAAAGCAGCATGCAGCACGTGCCAGTCATTTGAAAATGCAACATTTCAATTAAGAGATGTTCCTTTCAGTGATGGTACGGGAGTGGTTAAAAAGGTTTTGGTGGGGGTATGCGATAAGTGTGAAAGCGTAACCGTGTTACCTCACCAATCTACACCTGCGGTTAAACGTCAATATGAAGCAAAGCGAAAGCCAGTGGAAGGGCGTTTACCTGCGCATTTAATCGATATTCTAAATTTAGCGACAATGGAAATCGGTGCAACTACAGACTTTGTTCCAAGCATGATGAAGTACTACATTCACTCATTGTCTGAAGATGAAAAGTCAGCAAAAAAGATAGCGAGTTACCTTCAAAGTGACTTGGCAAAAGGTAGATCAGAAAAGCGCCTATCGCTAAAAGGGCGTAAGATATTCGAAGACATAGAGCACCTTAAATCACTCTCGCACATAGAAAACACCACTGATTTACTGAAAGGTATAATCCTTAAGATAAACGAAGATGTGCTGATTAAAAAAAGGCTCAAACCAATCGAAAACCTTAAGAATATAATGGCGGCAGTCGCATAACCAAAAGCTGCATTGTAAGTTTTTGCTAACGCAGCTAACCATATATTGGGTTGTAAAAAGTTACTTTACCGAAATATCCGCAAATTTGGCGCTTGTTAGCAAAGCTAAATCGGCAGGAGAAAGCGCCACTTCTAACCCTCGCTTTCCCGCGCTTACGTGCATAGTGGCAAGGCCTTCAGCGCTTTTGTGAATAACGCTGGCTAACCGCTTTTTCTGGCCCAACGGACTTACCCCACCTAATACGTATCCAGTGGCAACCATTACCGCGTTTGCCTGTGCCATTTCTACCTTTTTTACGCCTAATGCTTTTGCCATTTTCTTCTCGCTTAGCTTGGTGTTTACGGGCACTACGGCAACGGCCAATTTATTGGTGTCTGTGCTAACCACTAAGGTTTTAAATACGGTATCGGCGTTAAGGTTTAGTTTTTCAACAGCCTCCAGACCGTAAGACGCAGCATTGGCATCGTGATCGTATTTTAAAACCGTATGTGCGATACGCTTTTTAGTAAGTAGTGTGATTGCGGGTGTCATTCAACCTCCTTTTTATAGAAGGTTCGGCTGTGTATAGGCTCGCTTGGCAGTAAGGGCGTTGCCGCGTGAGTGGCGTAGTCGTTAAAACCGGCTGTAAAAAAGTCTGACAGCGGGTGTCCGCTCTGCCCACCAGGTAAGGTTAAAATGGCGTCTTCTAAGTGACCTGGGCTTACAAAAAATCGCTCCGATGCGCCAAAGCTAGGGGCTTGCACAGCGGGCATGTAGGTATCGCCAAAGCCTTCCACTTGCTGCATATTTAACATGCTTCCTACTAATGGAATTTGACTAGCAAAGGGGTGCTCTACCGATAAGGCATTAACCTTACCCCAAGCCAAGGCTTCCATGTTTGCCTCTACCGGAGAATATTTATCTAATAATTTGTGTTTGGCACGCCGGTAAGCGTCTACCAGTAACTCGTCGAAACTTTCGGTGTCGGCAGGCAGCCAGGAATCAGGTTGGCTATGGATAAGCTGCCAAGTGGCTGGTTCGATGCCTCGTAGCAGGGTGCGGCTGTTTACACCTTGTTGATCTAAGTTCGAAAGTAAACCACCAAAAAGGGTTTGTATTACCTCGCGCCTAAAGTGTTTAACTAAGGTATAGCCTACCGAGTCTTCACATGCGCACTCTTTCCACGCGTTTAAATAGGCAAGGTCTGGTTTGAACTCAATATCTTGCATGTTAAGCAAGCCGTATAACAGGTGTTGCCACGGAATAAGAAAGCGGGCGTGATTATCTAGCTGAATAGCGTAAAAATCGGTTTCACTGAAGGTATCTTTCTCAAAGAGCCTGTCTCTTATTTGTTGCCCGCGGGCACCAAGGGCATAGCCACCGTCGCCCCATACTTTGAAGTCGTCAGCTGATATAACTCTGGCATTGGCTGTCCATATTCTTCCCATTTCAGGGTTTAACAACATAGGCAGTTTTGCAGCACGCTCAGGCACCGTCGCATCTTGCTGTTTTATAGCGGTGAACGACGCCGTTTGCCTATCCATAACCACGCCGCCAGGAAGCCACGCGGCATTACCGGCTTCATCTACAATAACTAAGTTTTGTGTTGGAATGGCAATGCGCTTGCCTATAGTAATAGCTTTTTTGACATCCTTTGCGGCGCCGAAATTTATGATACCCAAATTAGCAGCAAAGGGATGGTGCGCGACCCAGTTCAGCGCGTACCGTTTGCCGTTAAGTTCTTTTACAGGGCCGTATTCGCTTACTTCAAATGTAAACTCATGCTCACCGTCGGGTAGGGGAATACGCTCTGTTACCGTGTTAGTGGGCGTTGTATTATCTAGCTCTATCCAATCTACATTATCAAGGTTTGCGTTAGTAAAGCCCCACGCGATATGACCGTTGGTACCCACTACTATTCCGGGTATACCTGGTAAAGAAACGCCAGTTACCTGCACCTTGCTACCCGATTCCTGGTAGTTAAGCTGGGCGCGATACCAAATAATAGGTACACGCAAGCCTAAGTGCATATCGTTCGCTAAAAGGCCTGCACCTGTTGCGGTGTGACTTCCGGTAACCGCCCAATTGTTACTGCCGACATCGGGAAGCTCAGTTCCGTTATATTGAGCCCGAGCAATGGCAGTGTTGTTGTTTTTGCGATTGCTTGTAGTTTTCGCGGTTGTAATAGTTGATGTAGAAGTAGTAGAAGTAGTAGAAGTAGTAGAAGTAGGCTGAGCTGAGCCTTGATCTGTACTCTTTACGGTGCTGGGCTCAGTGCTTTGGTCACTTTCCGTGCTCTGCTGGTTGGTAAGGGTACGAAGGGAAGCTGGATAGTCAGGTATTTCGGCCTCAAGTAACGGGATTTCGCTGGCGTCTAATGCTGCTTGATAATTACTTGGCTGGGTAATAAAGCTATATATATCAGTTCCGAAAGTTGAAAGTAGTGCTTCTCTTGCTAAATCTAGTTCTACCTGAGTACCTTGTAAGTCTAAATACATACTGTAAATAACAAGAATACTGTCGGTAGGTTGCCACTGTTTTATGTCAACACCTGCGGCTAGGTACTCAAACGGCGGTAGGGTGTATTCCGACAGAGCGTCATTAACACCGTGCGCATAGCGGACCAAAAGCTCTTGTTGTTTAGAGGGAAGGTAATCAAACACGGCTTTTGCACGTTTTTCGAATTGGTGAAAACGCGCTTTTTTATCTATATCAAGTGCTACGTCGCCGACCCATTGCGACAAACTTCCCGAAGCGGCGCGCCGCTGTAAGTCCATTTGAAAAAAGCGGTCTTGTGCATGGGCAAAGCCCAAAGCGTAGGCGGCATCAAAAATATCGTCTGCGTTAATGACCGCGTGACCTAACCTGTCGCGGCTTAACTCGGTAGGTGCGTTTACGTGATAGGTGGCACTATTGCCATCAAGCGCGGGTAAGCTTAGCCTAAGCGATATATAAAGCCCCAGAGCCGCTATTAGAAGCAGTGTTAAAACACTTAAAACCAACCACTTGAACCAATTTATCACGTGTAAAACTCCCTATTTTTCTCTATCCTAACCACAGAACTAGCAAAATTGAAGTGATGTTTTATGACACATACTAAGGCGGTGCCGTGGGGCCATTAATGTTGGATTGTCAGGCCGAAGAACTTCTGCCTGAAGAAAAGGAAAAATTAGCCCATCCTGTTGTGGGTGGCGTAATTTTATTTAGTCGTAATTATCATGACAAACGCCAGCTTTTTGCGCTGGTTAAAGATATTAGGCGCTATGCAAAACGGCCGGTATTAATAGCCGTCGATCACGAAGGCGGCCGCGTACAGCGCTTTCGCGAGGGCTTTACTGCTATACCTGCAATGGGCAGTATTTTAAAGCAGTCAGAGCATCAGGATGAAAGTGCAGCTTATGCTAAGGCCTGTGGGCTAGTATTAGCCCACGAGCTTAAAACTCTAGATATCGATTTTAGCTTTGCGCCGGTACTTGATATTAACGGGGTATCTCAGGTTATTGGCGACAGGGCATTTGCTGACAATGCAAACGAGGTCATACGCCTTGCTACCCACCTTATTCAAGGGTTAAAAGCCGTGAATATGCCTGCTATTGGCAAGCACTTTCCAGGGCACGGTAGCGTGGCGCCAGACTCGCACATAGCACTACCAGTAGATGAGCGCGATTTTGAGGAGATCCGTAGCACCGATATGGTGGTGTTTGAACGATTAATAGAGCGTGCAATGCTTGATGGCGTTATGCCTGCACATGTTATTTATAGCCAGGTGTGCGATAAACCGGCTGGGTTTTCACCGAAATGGCTACAAGATGTACTTAAGCGTGAATTGGGCTTTGGTGGCGCTGTATTTTCTGACGACTTGTCTATGCATGGTGCAAGCCTAGCTGGTGGTTATGTTGAGCGTGCTGAGGCTGCGCTAGATGCTGGCTGCGACATGGTCCTTGCTTGCAATAATCCAGAAGGGGCAGAAAGTATTCTGGATGGGTTAGAAGCACGCTTTTCTAACTTAAGTCAGGGCGATTTACAGAAGCAAGAGCGGGTGATGGCGCTTTACGGGCGGGTTTTGCCTGCAGGGCTCAATGATAAGTACGACAGTGCCGTTGAGTTGGTAAAGCAATTAAGCGAACGGTAGGTGTTATACCTACCGTTTTATTCACCATTTATGCTAGTAAGTTATCTCGGTGTACGTTTGCCTGCTTTATAGCTGATTTTATGTTTGCCTGTTTCCTTGGGCGCATCATTGGCAATTAGATACCCGCACTTTACACCTTAGTTTCGTCTACCCCGGCTTCTACATTCATAAAGCGCGCAAACGTGAAAAGGAAGTCGCTTAAGCGGTTTAAATACGCGTGTACTACTTCGGGGACGTCGTAGTGCTTGGAAAGGCTGATAACAGCGCGTTCAGCACGGCGACATACAGCACGGCATACATGAGCTTGCGCAGCAGCTTTGCAGCCGCCGGGCAGTACGAATGACGTATTGGGCGGCATTTTACTTGTAATGGTGTCTATCAGGCCTTCTAAGCTTTCAACGTCGGCTTGCTTTAATGTAGAGCTTGCAGAGATGGCAAAGCCAGCTTGGAACAGGTTACGCTGAATATCGTGCAGCATAGGCTGATGTACTTCATCAACATGAGCGGCTAGCAAACCAATATGGCTATTAAGTTCGTCCATGTCGCCGTAGCTCTGTACGACCAAATCATCTTTATCAACACGTACGGCTTTGTCGGCATAAATCTGTGTACTGCCTTTATCACCAGTGCGAGTGTAAATTTTCATAAAAACCAATTCTCTTAACTAAATTTTTGCTGCTTTTAACCAGTGCCTTAACGCAATGCTAAAAAAACTACTGCTAGCAAACTTTGCAACCTAGAAAGCGCTCAATCTTTAGCGAGCGAGCATAATGCTACTCGCTGATATCAGGGCGATTGTAACGGCGGATCTGCACGACAAACCCAAACAGTGGGTGGTCAAAGTAATGCAGTTGAGTACTGATCACCCGTCGTTGTTCGGCTAACGGGACTGACACCAACTTATATTCGGTTGGTGTTGCTTGGCCAGCAGATGCGGCGTTACTTTCTTCACTACTAAAGTAACTTAGCGGCACTGGTTGGCGGTAGAACATCTCACCATCCACATGAAGATACGGCACGCGGTTAATGTATTTGAGGAATACTTTTATTGTGCCGTCAATTTCCCAGATGGGTGTTCTAAGCGATGGGTCTAGGGCGTTGTCGTCGCCTTGCTCTACAATTATGGCGGTATCTAATGCCTTAAACGCTTCATACTTTATAGCTTGTGGGTTCGATAGCCGGCGGTCAATATCAGCAAAGATATCTGAAGTGGTGGATATTTCGGTTACGCTTTGAGTGGTTGTACTGCCTTCGTTACTATTCAAATCTGCAGTAGCGTCATAGCCGAACTCTGATTCACTGTCGGCAGACTTAACAAGTGCTGTGTTGCTTTGTTGCTCTAGCATGTCGCCATTTTTGTCGTACTGTTGCGCGTAGTTCTGACCGCCGTAGAGTCTAACGTCAAAAGCATTGTTTTTGCCGAACATTACCGGTTGACGCCAGGTCGCATGAAATAAGCGTTCCAGTTGTCGGTTCGAACGAATTTGGCGAGAAATCGATGATAGCGCTTGTTGCTCACTAGTAAGCAGGTGAGCTTTTGAAGCGAGAGGCCAGTCGTGGCCTTCAACCACAATGGGTAAACTAGCTGGGGCGGGCATTCTGTTGTCTGGCTTGTTGACCTTCCATACAATTGCCGGCTTCAGTGAAGTCTGAATTGAGGGCGCTTGGTCTGCGCTATTGTTTGTTAGCGCCTTATTGATTGGATCACGCTCTGTTGAGGCCATTACGTTTAATACAGTGGTGATCTCTGCGCTAAGCCAAGGTTTTGCTTCTTCGCAATATTTAAAGGCAGGTACAGTAACAGGCGCAGTTTGTTTTACGCCAAAAAACGATGTCCAGTAGCTAGCGATAGTGGCTGCATCTGGTGCGTTACCTGCAACTTCTTCATTTGCATAGCCAAGGTTCTCGGTATAACCCGCCGATGAATAAGGCTCGCTATCTCGCTGCCCGCTATTGGCACTAGGTTGTAACAAGAAGTCTATGTCTTTTGAAGGGATATCAAATAAGGTTTCGTTTGGCCATTTTATTGCAGTGTCTGCACCGCAAACGGCTAAGCCTTGCTTTAAATAGCTAATATCGGGGGCAATTACATCGCTGATAATGTCTGCCTGAGCGCGAGGGGGTGACAGGTCGTCAGCCAGTGAAAATTGCTCTTCTAACTCCGTCAGTGCCACGTTGCGTTTAAATGCAATCACTTCCACATCAAACCACCAGTTGTCATTGGCGTGGGCCGTGGTTGAAATTGTTGTTAAAAATACAGCGCTAATTGATGCGACTAACGGGCACCAGCGAGATAACTTCATGTTATCGCGACTCCTTTGCAAAATCGGCAATAATATCGCTAATAAACGCGATGCGCTCTTTAGCTGTTTCGGTTTTTTTCACCAAACGCAGTTTTTGGCTACCTTCAAACTTAAAGGTGTTGGGTTTGGTTTGTACCAAGCTGATAATAAAGCCCGGGTCGACCTTAGTGTTCTCTTTAAACTCTATGGTACCGCCTTGGGCCGACAAGTCTACTTTTAGAATGCCCAATTCTTGGGCTTTTAGTTTAATTTCAGCTACTTCTATCAAGTTTTTAGCAGGCTCTGGTAAAAGGCCAAAGCGGTCAATACATTCTACCTGGAACTCATCAACGTCGTCTTGCGTTGTGCAGCTTGCCAGGCGCTTATATAGCGATAGGCGAGTGTTAACGTCGGCAATATAATCTTCAGGTAATAGGGCAGGAATACGCAACTCTACCTCCGTATGTCCTGACGTTGCATCATCTAGTGACGGCTCTCTACCTTCTTTAAGCGCGTTAACGGCTTTATCAAGCATGTCCATGTATAAGCTAAAACCAATACTGGCGATTTGCCCTGATTGATCATCGCCTAACAGTTCACCGGCACCACGAATTTCTAAATCGTGGGTAGCAAGGGCGAAACCTGCACCTAAATCTTCAAGCTGAGATATAGCTTCTAAACGTTTCACTGCATCTTTGGTCATTCGCTTTGGATGCGGCGTTAACAGGTAAGCGTAGGCTTGGTGGTGTGAACGTCCTACACGGCCGCGAAGCTGGTGAAGCTGCGCTAAGCCTAAATGGTCGGCTCTATCCATAATAATGGTGTTTGCGCTTGGTACGTCAATACCGGTTTCAATGATAGTGGTACAAACAAGCACGTTGTAGCGCTGGTGGTAGAAGTCGCTCATTACGCCTTCTAATTCGCGCTCGCGCATTTGACCGTGACCCATTGCAATACGTGCCTCGGGAACAATTTCCGCAATTTCTTCCACTGTGCGTGCAATGCTTTCCACTTCATTGTGAAGGAAGTAAACCTGACCACCACGTAATATTTCACGCATGATGGCTTCGCGAATAACGGCTTTGTTTCGCTGCTGCACAAAGGTTTTAATTGATAAACGACGGGCCGGCGCTGTAGCAATAATCGATAAATCGCGCATGCCAGATAGCGCCATGTTAAGCGTACGTGGAATAGGCGTAGCGGTAAGGGTTAGAATATCTACATCGGCACGCAGTGACTTAAGCTTCTCTTTTTGACGCACGCCAAAACGGTGTTCTTCGTCGATGATCACAAGGCCTAAGTCTTTGTACTTTATATCGCTAGATAGCAACTTATGTGTGCCTACCACGATATCGACTTTGCCTTCGCCAATGCGCTCAACCACAGATTTTTGCGCTTTACCGCTTACAAATCGGCTCATCACTTCAATTTCAAACGGCCAAGCCGCGAAGCGATCTTTAAAGTTTTCATAGTGTTGCTGCGCGAGCAGGGTAGTAGGTACTAATATGGCCACCTGTTTACCAGCATTGGCGGCAAGGAATGCCGCGCGCATGGCAACTTCTGTTTTACCAAAGCCTACGTCGCCGCATACTAAGCGGTCCATCGCTGAAGGACTGCCCATATCGTGCATAACCGCAGCAATGGCTTGGGCTTGGTCGGGCGTTTCTTCAAAGGGGAAACTGTCTGAGAACGCTTGGTAATCGTCCCAATTAATTTTATAGGCAAAACCTGGCTTAGCTGCGCGGCGGGCATACACATCTAATAGTTCAGCGGCTACGTCACGTACTTTTTCAGCGGCTTTTTGCTTGGCCTTTGTCCATGCGTCAGAGCCTAAAGCGCTTACTGGCGCGCTATCTGCGTCGCCGCCGGTGTAGCGTGAAATTAAGTGAAGCGAGGCAACAGGCACATAAAGCTTAGACTGCTTGGCGTACTCAATACACAAATATTCGGTTGCTACACCGCCTGCATCTAGTGTTTGTAGCCCAAGATAACGGCCAACGCCGTGGTCTAAGTGCACTACCGGTTGGCCAATAGAAAGCTCGGCCAAGTTGCGAATAATGGCACTTTCATCGGTGGCGGTGCGCTTATCGCGTAAACGGCGTTGGCTTACTTTTTGGCCTAGTAACTCCGTTTCCGTAATAAATAACAGTTCGCCTTCCTGGGTTTGCCAGCGAAAGCTGTTATCAACCATTCCTACCGTGATACCAATAGTATCGTGGCTTGCTATGAAGTCGCTAAAGCTATCAACAATCTTGGGTTTTATGCCTGCTTTGGCAAGCACAGTGATTAAGCCTTCTCGGCGACCTTGGGTTTCAGCACAAAACAGTACTTTAGCCCCGTTGTCAGTAGCCTGATTTACGGTTTTAATAAGTCTTTCAGCAGGTACTTTTTTCTGCGAGTTAATCGCAATGTCATCAAGTTTTTCGCACTGAAGGTTGGTAGAACCCTGTTTTTCTTCAAGTACTTTGCTGGTTAGAGAAGCACGAGGCCACTGTTTAATGGCTCCAAACAGTTCGTTGATGGGTAAGAATAACTCATCTGGCGCAAGTAGCGGGCGAGCTAGGTTGTAGCGATATTGCTCGTAACGTTCTTGTACATCGGCCCAGAAGAACTCGCTGGCGTCTTGCACATCACCGTGAAGTAGAAGCAGGCTTTTGGGGTGAAGGTAGTCGAACAAAGTCGCGGTTTGTTTGAAAAACAGAGGTAAGTAATACTCTACACCGCTTGGCATAGTGCCTTTGCTTACCTGTGAAAAGACGCTTTCAGAGGCGTTGTTGGCGTCGAACTTTTCTAAAAACTGCTGGCGGAAAAGGGTGATTGCTTCTTTATCTGTTGGGAATTCGCGAGCGGGCAGCAGGCGAATCTTATTTACCGCTTCGCCAGAGCGCTGGGTTTCGGTATCGAAATAGCGAATAGAGTCAATTTCATCGTCGAATAAGTCTATTCGAAACGGCTGGTCGCTACCCATCGGGAATAGGTCAATAATGCTGCCGCGTACCGAGAATTCGCTATGGCTCATCACCTGGCTAACGTGAAGATAGCCAGCTTGCTCTAAATTGCGCCTAAATTGGTCTCTGTCTAAGTTGTCGCCTTTATTTAGCATCAGTAGGTACTTCGCTAAATAGTCGGTAGGTGCAAGGCGCTGCATTAGCGTGTTAACAGGAACAATAAAAACGCCTTCGACTTGTTGGGTAAAGCGAAACAGCGTTTCTAATCTTTGCGAAACGATATCTTGATGAGGTGAAAAGGAGTCGTATGGCAGCGTTTCCCAGTCTGGAAACAGGGTAATGGGCGTATCTTTTTGATTATCGCTCAAGAAAAATGCTATTTCTTTTTCAAGCTTCATTGCCGATGGCGTATCGGCGGTAATTAATACAATAGGGCCTTTGTATTGGTTTAGCGTTTGGCTGATGCATAGCGCGGCGCTGCTGCCTTGCAGTTGGCCCCATTGTTTGTGATCTTGTGATGAGGCTTCTTTTTTAGGCGCAGGTAATGGAAGCGATAATAAAGTGGCTGTCATGACGTCCTGTTTTTTAAGTGCAAGAGTAAGTTTTACGGCTTATATACTGTTATCAGGGGCTATTCAGATCCCGCTTTTTTCTCTTTCGCCCGTTTTCTTAGTTGCTGGGTCTGAATATGCAAGCTGGCGCGAACTAAAAGCTCTTGGTCTTGCTCTCGAATGGTATTAAAAATAAAGGCGATATGGTAACTATCTTCAACTTGCTCGCAAGTAATAACTTCGCCAAAACAAAAAATTGCTGCGGCTTCGGCATCAAGAAAAAGCTTTAGTTCAGCATGTGTGCCTGCTTCTAGTGGGTCACTTGAATCAATAATTACGCCACCACCACCGAGCTTTACAGTTTTGAAGCGGTATTCGGGCTCGTCTTGTTGATGCAAAACAAAAGACATCATCAGGTCAATTTTTCGCGACTGATGATTTAGGTATTCGGCCAAGGTTTCGGCGTGGTCACCCAAGTTTCTTAAGGGGCGAATTGCCTGCGCTTCTAACGCGGCCATTTCGCTGGCAATGCGAAATGCATAGGGCATCGAGTCTTCAAGGTTTTCCTCATCAGGTACTTTTTCGTCTTTACCTAAAGGGCGCACGTTTGCATTTATGCTGTGCGCAATAGAAAAATACTCATCGAATTGGGCTTTTTTTTGTTCTAGGCTAAGTTCGCTCACATCATTCCTCTGCCACTATTTCTTGTGCCGCTAGTAACTTATAAGTAGTATACCGGTCACACGTAGTATACTCACTTTACTATTTTGGGGTTAACCCGTCATCTCGCCTTTGGGCTACTTATCTGAATTATTTATTCACTAAGCATAGCTAAATGTGAGGCAGATTACCGTATTACTGAAAAGCAAGGCACTATGTTTTATCCTCTTTCTGCATTCATTGCTTATCGTTATGCCAAGTCTAACAAAGCAAGCCAAACCAGTTTTGTCTCATTTATCAACCGATTTTCAGTGGCGGGCATCGCGCTAGGCTTGATGTCGCTTATTATCGTAGTATCCGTAATGAACGGCCTAGAAGGACAGTTAAAACAGCGCATACTCGGCATAGTCCCTCATATCGAAATTACAAAGACACCCATCGCAACAGAAAGCCTTAACAAGACACCCATTCAAAACGACGCTACAGAGACACCCACCACAAGCGTTAATATTGGGTCAGTTAGCGAGACACCCACGCAAAAAACGTCCAACTCGAAGCGTTTAGCTATAGAAGAAATTAGCATGACACCCATGGAAGGTGTCGTAACCACCATGGGTTACAGAGAGGCAGAGGCAGTTGTGCAATCTCGCTCAGACCTTCGCGGCGTGCAGATTCACGGCGTTCAACCCGGCGTGATGATTGAGCATACGTTGGTTGCAAATCATATGGAACAAGGTCGGTTTAATGATTTAACGGAAGGGAGCTTCGCCGCCATAATTGGGCGCTCTCTTGCCATTAAGCTTGAAGCGCGCGTTGGCGACCGCTTGCGAGTTATGGTTGCTGGCGCCAGTGTTTATACTCCGTTTGGAAGAATGCCAAGTCAACGGCTTGTGACAGTGGTGGGTGTCTTCGATATGGGCTCGCAGATGGATGATAAGGTGATGTACATGAACCTTGCGGATGTGAATCGCCTAATGCGTGATCCTAAAGGGAGCGAACAATCGCTCAGGTTGTTTTTAAAAGATGCGTTTAACTACCAAGCGGTGGTTGATGAATTAGTTGATAGGGTGGGTGTCTCTGCAAGCAATATTAGAACGTGGCGGGAGCGTCAGGGGCCGCTGTTTGACGCAGTAAAAATGGAAAAGAACATGATGACGCTCATGCTGCTGCTCATAATTGCGGTGGCGGCTTTTAACATAGTGTCGGCACTGGTAATGGTAGTGACGGAAAAGCAGGGCGATATTGCGGTACTTCAAACTCAGGGCATGTTGCCGAGTTCAGTCATGTGGATATTTGTATTAAACGGTTTGTTCAACGGGGTGAAAGGTGCGGGTATTGGTCTGCTTTTAGGTGTAATTATTACGCTTAATTTAAACAATATCTTGGACGCGATAGGTTCGCCACTCGCGCTTTCTGCAGACGGTAGAGGCTTGCCAATTGACATGGATGTAGCACAAATAATAAGCATCACATTGTTGTCTTTGCTGTTATGCATTTTAGCCAGTGTTTATCCTGCTCGTAAAGCGATGAAAATAGCTCCTTCACAAGCGCTTCAAAACGAATAAATAGTTGAATTTACCGTGCAAAAGGCCGCGAAATTCACTATACTCGCGGTCTTTTAAACTTTGCCCAGTGAGACGTCATGAACAAGAATTTTATCACCTCGCAATCGCTTCTACAGGATTCCTTTCGCTTAGCGGCAAAGGTGTATGAAGACGGATTCCGCCCTGACTTTATTATTGGTATTTGGCGTGGTGGTGCTCCAATTGGTATCGCAGTTCAAGAGTTCTTCGAATTCAAGAATACGTCAACCGACCATATTGCAGTACGTACATCGTCTTACTATGGAATCAATAAACAGTCGAAAGAAATCCGTGTTCACGGGTTACATTATTTGGTTGAAAATGCCAATGCTGACGACAAGCTATTGATTGTTGACGATGTTTTCGATTCAGGCCGAAGTGTTGATGCACTTATCAAGCAAATTAATAAGCTTATGCGCCTAAACATGCCAAAAGATATTCGCATTGCATGCCCATGGTACAAACCTCAAAACAACACTACTGATATCGTGCCAGATTACTACGTTAACGAAAGTGACGAGTGGCTTGTGTTCCCTCACGAAATAGCAGGTTTGTCAGAAGAAGAAATTCGTGAAGGCAAAGGCGAGCTGTCTGACGTAATGGATATTTTGTTCCAAAAGTAGCTGCTATATAGCGCTTTCTGCAGTTAAGAATCGCTATCAGACGTATCTAAACCGCACGATTGTGCGGTTTTTTTATCAGTGCCTATAGATGGGAAAGAAAGAGTAAATGTGGTGCCGACGTTAACTTCGCTATCAACATCAATATTACCCCCCATGGCTTCTACAATAGAAAAAGAAATATACAGGCCTAGTCCGGTCCCTTTTCCCGTAGGTTTTGTGGTGTAAAAAGGCTCAAAAAGCTTTTGAAGCGCATGTTTTTCGATGCCACACCCCGTATCTTTT
Organism: Alteromonas sp. 5NW40-0090; assembly: GCF_057552975.1. Taxonomy (NCBI): domain Bacteria; kingdom Pseudomonadati; phylum Pseudomonadota; class Gammaproteobacteria; order Alteromonadales; family Alteromonadaceae; genus Alteromonas; species Alteromonas sp. 5NW40-0090. Next base: position 188,122 of record NZ_BAAJLT010000003.1, read on the forward strand.
ACCGTGATAACGGTATTATTGCCTTCTTCATAAGAAGAAATGGTAAGTTTGTCTCCATCCTCCATCGCCTGCGCAGCGTTGACAAAAAGATTTACCAGAACCTGGTTTAGCTTGCCTGTTTTCCCTTTGATGCAAGCAACGTCATTCAGGTGTTGCTGTATTTTTATGCGGTGCTTTAATTCACTGTTTACAAGCCTTAGGGCATGCGCAATGCAATCGTTCACATTGATGGTTTCGTCATCAGGGATATCGGCATCGTGTGAGAAAGAACGAAGGCTTGTTATAATGTCGGTTACTCTGTTTAAACCTTCTTCGGACTCCCCACAAATATCAGAGATTTCGTCACTAAGTGAAACAATTTTATTGTGCGATTGCCACAATATTGCTGCTTCGGCAATTTCTGCTCTTTCTTCAGAGCTAGAGCTAGACGCCAGTTTCAGAACGATCTCCTGCATTTGTGATAGTGCAGGCAGTACGTTTCTAAGGAAATGAATATTACTGTTAATAAATGCAATGGGGTTGTTAATTTCATGAGCAACGCCTGCGGCTAGCAAACCTAGCGAGGCCATTTTTTCAGAATCGATAAGACTTTTTTCTACCCTAGCTTTTTCTTCTTTCAACCTGACGGTTTCTAACGCCATTAACTTTGCCTGCATCCCCATAGCCATCTGTTCAGTGAAAGTTCGGTATCTATTTGCCATATCGACATATTCTTGGGTGTAGTAGCCCAATGATTGATGACAGAAAACAATAACGGCCTGTTGTTGGTGCACTTTAAATGGACAATACAATACCGACGTGACGGTGGGTTCAAATAAGGACATGTGCTGTTGCCAAGTTGGCTGCTGTTGAATGTTGAACAAAGCTACGGGTTCACTTTTCACGGCACGGGAAAGCGTGTCGTCTATTTTCCATATAGTATCTAGCAAAGCATCATTAGTGCTATTGATGCACCTCATTTTACCTGCACTTTCATTCTCTAAGACAAAGCATACTTCATAGTTGTAAAGCCCTTTAAAAACGCTAAACATTTTCTTGTAAAGGTCTGTTTCATCCTCAGCGGTAAGGAGTACTCGCGTACCTTCAAGTAAAGCATCGCTCTCTTTTTTATGCGCTTCAGCTTGCTGTTTTAAGCGGTAAACTAGCGCAAGATCTTCTAAAACATTTTCGTAATCTTTATTCATCGAGAAAACACTACTGCTGAAATCATTAGGTTGCCATGCCTGTTCATTCCGTCTAAGAATCGCCCTTGTTCGCCAAAAGTAAAAGGCCCGCAAATAGGCAATGATGAGAATCGTTTTTGTAATGACTCCAGCATCGAATTTATTTCATCGCCCACCATCAACCGGCATCCTGCACAGTAAATCATCAATACGCCGATTGGCTTCTTGTTTTCAGGTAGTAGCATGATTGCGTTATTAATAACGCGCTCGGCGCGCGAGGTGAGGCTAGAGATGTTTCCCTCCATCAAAACAAGGTCTTCGCCTTCCTTTACTTCAGAAAAAACATTTAACGAACCATGTTCAACAGAGTCGGGGTGGCAAAGAAGGTAATTTACAGCGCCATTATCCAATTCCACTGGCCTGCCTAACGGAGCTGAAGAAGTTAGCCCCAAGATTTGTCCACCGTCAAGCTGGTCTGAGATTAGACCATTCGTTGCTTGATTGTACGCGATACTGGCTTGTTCATTATTGAGTTGTTGTATTTGCCGCCCTTGGGCTTTTGTGGTTCTTAGCACAGTCTCGGTAGGTTTATAACCGGAACTATAACTTAAACCAAGCGGTGTTGAAGGATACAAAACGGCTACCGCAATGGTTTCAGGTCCCGCTGACGTTTTTGTGATCGTACGCCAGTTGCCTGTAACCGTATTGTCTGCCATGGAGCCGCCAAAAATAGGAACTTTTGCTCCTACAACGCTGGCAAACCCTTCTAGTATAAGTTCTTCATCACCCGGGGGAAGCGCACACCAAATGAGTGCAGGGCTTTCGTAAGGCCTTTCGGCGCTTGCTAGTGCTTGCTGCAACGCTATTGCTCCTGCTTCAAACGGGCCGTACTCAGATACATCAGCACTGCCTACACCGTAGGCACCACTATCATCATTAATGCAAAACAGCGCTAAGTCACATTTGGCGGAGACCGTTTTATCGTCGCAAAGCAAAGCGCCTAAGCAAGAGCTAGAAATAAAAAAGGGGAGTGTCGAAACGCCTATCATTGATGGAAGTGCTTCTAAAGGAAAATCGGTATTGCCATAACCTATGAGTAATGAGGGTTTCTCATTAGTTATTACAGACGCTAATTCCGAGGTTAAGCTTTCTATATCATTGCACTTTAATGCAAATGTCTGAATCTTCATCTCAGCCCACCAATAAAACACACCCTTTAATAATAGATTGAATTTAGGATAACCTTATTAACCATTAGTTTAAAAAGTTTCAAATGAAAAGAGACAATAAACTGTTTAATTGTCTAGATAAAACCTGTCGTGAAAGGTGTAAACCCACGTAGGTTGGTATATAACAAGAAGGGTAATAGCCATGCCGTTGAGTAGTGCTTCTGGAAACACCAATAGCGGAATAAGCAAAACATAATTATCAAAAACAATATCCCATGTGTATGTACCTTCAATGTAGTAGAAGGCGCCTAACGAGAGTGTTTTTAGTGCAATTGAAAGGGCGGCAGGAAAGAATGCACACACGAATATGTAGACAAAAAGTTGTCGAGGTATACGGTGAAACGACAGCATGTAGAAAAGGTAGGTGGTGCCTATGGGAAGGATAGTCCCTAATAGACCGTTGACCCCAAAGTTCTCCCACGTTCCATAGCCAGTTACGTTTGCCCCTAAAAGCGCGATAAATGAGGCAATGATGGCGTTTCTAAATCCTAACATCAATGTGAGAACGGAAAGGCCAAGGAAATGCACATCTAGGCCTTCAAATATTCCCGCTTTAAACAACCACAACACAAATAAACAAGCAGCAGTGCCGAAAATGAGGTGTTGCTGCTGCTTGTTCCGCGAAAAGTGAGTAAAGTCGATATGCTTCACTGCGCCCAACAAAAATGCGCCATAAATCAGCCATGCAAACAACTGTAATGAACTCACTGTTACTCCTTTATCGGCGCTGCTTTATTCGCAATCGGCCAACTACTTCTTATATTCAGCCCAAATGGGGGCGTGGTCAGACGGCTTTTCAATGCCCCTTAACTCATAATCGATGCCTGCGTCATGAAGACTAGCGTGTAAAGGTTTGGTGGCAAGTATCAGGTCTATACGTAGGCCGCGATTGTCGTTGAATCCTTTGGAGCGATAGTCAAACCACGAAAACCTGTCATTAGTCTCTGGATTAAGCGTTCGAAAGCTATCCTCGAAACCCCAGTCGATGAGGGTATTCAACCATTCACGTTCTTCTGGTAGAAAGCTACACTTACCTGTTCTCAGCCAGCGTTTTTTGTTTTCATCTCCAATACCGATGTCTAAGTCTGTATGAGAAATGTTCACATCACCCATCACAATCACGTTTTCGTCTGGCGTATGGTTATCATCTAAGTAGGCCATTAAGTCTTTGTAAAACTTACGTTTGGCGGGGTACTTTGTCTCGTGCTTTTCGTTCTCGCCTTGAGGAAAGTAACCATTAAGAACCGTCACTGGCTCGCCAGCTTCATCGGTGGTTTTTAATATAATCATTCTGCGCTGGGCGTCTTCATCATCGGTTGGGAAGCCCATTGCCACGGAAACAGGCTCTTTCTTCACTAAAAATGCGACGCCATAGTGGCTTTTCTGGCCGTGAAAATAAACGTGATAACCCATGGCCTCTACTGCTTCAACGGGAAATTGCTCGTTGTGAACTTTAATTTCCTGCAAACCAATAATGTCTGGTTGGTGGGCATCAATAACCGCTTGAAGCTGATGAAGGCGAGCGCGGATACCGTTTATGTTAAATGAGATTACTTTCATGATTTATATTTATGTTGTTTCTAGGTTGGTTTAAGTCTACCAGAAACTGAGCGACCGCTTAACGATGAACCAACGTTATATTAATGCATTCAGCCGCTTGACTAGATTAAGTTTATTTATAGCTTTGGAATTGAGTGGTTATAAAAATCGTTTGGTTGCATCAGCCTAACCGCAGGCAATGTTAGACTGAAGGAAGGCTAAAAGACCCTATTGAAGGGCGTTATTGAATCGTAAAGCCTGTGAAGGTGCTAACTCGCTTAACTCTAAATCAATGCGTCTACCTTAAGCTTTTTCTCTCCTTTTATAACGTCAGCTAGTGAAATCAAATGCTCAAACCACGCATTTGCATCCTCAACTATATCTACAATAAGGTCTTCTTCGTTTGTAGCGAGTTCAGGTACAAGAGATTCAACTTCTTGTTTGAAAGACACCCACGCTTTCGCGCAACCTGCCATGGCTTGATAGTAATTCGTGGGTACGTTTCGTTCCATCGCGTTTAACCTTCTTACGATGATATTTGCTCCCATTGAGGAGCCTAACCATACGTAAATGGCTGCAATGGCTTGGCTAGTCGACGAATTGCAGCTTGGAATTGACAAGCCCTCACAGTGGGGGGCTTGATTAGACGTTTGTAATGATAAGGCTTCAGATGTCTTGGCATGGGTGTCAACGCAAAGCGTTTGAATGTCAGCATTCAGAGCACTTAGAACTGCGTTGCTATTTATCATATTTGAGACTCGAGAAAGAATAGGCGCACTGCTCTCAGCTTGCTGAACAGCGTCAGCAGTCGCTTGATGGAACAATGTCATTATCTTCAAAATGGCGAGATAGGCGGTGTCATCAAATGCATTGTCGTTGTGATAGATGGAAAAAGGAAACGTATTTTCCAAAATGCTGTGGTTAGCGTGAGTGTCTTGCTTTAGAGCAGTAAATAGGTTTCGCATGAGGTACAGATCTTTGCGTTATAGCTTTTTAAACTTTTCGTGATGGTGAACAACTTTAGCATGGGTGTCACTGTAACGGGTAGGGAATTGAATAGCCGTTTATGTTTTAACGAAACTTTTTATGAGCGAGTGGTTAGGGTGGGTGTCTTTGTAAGGATGCTCTGGTTTTTTAGCATGGGTGTCTTTGTAAGAAATATTTTGGCGACTATTGCGTTGCGCCTTGTGCTGGGGAGGGTATACTTGCCGCAAATTTTGAGATAGGTGAATAAACGTGTTTCCAGAAACAATTGCCGACAAGTTAAGCGATGCGGTCATCGAACAAGCCATGAAACTAAATGCGGAAGACCGTCAAGAACTTGTTGTTAGCTATATTGCAAAAGCAAACGAAATTTGGATGGTACAAGGTACTGAAGGTTTCGTAATGTTCGAAGGTGGTGATAGTGTTCAGTTACCCGTTTTTCCTCATCGCGATTTAGCGCAAAAGTTTGTGGATATAAACGACATAGAAGGCCAGTGTGTGAGTGTATCACTTGAAGAGTTTGCACAAACTTGGTTGCCAGGCCTTACTAAAAACGGTGTGGAGTTGGTTATGTTTCCAACTACCAGTGATGTTGAAAACCTTGTAATGACTGCAGAAGATTTGGCTTCTGAACTAAACGGTAATTAAGCTGGGCGTGTAGCAAATGAGTACGGATGACACCTTGCTTCCTCTGGCTTCTTCACTTGCCAATTCAAAGGGGTGGGATGATTTTACGCGCACGCTTATGCTAGCGGGCAAGTCATTAACGCCTCTTCCTATAGATGAACGCACGTCCGATACTGCCGTTAATGGGTGCGAAAGCCCCGTGTGGTTGGCTTATTTCACTGAACAAAGTCGCTTAATGGCATATTCGCCAAGTAAAGTTATTCGCGGTGTGCTTGCTGTATTACTTGAAAAAGCCAATGTATTGACTGATGAGGAGCGTCGTAATTTCGATTTCGAAGAATATTTGTCTCGCTGTCAATTAGGGCGTTACCTTAGTCAGTCGCGCGGAAATGGGATCTTGTCTGTCATCTCTCGGTTGAAAAGCATTTAGGCGCTGAGCCTGCAGGTGCCTCCTTTACTCTCCGACTCACTTGTTCTTTGCTTCAATCCATTGGCTCATATATTTACTCGCAGTAAGTGTTTGATGCCACAACAAACTTTGCATAAACAAACTGCTTCTGTGCTTGTCTAGGGTTTGCTGTAAGTCACATATCCTTTCAATGAATGGCACATCTGGCTGTTTGTTTTCAAATGAGCTAAGCACACTCTTGCCCATTTTACTCGCCAAATTCCAATTGTTTTCATCGTTATAGAGGGCGATGGCTTTATCGACATAGTCTTGAACTGCGTTCAATTCGGATATGCGCGTGCTGCAAAGCGCTCCGGGCCACAGCCTAGCATCTGCGTTTTCATCAGTATCAAGAATTTGATCATTTGAGATAATACCTTCTGCACCTATCCAGGTTGTAATACTTGGCGTGGCACAGCGCATAGCATCAAGTAACTTTCCTTTTATTCCTGCGCCAAATCGCAATGGAGCTATCAGCACCTTAGCGTTTGCCATTACCGTTTCAACATCTTTTGCCCATCCTTTTACTAAAAAACCTTGTTTCTCGTTGTGAAGCTGGGTCGCTTTTTTCGGTGGATAGGCGCCGTATATATGCAACTCGGCATGGGGTAACGCCTTTTTGATTGAAGGCCAAAGGTGTTGCTTTAGCTGTAACACTGCATCCCAGTTTGGCGCGTGACGGAAGTTGCCAATATGAACGAAATGCGAGCGTTCCTTAAACGATGGAATAGTGTCGATAGCTCTCCCAACTGCAAGCGGATGGTACTGAAGCTGGGATTCTGGTACTGCGTAATGTTCTTTCAATAATGCCATTTCTCGTTTTGAAATCACTAAGGTGAGATCACTTCGTATAATGGCAGCGACTTCCCGCTGTGCGAGTTCGGTATTTAGGTGCGCCAGACGAGCGTCATCGTGCTGTTTTACCGCATCGTGTCTTGCTTGGCGGAGGCTGTGAAGGTCTTCGGTATTAAGAATTCGAAGAGCATTGGGGCAAACCTCTTTCACACGCCAAGAAAACTGCTCCTCTGTCATGTAGCGGTCGAAGATGACGACATCCGGCAATATTTGCTCTAAAAGGGTATTAAACGAGCTGCAGTTTAACGCTATGGGCTTCACGCTCACGCCGATTGCTTCTAGATCTGCTTTATGTTCACTATCTGTGGCAGCGGTTAAAAACGTCACGTTGAAATTTGCCGCTAGGCAACGTTTGATGATAGACAGCATGTTCTGCCCAGCAGCCGAGGAGTTTGGCTCGGGCCATACATAACCAATGACGACAACATTTAACATGGTAAATTTACAACTTTTACGTAAAGAAATAGGGGGAACAACACTGTTTTTACGCACGAGATGCTACCACAAAATTGCAATTGTCATTATGTTAAAGGTGTGTTCCTTAGAAATTCTAATTCTTGTAGGTAGTTACCCTAAGTTTTTCTTAGAAATTGTATTTTGATTAGGTATTAATTCGCGGCTCGTTATAATACGTGAGTCTCCGGGCGGGTTAAAGAACGCCAAAATGTTTCCACAGTCTACGGTATTGGCATAATTGATAATGCTCAAATTTGAACAAAACACTTATACTAGCTAATGAGTAGTAATGAAAAACGATTCAATTTTGTTTTTTTAACTTTCTGATTAGTAAAGAAATCATACTTTTTTACTAGGTGATAATAATTGACCTCTTGGGTTTTACCGCCTATACCTTACATGAGTAAGGCGAATGGAGGTGCCTTAACACGATGATCATAAAGGCTGCATTGAAGAGAGTGCACGAATGAATTTAGATGAATTAGTTTCGAAAGCGGAAGACCTCTTTGTGTTACCTGATTCGGTAACTCGACTTAAAGCTTGTATGGATGATGAAGCTTCAAGCATTGACGACATTGGTGACATCATTGCTTTCGACCCGTCATTGGCTACGCAATTACTCAGAGTGGCAAACTCGGCGCTTTATCGGTTTCCTAATAAAATAGATACGGTAACAAAAGCCATCCAGGTCGTGGGCACGCGCTCTACCTACGACCTTGCTCTTGCATATGGTGTAAGCCAGGCATTTAGTGATGTCGACGGTCAATCTATAGACCTCGACAAATTCTGGGAACAGAGCGTTTCCTGCGGACTGCTTGCGAAGTACTTTGCCGACATGCGCAATATTCGTGAGCCAGAGCGTCTTTTCGTATCAGGATTGCTACACAACATAGGAGAACTGGTAACGGTTTCGGTTATGCCCGAATCTGCTACTCGTTGTCAGGCGTTTAATACCCGTGTAAGCCCTGCGGAGCTTCAATTTGGCGTTTTAGGGTTCACCTACACAGAGCTGTCTGCAAGACTGATAGAAAAGTGGGGTATCCCAAGCTCGATTCACTCACCTATTGCCAATATTCACAAAGGCGAGGACGCGGTAACGGGTATAGAAGAGAAAATTCTTCAGCTGTCTTATGTGTTAGCGTTAGATAACGTAAATCCGGAAATCTACCCAAGCTATCACAACTTGAAGCCTGAACTTCACGAAGCGTTATCGCTCGAACGTGAAGATTTGGAAGACGCGCTAGATATAACCAATTTACAATGTATATCGGTCATCTCACTGTTTAACCCTAACGCGTTTATGCTTTACTAGGCTTTAAAGCTTAGACAAACGCCATTGCCGTAGCGATTAATCGAAAATCGCTACGGTTTGTCTGCTAATTGCAATGACTTCGTTATCTTTGTCCCAAATTGTCGCCTCTGTATGGCCATAACCATCTGCTGCCTGTCTGGTATGCGCTTTGTAACCAAACCAATCTGTGGGGCTTACCGGTTTATGTGGATGAATGAATTCTAAATTCCAGCTCACGGTGCTAGCAGGAGCTGGCAATTTCATCATTTGTAAAAGCGTCGGCGGCCATGCATCTATCATGGTGATGATGTGTGCATCAGTTATGGCCTCTGGTGCTTGCTTAAATCGCATGAAGCCGTGGTAATGACTGGTTTTTCGTCGGGTAAATGGTATACCACCATCTTCAATAGCTAAGTCAAAGTAGCGCAAGAACTTCGGTGTTACTTTTGGTATCTGCGGGATGAATTTTGCTTTGTTAGGCAAAGGCATATCGTGCTTTTCTGTATTCTCAACGCTTATACCTGAAGCTCTTGCCACGCCAAAGCAAGCTTGTGAGAAAACACAGCTTTTGCCGTCCTGAATGGCATGTGCAGTATATTGTGAGACGTTTTTCCCTGTTCTTAAAAGGGTAACTTCGATAGAAAAGGGGGATTCAAGAGATAGAGGGCCGACAAAATTTGTAGTAAACGAACGTAAAACACGGTTATCAGTAACTTGTTGCTTTACTGCCGTGTACAACATACCGGCAGAGATGCCGCCAAACGCGGTTCTTCCTTGTCCCCAGGTTTTAGGAATAACGAGCCCTTCAACCTTCCAAGTGTTTTCCGATGTTTGTGATAATTGGGGAATATTGAGTAATTCATCTACTGTCATAGCTGTGCATCTGGTCTGATGAGTTAAGTGGTCGTCATCCTACCTTAAGCGCTATAGAACGAAAAGCCTATGTTAGAAATTTTCGTTATGTTAACAAATAAGTAACAATTAGTTGTTTATTTTTTTACCCAGTGCGTAGACTGGGGCTATCGTCACTTAAAAGGACTGTTATGGCCCATACGCACGTTGAAGGTAATCCAGCTAGTGAAGCCGGAGCATCTAGAAGTTACCGCAATTACGTTCTATTCATATTAACCTTGGTATACGCCTTTAACTTTATTGATAGGCAAATTATTGGGATATTATCGCCTTTTATAAAAGCTGACTTGGGATTAGACGACGCCCAACTCGGATGGCTTAAAGGCATTTATTTCGCGCTTCTATACACGGTGATGGGCATTCCGATCGCTTGGCTCGCCGACCGTTACAGCCGAGTGAATATTATTGCTATTTCTCTAACGCTCTGGAGTGGCTTTACTGCTGCGTCTGGTTTGGCAGCAAACTATATGCAACTTGCTATTGCACGTATCGGCGTGGGGATTGGCGAGGCCGGGGGAAGTCCACCGTCACACAGCATTATTTCCGATCTTTTCCCTAAAGAAAAACGTGCAGGTGCGCTGGCAATATATTCTTTAGGTATTCCGTTTGGTGTAATGCTTGCGTTTTTTGCCTCAGCATTTTTTCTACAGGGCGGTTCAGCCGATTGGCGTACGGTAATGTACAGTGTTGGTATACCCGGTGTGTTGCTCGCTATCTTGTTAAAGCTTACGGTTAAGGAGCCTGCAAGAACGGTCTCAGCGCCAACGGCCGATGAAGCTAACAAGCCAAGCGTAAAGTCATCTTTGAAAATGCTGCTGAAAATTCCAACATGGTGGGGAATGGCGCTCGGTATATCTTTTGGCTCGTTCGGTAACTATGCGATATCGACTTGGGTTATTGATTACTACGTGCGCGCGTTTGCAGGGCTGGATATTACACAACTGCTTATTGTATTTGGCATCATAAACGGAACAGCCTATGCACTGGGCGTATGGCTTGGCGGCTACATTGCTGACAGATGGGGGAAGCATAACAAGAAAGCGTATGCCTTGTTACCAGCCATTGCCCTTATTATTGGGGTTCCTGCATTGTATGCATCATTACAGGTGCAAGATTTATGGTTGTCGGTAGGGCTTATGGCATTGTTGCTATTTACGAGTGGCTCTTATTTAGGACCGAGTTTCGCGATGGCACAAACGCTTGCACCAGTTAATGTTAGGGCTATGTCGACGGCACTGTTCTTCTTTGTTTTGAACATTATTGCATTGGGCGGCGGGCCCACACTGACAGGTATAATCAGTCAATCACTGGTTCCGTCACTTGGCGAGACAGAAGCTTTGAGACAAGCGCTGCTCTACTTAGTCGTACCCTATGCTATTTCAATTGCCGTATTTTTATGGACAAGCACTAAGATAGTGAAAGATTGGGAAATGGCAGAAGCCAGGGGCGTATAGTAATATCGAACAATCGTGCTAAGGGGCTGATTTAAAGCCCCTTTGTTATTTGGATATTAAGGAGTATGTTGGTGTCCTCAACCGAGTTGAGTTTTCATTTTGCCCATGCGAACGGGTTTCCTGCAGGAAGCTATAATGCCATGTTTTCAGCGCTACCTAGCCACTTTAACCGTTTGCATGTTGAACGTTTTGGTCACGACCCTCAGCTTCCGGTAAATGGCAACTGGCGTAATCAAGTTCAAGAGTTAATCAAACATATAAAAAGAGAGAATACCGATGCTCGCGGTGTCTATGGAATCGGACATTCATTTGGTGCTGTAATTACCTACATGGCAGCGTGCGAGGCACCTGAATTATTCAGAGGCGTTATTTTATTCGACCCGCCGTTAGTGGTTGGTCCGCTTAGCTACTTCTTCAAATTCGCAAAACATACGCCGTTAATTAATAAATTGACGCCGGCAAAGTTAGCGCAGACGCGCAATACCAGTTGGCCAAGCAACACGGATATGGTGTCATACTTTCATGGAAAAGCGCTTTTCAGGGATATGGATAAGCGATGTGTTCGCGATTACGTGAAATCTGTGACAGCGGTAAAAGGTGACAAAATCTCGCTTACGTTTCGAGCGGATGTGGAAGCAGAGTTATTCCGCAATGTTCCTCACAACTTAGGTAAATACAAAGGCAAGCTGAAGTGCCCGGCAATATTAGCGACGGGTAACAAGAGTAATGTATGTAAACCTGAAATGTATTCACGCCTTATGAAGCACAATGCGATTGAACATGTAGTTTTAGAAGGTGGTCATATGTTTCCGTTGGAGCATCCTGAGAAAGTGGCCAGCTTTATAGAGCAAACACTAGAGCAGTGGAATAGTGCGGAGTAGTTGTTAGAGTTCTACGTTTTGGCTTAGGTTATCAGTGCAGCGAGATGATGTAAGAGATTAAGGTAAGAAGGTTGGTCAGCGTTTTTGTTTGTTCTTAGCCTGGATGGGGAGATTGATATTGGTGTAAGGCGCCAATATCAATCTGATTAACTCCTGACGCGACTATCAATCTTGCTTTGTTGACTTGCTAAGGCCACCTACAGGCTGCCCTAGCATTTCGCGGGTTACGAGTACTACGCCTTTTTCAGAAACGCGGAAACCTCGCGTTCTATCTTGTTCATGATCGTAACCAATCGTAGTTCCTTCGGGTATCACACAGCCGCGGTCTATGATGACTTTTTTCAATTTACAATGGCGCTTAATTTCTACGTCAGGAAGAATAACCGCATCCTCAATAAGTCCGTAAGAATGTACTCGAACATTAGAAAAACAAATAGAAGAGCGCAGTGTAGACCCGGATATAATACAGCCACCTGAAACGACAGAGTTAATGGCCTCACCTCGTCTGTCGTGGTCTTCCCAGACAAATTTTGCTGGTGGAAGTTGCTCTTGATAGGTCCATATGGGCCACTTTCTATCGTATAAATTCAGCTGAGGCACTGGCGCCACCATTTCCATATTGGCTTCCCAGAAAGAATCAATGGTACCTACGTCACGCCAATACGCGTTATCGCCACCGCTTTGTTCAAATGGAAAGGCGTAAACTGGGTGGTCAGCAATTATTGAAGGAATAATATCTTTACCAAAGTCACGCTGAGAGCCCATGTTTTCAGAGTCTACTCTTAGCTGTTCGAACAAAAATTCTGTGTCGAATACATAATTGCCCATAGACGCTAAGCAACGAGTGGGATCATTAGGCAACGGCGTAGGGTTGGCTGGTTTTTCTTCAAAACCGTTAATACGATAATTGTCGTCTACAGACATCACGCCAAACGCGCCTGCCGCTTCTTCCAGCGGTACGGACATACATGAAACCGTCATTTTTGCGCCAGATTCCTTGTGCTTCGCAAGCATATCACCGTAATCCATACGATAAATATGGTCGCCGGAAAGGATCATAACGTATTTGGGGAGTTCGTCGCGAATGATGTCAATATTCTGAAAAACCGCATCGGCCGTGCCCTCGTACCAACTATCAGAAAAGCGCTGTGAGGCGGGAAGGATTTCTACTGATTCCCCCAATTCTTTTTTGAAATGCCCCCAACCTCTAACAAGATGACGAATAAGTGAATGAGACTTGTATTGTGTTACTACGCCAATTCGTCTTATCCCTGAGTTAACACAATTTGATAGAGGAAAGTCGATGATTCTAAATTTACCGCCGAAATAAAGCGCCGGCTTGGCTCGCCAGTTAGTGAGCTCGTGTAATCTTGAACCTTTGCCCCCAGCGAGAATAAGCGCATATGTATCGCGAGTAAGGTTACTGATGTAACGAGAGCTTTGATCTGCCATTTCCTATAAACTCCTGTAAAAAAGCGATAACTGTGTATCGATAGAAATATAAAAAGAAAACGAAGTGTTGCGATTGAGTGCGCTACGCACGATAGGCCCGTATGAACAGACTTTCCTGATAACCTAAACCCATATTACACAAGATGTTTTATAATAACAGCCGGATTTTCTTGCATTGTGATGAAATGGTTAAATTTTTTAAATTTATGTGGATCGTACGAATTTTATTAGCAAGACACCCATCCTAAGTTCAACTTTAATCATCAAAACGATTATAAAAATCCTAAAAAAGACACCCACGCTCTATTACATGAAATAAGCAAAAGATAAATTAAGCAAGACACCCATCCAACGGTGCAATCGCATAATGATATTTGCTAAGAGCAATGCATTGGTGCCTTGTTGTTGTGAGATAAGAATAGTCAATATGATTTAGATTTCAAAAAACGTAGAAGACTCCCGTTCAAATACGATGTTAACGGAAGCTCGTGGTTGTCATATTTTTGTAGAGACATCCACCGTAAGACATAAATAGTTTACTCAGCATTAGTGTGGGGAATTGCGATGAAAATGTTGCGATGGGTGTCTATCTAACGCAAAGATCAAAAAAGAGGTCAAAGCGACTTTAGGTGACAAATGTTAATTAGATGTTATATTTGGTTCATTGATTTGTCTTGGAGTGTCAGATGGGAGCGTTAAAAAAACTATTAGTTGTCGTGGGGGCTGTAATTTTATTGTTTGTTGTTACAAGCTTTTTTATTCCTAATGATTATAGTGTAGAAAGAAAAGTCAATATTAATGCTCAGCCATCTGAAATATATCCGTATGTCGTGGACTTAAGAGAGTGGCAAAAATGGGGCGTGTGGTTCAAACGTGATCCAAATATGAAACTTGACTATTCTGGTCCTGACAGAGCAATTGGCATGCGCTCGGAATGGAAAAGCGAGACAGAAGGCAATGGTGAAATGGAAATTACGCAACTAGAACACAATAAACGTGTTCTGTATCGCTTATACTTCCCTGAGTTTGACATGGGCTCATCAGGTGTGGTTGAAATTGAGTCTACAGATAATGGTTCTACAGTAATTTGGAGAGATGAAGGCTCTGTTGATAATAACCCAATAAATAAACTTTTTGTCTTAATGATGGACAGCATGATTGGGCCCGACTTCGAAATGGGACTTGAAAACCTTAAGGTACTCGTTGAGAACAATGGTTAATGAACATAAGGTTCTGATCTAGATATATTAACGTACCGTAATAAAGACACTAAATTACGGTACACGCCTATCGTTTATGAAAGAAAAAAATCTTCTTGTAGCGGGCCTCTCTCTTAACAAGCTCGCTGACCTACTTATCTCAGCTAAAACAACTTTAACCGCAATTCTTGTAAGCGTTGGGGCTCCGATTTGGATGGTGGGCTGGTTAGTACCAATCAGAGAGTCGGGTGCACTTCTTCCTCAGGTTTTTATCAGTATTTATCTTCGCAAACATACTCAAAGGCATATCGTATGGCGTGTGGGTATGGTGGTGCAGGCATTCTCAGTACTCGGAATGCTGTTATCTGTCGTGTATTTTTCTGGCTTTACAGCGGGAGCGCTGCTTCTTTTTGCACTAGTACTTCTAAGTCTAGGCCGCTCTGCTTGTTCATTAACCGTTAAAGACATGGAGGCTGATGTTGCGAAAAAGGGTGAGCGGGGTAACCTTATTGGGATAGCGTCTACTGTATCTGGTGTTGTGACCTTAGCAATAGCGATACCTTTAGTTATTTTCGATGAGGCTTTATCGTCCAATGTTCTACTGTTTATTTTAGGTGGAAGCCTGCTCTCATTTGTGCTGACTTTGATATGTGTTTGGCCGGTGAAGACACATGTAAATACCGGAAGAGACGAGGGGCAAGCACTAAATGTTAATTTTGATTCTACTGTTTATAAGTTCATTTTTGTAAGAGGGCTTTTTGTCCATTCGGCACTCGTGGCTCCCTATTTCATGATTGAACGAAGTGGAGACGCGAAAGAGCTTCTTCCTATATATATAGGCTCTGAAGCTTTGGCAGCGCTCCTATCGTCTATTGTTTGGGGAAAAGTCGCAGATAAAAGCGCTCGGTTAACTCTACAATTGTCAGGGATATTAGCATTGAGCGCATGTGGCGCGCTTCTTTTCTTAGAGTCCACTTCAATTATTACTTCAGCAATTCTGTTTTTCCTGCTATCAATTGCTCACACAGGTGTACGAACAGGTAGAAAGACTTATAGCTTAGATGTTAAAGATGGCCATGAAAGAACCGAACTTGTTGGCTTCTCTAACACTGCAATAGGGATAATATTGTTATCATTTGGTGCGCTCTATGCAGCGTTAACGCCTGTTCTACCGTTCTCTGTGGTCTATATCATGACTGGCATGCTTTTGATTGCAGTCGTTATGACGCTTATTCTTCCGTCTGAAAAGTAGTCTAGGCAAAGTCAAAGCAAAGCGTGGCAGATGTTTGTTTAGCCATTCGCTTCCTATTAGTGTGTATTTTAAACCTTTGCATAGAGGCCGTATCCCCAGCAGCGATCGAGAACGCACTTTCAAAATGTCTTATTACCTGAGTCCACTGAGTTTGGTTTAGGCCAACTAGCTCAAGCTGCGAGTGATTTTCCCCTGGTGAGGCGTTCTCGTCGTGGTCACGCAGTGATTTAATTGAGCTGTTTAAAAGCTCATAATAGCTTTGCAGAGAGAAGTTTAAACAGCGTCGATTTTGACTCATTCTTTGGCATTTAAATGGTATTAATCCTTCTTCGGATTTATTGTTAGACATACGAAGAGTCAATCTTTTATGAATGCTCGTATTAAGCGATTCTTCTAGGCTCGCTGCAGCTCCTGCTCGTATCGGGTTTAAATCAACATAAGCCATGCACGATAATAAGGCCTTTTCTGTTAACAGTGCTTGAGATCGAAAGCGTCCCTCCCAAAACCTGCCTGTACAATCATCTTCTTCGTTCGCTTTCCTTGCAATAAACTCGTTTAAGTTTCTCATGAACCAACTAATGTCAAAGAGCCTTTGTCTATACACTTCAGCAGTACTTTTCACCGTTTCTAACTCCCTTTCACTAAGTACTTCGCCTTTCATGTATTTTTGCGTTAAAAGGGTACCTTTGTGCATTTTATGCCACTGTTTTAACACCGTGTTTATTGACCAGGAAAGTGCCGCGTTTTTGTTAACGCACAAAATAATATGTACATGGTTGCTCATTACTGCGTAAGCACAGATTTCGATGGCGAATACTTTGCCTAAAAACAACAGCCTTTTTTCAACCCAGGATTTTCTGTGCTCGTAACTGATTTTGCTAACGCGGTCGAACCCGCAAAGGTAGCTTCGTCTTACGCAGCGAGAGATACAATGGTAATAAGGCGTGTCTTGAAGGCTAATAAGTGACTTCCTGCTTTGTGCCATGTCTAATTATTCATCTAGTTAGTATTTATGATTTTAACCTTACCATTGCATGGGCAAGGCTGTGACCTGAACGAGAGGGCGGTTTTACGCTTGAAAACTGGTTGTTTGATAAAAGGTGGATCGTTATGAAGACACCCAATACATCAGTGGGGCGTTGCATAGACACCCAACATATCAGGGCGTTGCATAGACACCCAACATATCAGCGACATATATGCTTCAGATGGGTGTCTACGTAATAAAGGAGGCTGAATAAAAAATGACTATTTAGTTAAAAGCGCATTGGCTGCTTTCGATACGGGTGAGCGCCCTAAAACTTCAGATATATATGAAGACGCCGATAGTAGTTTTTCAATACTCACCCCAGTTGTGATCCCCATACCGTTGAGCATATAAACAACATCTTCAGTGGCAACATTTCCACTTGCTCCTTTGGCATATGGGCAGCCCCCTAGGCCTGCGACAGCTGAATCTATGGTCGCCACACCGTACCCCAAAGCCGTATATAAATTTACTAACGCTTGTCCATATGTATCATGGAAATGGGCGGCAACTTTGCTGACATTAATCTCTTTCAAGACTTCATCTAATAACAGCCCTGTAGACATTGGTGTGCCTACGCCGATAGTATCGCCAAGGGACACTTCGTAACACCCCATGTCAATGAGTTCCTTACTTACCTGTGTTACGGCACTAGGTGAGACTTCACCCTCGTAAGGGCACCCCATTACGCATGAAACATAGCCCCTCACTTTTATGTCGTTTTCGCTGGCCAGGTCAAACACGGCCTCGAAACGCTTTAAGCTCTCGTTTATAGAACAGTTGATGTTCTTTTGTGAAAAGGATTCAGAAGCTGCACCAAATACTGCAACCTCTTTCACTCCCGCTTCAATAGCTGCTTCCAAGCCTTTAACGTTGGGGGTCAATGCAGAATAATGAACCTTGTCTTCTAGGTTAAGCGCTTTAAAAACCGCATCTGAGTTCGCCATTTGTGGTACCCATTTAGGAGACACAAAGCTTCCTGCTTCGATACGATTAAGACCAGTTAGTGAAAGAAGTCTTATAAGTTCAATTTTTTGGTCAGCACTTAACGCTTGTTTTTCATTTTGAAGACCGTCTCGGGGGCCAACTTCAACAATACTTACTGCATTTGGAAACATCGCATTAGCCCTCTGAAGCTTCTTTCGCTGAAAATGCTAAAAGTGTGGCGCCACCGTCAACTAATTCACCGGCATTAAAAAAGAACTCTTCAACTGAACCGTCGTGTGGGGCAATGATGCTGTGCTCCATTTTCATCGCTTCCATGACCAATATAGGCTCGCCTTTTTTGACCTGCACTCCTCTTTCGACCAAATGTGCCACAATGGTTCCGTTCATCGGGGCACTGAAGTTAGCATCATTAGCATCGCTACTATCATCACCTAGTGATGCTGAGATTATGCTGAACGTAGCATGGGTGTCTTTGTTAAAAAGAGTGAACGTATCGTTATTGTTTGAAAACGTGAATGTTGATTTGTAGCCATTAATCGTTGCTTGCAAATTATTGTCTACAAGTTTTCCGTCTACGTTATACGTATTGTCGTCTACAGATAGCTCCCAAACATTTTCACTTCCGCTACGCTGATGTTTGACCTCTACATGCACTTCTTCTTTGTTATAAAGCAAAGAGAGGGTTTCTATGTGATTTGCATTAGCCCGCCACGCACCGGCAGTTGACCACACCGCTGGGGTCTTATTCCTTCCTGAAGCCTTTCTATTTAATAGTGAAAGTAATGCCATTGCGGGAATGTTAGCATGGGTGTCATTGCTAGTTTCTTCGTTAGCGGTCGCACTAAACAACGAATCATGGTGTTTATCTACAAATGTAGTTGTAAGTTCAGCAGCAACGAATGCAGGGTGGGTAGCGACACGCTTTAGGAAGTCGATGTTTGTGCTTACACCGTCAATATAGTAGTCACCCAAAGCACTAACTAGGCGTTTGAGCGCTATCTCACGGTTCTCTCCCCAAACCACAAGCTTTGCAATCATAGGGTCGTAAAAAACGCTGACCTCATCACCTTCAACAACACCTGTATCAACGCGAACTACGTCATTTTCTTTTGGCGTACGTAAAAGGCACAGTGTGCCGGTAGAAGGTAGGAACTCGTTGTTTGGATCTTCGGCATAAATGCGCGCTTCGAATGCGTGTCCTGTTAACGTGAGTTCACTTTGCTGTTTAGGAAGGGGCTTTCCTTCGGCAATAGTCAATTGCCAGTGAACCAAATCCTCACGGGTGATCATCTCAGTCACAGGATGCTCTACTTGCAAGCGTGTATTCATTTCCATGAAGTAAAATGAATCGTCTTCATCAAGCAAAAACTCAACAGTTCCTGCACCTACGTAATTGATGGCTTTCGCCGCAAGTATTGCCGCTTCACCCATTTTTTCCCTCACTGTCTGAGACATATTGGGAGCAGGGGCTTCTTCAATAATCTTTTGGTGTCGGCGTTGAACCGAACAATCACGTTCAAAAAGGTATACGCCGTTGCCGTGGGTGTCACAGAAAACTTGAATTTCAACATGGCGAGGGCGCGTCAGGTACTTTTCAACCAGCATGTGGTCGTCACCAAAGCTCGCCATAGATTCACGTTTGGCTGCGTTTAATGCTTGAGAAAACTCTTTTTCACTCCACACTTGGCGCATGCCTTTACCGCCACCGCCAGCAGCGGCTTTTAGTAGAACTGGATAGCCCATTTCATCGGCCGCGCCTTTTAATACCGCTTGACTTTGATCGTCGCCGTGATAGCCCGGCACCAGAGGAACTCCTGCTTTTTCCATAATGTGTTTGGCAGCAGATTTAGATCCCATCGCTTCAATTGCAGATGCTGGTGGGCCTACAAAGATAATATTGTTTTTGGCGCATAGATTCGCAAATTCAGCATTTTCCGAGAGAAAGCCGTAGCCTGGGTGGATAGCGTCTACACCAAGCTCCTTTGCTTTTTCAATGATCAACTCGCCTCGTAAATAACTTTCCTTCGACGGAGATGGCCCTAGATAAACAGCTTCATCAGCCATTTGTACATGAAGGGCATTTTTGTCGGCGTCAGAGTAGACGGCTACCGTCTTTATACCTTGAGCGTTGGCTGTCTTTATAACGCGGCATGCAATTTCACCACGGTTTGCAATTAGTAATTTATTTATCATTCTTAACCTCCACCCATGAAGCACTGCGCTTCTCTAAAAAGGCTGACAAACCTTCTTGACCTTCTTCAGATGTCCTAACTTGTGCGATAAGTTTGCTCGTCTTTGTGAGAAGCGCATCGTTAATCTCTTGAGTAGACACCCATTGCACTAAGTCTTTTGCTTTCGCCACTGCTTGGGGGCCGTTTTTCAGTATGTTTGATAAAATGTTGTCGATAGTGCTATCGAGTTCGTCTTCGGTAACTGATTCGCTCAGAAGTCCAAGTCGTCTTGCCCTACGCGCAGAAAATACTTCAGCGGTCTGGAAGTAGCGTCGGCATACTCGTGCGCCCATTGCTTCAACAACGTAAGGGCTGATGGTTGCCGGAATAAGGCCAATTTTAACTTCACTTAAGCAAAATTTGCTGAGCTTACTTCCAATAGCAATATCGCAACAGGCAATTAAACCAACTGCGCCGCCAAAAGCTGCGCCCTGTACTCTTGCTATTGTAGGCTTCGGCATTTTATAAAGCGTTTGCAGCATGGTTGCTAGTGCAAGTGCATCACTTTCATTTTGCGCTTCGGTATAACTGGCCATTCTTTTCATCCAGTTAAGATCGGCCCCTGCACTGAAACTTTTGCCTTCCGCTCGTAATATAAGAGCTCGAACGTTTGCGTCTTCACCCGCTTTTTTAAAAACGCGAGTAAGCTCGTTTATCATTTCGTCGTCAAAGGCGTTATGTTTTTCAGCTCTGTTTAAAGTAACAGTGGCAATGTTTCTTTCATCTACGCTGTAAATCACGGATTGTTCCATTACCTGCACTCCTACATTCTAAATATGCCAAATTGGGTGTCTTCGATAGGCTTGTTAAGTGTCGCTGAAAGCGATAGACCAAGCACTAATCGAGTATCCGCAGGGTCAATAACACCATCATCCCATAGTCTCGCAGACGCATAGTATGGATGCCCTTGTTTTTCGTAAGTGTCGATGACAGGTTGTTTAAATGCCTTTTCCTCTTCTGCCGACCATGACTCGCCTGAGCGCTCTTTTTGGTCGCGCTTAACCTGAGCGAGAACGCCAGCAGCTTGTTCACCACCCATTACAGAGATTCGAGCGTTTGGCCACATGAAAAGAAAGCGTGGATCATAGGCTCTGCCGCACATGCCGTAGTTACCTGCACCGAAACTTCCGCCGATAAGCACTGTGAGCTTTGGCACATTCGCACATGCGACGGCGGTAACCATTTTTGCACCGTGTTTTGCGATACCGCCGTGCTCGTATTGCTTACCGACCATAAAGCCTGTGATGTTTTGCAAAAATACGAGAGGAATTTTTCGCATGGCGCATAGTTCGACAAAATGAGCACCTTTGAGCGCGCTTTCACCGAAAAGTATGCCGTTGTTAGCCACAATGCCTACAGGGAAACCGAAAATGCGTGCAAAACCACAAACCAAGGTTGTGCCGTAAAGCGGCTTGAACTCATCAAAGTCTGAGTCATCCACAATACGCGCAATGATTTCTCTTACATCGTATGTCTGACGACTATCAGCAGGCACAATGCCGTAAATTTCTTTGGTGTCGTAGCGTGGAGGTTTTACCTCGGCCACGTCCAGGCATTCTGGCTTCTTTCTGTTTAGTCTGGACACAGCATTACGCGCTAATGAGAGTGCGTGGTGATCGTTGTTGGCGAGATGGTCGGCAACGCCTGAAATTCGAGTATGAACGTCACCGCCGCCAAGCTCTTCTGCGGTAACCACTTCACCCGTTGCAGCTTTAACAAGCGGTGGGCCGCCCAGAAAAATAGTCGCTTGTTCTTTAACGATAATGCTTTCATCAGCCATGGCGGGAACATAAGCACCACCGGCTGTACAGGAACCCATTACTACCGCAATTTGAGGAATATTCTTAGCAGACATATTCGCTTGATTAAAAAAGATGCGACCAAAGTGCTCTCTGTCTGGGAATACGTCATCTTGACGGGGCAAGTTAGCACCACCTGAATCTACTAGGTAGATACATGGTAGGTTATTTTGCTCTGCAACTGTTTGCGCTCTAAGGTGTTTTTTTACGGTTAAAGGGTAGTAAGTACCGCCCTTGACGGTGGCATCGTTAGCTACGATCATACATTCGATGCCAGCAACAATACCTATACCGGCAACAACGCCTGCACAAGGTACATAGTCCTCATACACTTCCCATGCTGCCAATTGGCCT
This sequence comes from Alteromonas sp. 5NW40-0090, assembly GCF_057552975.1. Taxonomy (NCBI): domain Bacteria; kingdom Pseudomonadati; phylum Pseudomonadota; class Gammaproteobacteria; order Alteromonadales; family Alteromonadaceae; genus Alteromonas; species Alteromonas sp. 5NW40-0090. The sequence continues at coordinate 210,223 of NZ_BAAJLT010000003.1, forward strand.
ATTTCTAGAAAGGGCGTGTCTGGGTCAATCAGTGCATTGATTCTGTCGCGAGGTAAAAGTTTTCCTCGAGACACGTGGCGTTCAGCCGCTTTTTCACCGCCACCTTGGCAAATTTGTTCGATTTTTTCGAGGAGATCATTTACCTGAGCCTGCATGTGTTCGGCATTTGCGATAAATGTTTCAGATTTCGTATTTATACTTGAGCGAAGAACGGGCATAACCCCTCCTTGTGTTGGGCATAGGCGACGGCTATCGCGTTAGCCACTAGTTAGCAAGATGATTAGCAAGACACCCATGCTAAGCGCTTTCGCTGCGGCGGGTGTCTTTGCAATTCATTAGCCTATTAATAAAGTTCAGCTTTTCTAAATCTAATTAAAATGGAGTAGGGTGGGTGTCTTTCTAACTTCTGTGACACAGGGAATGCCTATGCTTTCCTTGTTTCAAACGAAGTTTTTTACACCCAGAACTCCGTGTTATTTCGATTCGTTAAATAGCTCGCGGCCTATAAGCATTCGGCGAATTTCAGACGTTCCCGCGCCAATTTCATAAAGCTTGGCATCACGTAATAAGCGTCCCGTCGGGTATTCGTTGATGTAGCCATTACCGCCAAGCAGTTGAATAGCATCCAGCGCCATTTTGGTTGCTAATTCCGCCGAATAAAGGATAGCGCCAGCAGCATCTTTTCGCGTTGTTTCACCGCGATCACATGACTGTGCAACGGTGTAAACATACGCGCGTGCAGCATTCATTTGCGTGTACATGTCAGCTACTTTTCCTTGTACTAGCTGGAATTGACCAATTGATTGGCCAAACTGCTGACGGTCGTGAATGTAAGGAACTACGATATCCATGCACGACTGCATAATGCCTAGCGGGCCACCAGATAAAACAAGGCGCTCGTAATCTAGGCCGCTCATAAGTACGCGAACACCTTCACCTTCTTTGCCCAGAATATTCTCCGCAGGTACTTCGCAATCCTCAAAAACTAACTCACAGGTATTAGATGAGCGCATACCAAGTTTGTCGAGTTTCTGTGCGCGGCTGAAGCCAGGGAAGTCACGCTCTACGATAAACGCAGTGATCCCTCTTGGCCCCGCGTTAGGGTCAGTCTTGGCGTAGATAACAAAAGTGTGTGCATCAGGACCGTTCGTGATCCACATCTTGTTACCGTTAAGGATGTATTTGTCGCCGCGTTTTTCAGCCTTCAGCTTCATGCTAACAACGTCTGAGCCTGCATTAGGCTCACTCATCGCCAGTGCACCAATATGTTCACCGCTTACTAATTTAGGCAGGTACTTTTCACGCTGAGCATCATTACCGTTTTTGAAGATCTGGTTAACACAAAGATTCGAATGTGCGCCATAGCTCAAACCGATACCACCTGATGCGCGGCTTACTTCTTCCATTGCGATTGTATGCGCAAGGTAGCCCATATCAGAGCCACCGTATTGCTCTGAAACAGTAACGCCCAATAGGCCCATATCGCCAAGCTTTGTCCACAATTGGTTTGGGAATTGGTTATCTGCATCTGCTTGTTCAGCAAGAGGAGCAATCTCATTTTGTGCAAATTGATAGACCTGATCACGTAACATCTCGATGTCTTCGCCAAGTCCAAAATTTAAAGTAGGGTAGGAGGTGTTCATGCGATATTTCCTCGTTTAAGTTCTGCGAGTTCTTCACGGCAACGTGCTTCAACATCATCTAGTTCAGACATTAGCATCTGGATATCTTCTAGCTGCTGTTTAAGCACCGCTCTTTTCTGTTCAGTCATTTCAAGCATGGCTTCTAACTGAATGGCCGAATTGGGGTTAGTGTCGTACATGTCGAACAGTGTCTTGACTTCAGCAAGGGAAAATCCCAGTCGTTTTCCTCGCAAGATTAGCTTTAAGCGCACTCTATCTTTGTTCAGATAAACGCGATTCTGTCCCGTTCTTGAAGGTGACATTAGGCCTTGTTCTTCGTAAAAACGAATTGAACGGGGAGTAATGTCAAACTCTCGAGCGAGTTCGCCTATGGCATATGTTGTTTCGTCGTCGTACTTGCTCATTACACGTACCTTGTATTTCAGCGCTGTTTAACACCTCTGTTTTAACGTGGGTGTCTTTGTAATTAAATTCTCTGTAGTAGGTTGGGTGTCATTGCAATAGCACTATCGTTTTAAGGACGGTGGTTTTACTTACCGTGAGATTAAAACGTAGTGTTTGGTTGACACATACTTAGTACAGGTTTACGTTAACGTTAATTACATTTTACGTTAAGGTAAAGTAACATTTTACTAACGTCAATTTTTCATGGTGAAGGTAAGGCGTTGTAGCTGTTAGGGGTGTTTACTTTTGTATACATCTACGTGGTTTTCTTCACTTAACTCTATAATTTAAATGAATTTTAAGGGCACGGTTATGAGCAACGAATCAGTAGTTATTGTCGCGGCTAAACGCACACCAATGGGTAATTTCAACGGTAATTTGTCTTCGCTTACTGCGACCAAACTTGGAGAAGTTGCGATTAAAGCAGCCTGTGAAAAGATGGATGTCTCTGTAATTGATGAAGTTATAATGGGATGTGTATTACCCGCTGGTCTTGGTCAATCTCCTGCGCGTCAAGCTTCACTGGGTGCGGGGCTTCCATTAAGCGCTGGTGTGACAACTATCAACAAAGTATGCGGTTCGGGCTTAAAAGCGGTAATGATGGCGCACGACTTGATAAAAGCTGGCAGTGCTACAGCAGTCGTGGCAGGCGGAATGGAAAGCATGAGTAATGCACCATACATGTTGCCTAAAGCTAGAACAGGATATCGTATGGGTCATGGTCAAGTGCTTGATCATATGATGCTAGACGGTCTGGAAAATGCCTATGACGGCAAAGCAATGGGCTGCTTCGCACAGGACACTGCTGATATAGAAAATATTTCTCGCGGCGAAATGGATGAGTTTGCACTAAGCTCGCTTTCCAAGGCACATGAAGCAATAAACAGCGGAACTTTCGTCGATGAAATTGTTCCCGTTACAGTTTCGTCTCGTAAGGGCGATACTGTTGTTGATACCGATGAAGGCCCAGGTTCCGCTCGCCCTGAAAAAATCCCTACATTAAGACCGGCTTTCAAAAAAGACGGTACTGTTACGGCTGCGAATTCAAGCTCGATCTCTGACGGTGCAGCGGCACTGGTTGTAATGAGCGAAAGTAAAGCAAAAGAGTTGGGTCTAGCTCCCCTTGCACGCGTTGTTGCCCATGCCACAAACTCTATTGAACCTGAAAACTTTACCGTTGCACCTGTTGGCGCTATGGAAAACGTGCTGGATAAAGCAGGTTGGACGAAAGAAGAAGTCGATCTTTTCGAAATTAACGAAGCATTTGCCATGGTAACCATGTTAGCAGTCAAGAAGCTTGGACTAGATGAAAGTAAAGTAAATGTGAAAGGCGGCGCGTGTGCATTAGGTCACCCCATTGGCGCATCAGGTGCGCGTATTTTGGTAACCTTACTACATGCACTTAAACAACGCGGGGGGCGAAAAGGAATCGCATCTCTATGCATTGGCGGTGGCGAAGGCGTAGCGCTTGCAATTGAAATGCTATAGGCTGAAATAATCGTAAATATGTCAAAAAATTAATCATAGAGTACCATCACATCGCTGGTACTCTGTGGTTTAATAAAAATAAAATCGACAAATATGAAAGTTCCTCTCATCCTAATCCGTACAACAATCTTAACGGCGCTCGTTACTTTTGCACCTGTAACTTATACTCTCGCGATGCCAATACAGAAAGCGGATATCATATTAAGTTACAAAGACACCCACGTTAATAAATTGGTAAGTTACAAAGACATCCACGCTAATAAACTGAGCTCTGGTTCGAATGATGGTTTGAATGACACCCATTCAAACTCAACGCCGATTACTCACGCTAACGTCGCTGCTTCTTCTGTGGTGGATGTCTTTCAAACAGCTTTAAATTACAAAGACACCCACGTTAATCAACGGAAGTCGCCCTTGAATGTTTCTTCGAATGACACCCACGCCAATATCCATCCAAACCTAGAATCGAATGCAAACTCACACTTCCTGACTCAGGTTCCATATTCTGCCTTGGGTGTCTTGCCAACGAGGGAGCATGATTCGCAGTTCAGTTATGGCGAAGACCCGCTTCAGACAGTGTATGTGTGGCATGGCCGCAATGGTGTTCAGAGTAGAGTTGCTGGGGACGCCATAATTTTTGTGCATGGTGGATGCTGGCTAAACGCATACGGATACGACCATGCTAAAGGATTTTATAACGGGTTGGCGGAGTTAGGGATGGGTGTCTTCGCAATAGAATATCGGCGTGTTGGCGATGAGGGAGGTGGCTGGCCTAGTAGCCTGAATGATGTAACAAAAGCAGTGAAAGCATCGCTAGAAAAAATAGTTACGGCAGATGATTACAGCAATATTTTTGTGCTAGGTCACTCCGCAGGTGGCCATCTTGCCTTGCTTGCTGTACAGAAACTTTCGCGCAGTGATTTAGGCAAAAACATCAAGCAGGTGATAGGGCTTGCCGCTATTACGAATGTGCAAAGTTATGCACTTGGAGACAATAGTTGTCAGACCGCTACGCCTCAATTTATGCAGGGCTTACCTTCTGAAAAGGAACACGAGTACCAACTGGCCACGCCAGTAGCTACTGATATTCAGCCTTCCGTCACCTTACTGCAAGGTAACAAAGATAGCATTGTTCCCGAACACCACGCTACAATGCCCGGCGCAAAAAATAGAATAATAACAAACGGTGGGCATTTCGACTGGCTCCACCCCGACTCATCATCCTTTGATGCTTTACTTGAGGTTTTAGGTGAACATGATAAATAAGGTTTTTACTGCCAAGCAACTTGATGAAAAAGATCCACTTTCTTGTAAAGCGGACGCCTTTTTACTGCCAAAAAATACAATCTATCTTGACGGTAATTCACTAGGACCATTGCCAAAAAGCGCAGAAAAGCGGGCAAGTGAGGTGGTCAACATGCAGTGGGGTGAAAGTCTTATTACAAGTTGGAATAAACATCAGTGGATCTCATTACCGCAACAGGTGGGTGACAAAATAGGTACGCTCGTCGGTGCGAAACAAGGGCAAGTGATATGTTGCGACTCGATTTCGATTAACCTTTTTAAGGTACTTAGCGCTGCATTGAAAATGCACCCCGAAAGAAAAGTGATTGCGACAACAAGGGATAATTTCCCCACCGATATTTATATGGTGCAAGGCTTGCTGGATTTATTGGGCGATGATTACAGCATTCGATATGTGGATGAAAGTAATATTAGCACTCAGCTGACCGACGATATTGCGGTACTAATGCTAACTCAAGTCAATTTTAGAAGTGGCTTTAAGCTTGATATGAAAGCTATTACTGAGCAGGCGCAGAGTAAGGGAATTCTGACGCTGTGGGATTTGGCCCATAGTGCTGGAGCATTCCCTGTGTACCTAGATGATTGTAACGTAGACTTTGCTGTAGGTTGCACCTATAAGTACTTAAATGGCGGCCCTGGTGCGCCAGCTTTCATTTATGTTGCTCGTCGCCATCAGGCTAGATACAAACAGCCGTTATCTGGTTGGATGGGTCACAACTCGCCATTTTCTTTTTCTCCCGACTACACACCCGATACCTCTGTTAAACAAAACCTGTGCGGAACGCCGGGTATTATAGGCATGAGCATCTTAGATGCAGCACTTGATGTATTCGATGATGTGTCACTGAAGGCTATCGATGAAAAGTCGAAAAAACTACAGGCATTTTTCATAGCTGAGGCTAAAAGGGCGAGTCTTCTAGAGGAACTCAAAGTTGTAAGCCCGCCGCTGGATAACAGAGGAAGCCAAGTTGCCTTTGCACATGAGGATGCCTATGCCATTTGCCAAGCCTGGATTGCGCAAGGTGTTATTGCCGATTTTCGTGCACCTAATATTCTTCGCATTGGCTTTGCGCCGTTGTATTTGAGTTTTGCTGATATTGAAAAAGCCGTTATGTCACTGGCAGCAATTATAAAGGAAAAGCGATATGATCAGGCTATATTCAAGCAGCGACAGAGTGTTACGTAGTCAAAGAATGATGTAATAAGCGAATTTATTGCATTTTTTGAATTTACCCTTAATACTTCGCGGTTGATTTGTTGTTGATCTATTTACAATTTTTGGGTGTGCAGTTGAAAAAAACAAGAAAAAACCTGCTCAGCACGGTGCTGTTACTGGTAACCACTTTTTTTAGTACGCTTTCACAGTCGGAATCCCAGCAACCAGCAGCCTCTCAAAAAGCAAGCGAAGTAACCTATTGTATCGACCCTAACTGGGCGCCTTATGAAGCGATAAGAAATGGGATCCACGTTGGTATTTCAGCCCAATACATGCAGCTTATCGCTGAACTTGCTGACCTTAAGTTTAAGCTCGTCCCAACACAAAGCTGGCAGGAAAGCTTAGAATTTGTTCAACAAGGCAAATGCCAGGTTATTCCTATGTTGAACACGTCCGATTACCGCAAGCAGTTTTTAGATTTTAGTATGCCGTATTTTGAAGCGCCCAACGTGCTTGTTGCCCGTGCAGGGATGCCGATGTTACAAGGTTATTCCGGCATTGGTAACCGCACAGTTGGGATAGTGCAGGGATATCGTCAGGTCGAGTATATTTCGCGCTATTATCCTGGTCTGCGACTAAAGCTAATCCCTTCTGAAGAAGAGGGGTTAAAGCAACTAGTAAACGGTGAATTTGATGTGATGGTAGGCTCTTTGATGAGCGTAAATATGCACATTAACAATCTTGAACTCGAAGATTTGGACATCGTAGGTTACGCTGAGCCTTTTGACTCTCTAGCATTCGGTATCAACAAGTCTTACAGCTACTTGGTCGACAAATTAAACACTGCAATAGAACGCATTCCAGAGACACGAAAAGTAGAAATTTATAAACAATGGAATAATGTGCAAATTCGATACAGCCGCAATTATATTGTAATGATACTGAGCTCTATCATTGTATTAATGGGGCTGCTATGGCTAATTTCGAGAAACCGTCATGTTGGTGGGTACAAGCGCATAATTCAGCAAAAGAATGAGGAAATAAGCGCGCTCCAAGCTAACTTGCTGGAAAAAAACAAAACATTAGGTTTTCTTTCGGCACACGACGATGTTACTGGGTTATATAATCGTAATCATATGATCCAACGTGCGGAAGAAGAGATTTCACGTTTCCATCGTTTCCATACTACTGCAACCTTAATTGCCATCGATTTAACGCCTGTTAATGAAGGTTTATATACGCACGATCCGTCTATTCGAGAAGACGCGTTAAAAGCGGTAGCCCAAAACTGCCTTAATACGGTACGAGAGGTAGACGTTGTATCTCGATTCAATGGGGAGCAGTTTGTGGTGCTTTGCCCTCAGACCCAATTAGATTCAGCAAAAATCCTCGCAGACAGGCTACTTGAATGCCTACTTGCACACTTCCTTTTAGGGGATAAATTCAATGTTGCTATTGGTATGTCTGAATTGCGAGACGCAGAAGAGTTTCCCGATTGGCTGGAGCGCACCATTAAAGCCGTTTATCAATCTAAGCGACAAGGCTATGGTAATGTGAGCATTGCTCAGTAGGGAATAAGAATTAAACGACTTGATTAAAATCGAAAGGAGCTTAGCTTTAAAAGGTTAAATTAAAGCTAAGCACTAACTAAATGATTGGCTCAAAATGCCATTGATGAGAGTCGTAATGAATTTTAGCGCGGTCATATTCCCTTTCAGAACGCCAGTTTCTGTTATTTAACTTTGCAGAAACACCAGGGTAGAGCCTTTTATTAGCAATAAGCTTGATATCTGCTTGATAGTGCTCTTTCGCTGCTTTTACATCATTCGCTTTGTTTTCTAACCACTCAAGTAATGCACTTTCGTTGTTAAAAAGCTCGAGGGCTTCAGCGGCTTTACGCTGTAGCTCTTTAGGTATTTTTTTTGCTTGAATTAAATCAATCTTCTCTTTGTGTTTTAAGTTGTTTTCGCGAATTTGCCTTAATAGTTCGTCAAGCGAGTCTTTACGCTCTAACAACTGATTAAAACCAGGGCTGAAATCAACTTTTAAAGTACTGCCGGATACGGCGCCCAGGGTACCCGCTTCAATACGGTCTTGGCTTATAATGTCACAAGCAAACAAATTCCCCATAGGCTTGTCAATTTGCCCCACAATTACCGCTCCGCCACAGCGCAGGCGGCTGTAGGCAAGCTGTCTTCCGACAGTAATATTGCCAGAGCACTGGATATCGATACCTTGCCCATGCTGAACGTGAATACTTCCCGCTGCCACCAATCTGCACTGGAAATCACCTTGCTTATCATTCACCTTTCCCATGGCGCCTTCAGTGATAATAATATCGCCACCAGATTCAATGTAAGCCGATTCAACAAAGCCGTTTATTGTGACATCACCCGCTGCTTTAATTTGCATTTTTTCGGTAACATCGCCATTGACTAATACAGCACCCTCATAGTTTACGTGCCCTGTACCAACGTTTACGCCATTACAGATAAAGGTGTCATCAATGTTCATAACTTGATCGCGGTATTTCGGCATTCCTGAAATTGACGACATTAATAGGTTTGCGTCACTATCAGACACTACCGTTCCTGTCCCCATTTTGAAATCTATCCATTCTCCTTGAACAGCAGGAATAGTGTTTCCTTTCACATCAAAGCCTGTACGGCCCTTTGTCGGCGGTGTACGGCGCAGAACAGGCGTGTTTACCTTCACGCAAATGACTTCGCCCAAGTTGCGCATATCAACCCGCTCGCCTTCGTTGGTTTGTGGCCTAAGCACGCGTTCTAGCGCGTTGGGGACAAGTGGAACAAATTTAGAATTTTTGCCATTTCTAGCGGGAAGGCCTTTGGCAATGGTTTCTTCTAAAACTGTGCCAGGTGCTGCATTTCTAGCTGCTTTCAGCATAGCCTCTATTTTTTTAGTGCTGACACCGCGAACAACTCTATTTTTAACGGCTAGCGACTTTACTGTTGCAAGGGAAGGAAGCTTACCGCCGTACGGCGTGGTAAGAACTAAATTTGCCATCATGCCGTCTTCTGGAATTCGAAATTCAATTTCGGCGTTTTTGCGTTCGCCAATGCGTTCTTGCACTACGGTGCCGTCACCGGTTTTAAAGTAATGGTTCGCCGTGTCGCAGGCTGATTTAAGTGATTTCTCAGACACATAAAGGCGCTTGGTTTCACCGGTTTCTAGCTGCTTTCTAACCTCACGCATATCAACCTCTGATGTAAACTCAGAAGGGTTTAGCATGATGTTGATATAGGTTCTTGATTTATCGAAACTTATTGTTACGCCGTTCATGACATCTTATTCCCTTGCGCACGTGTATTGTTATTATCGGCGGAGGTTATCAATTTCTTGATTACGTTTTTTCCTTTACCGCCTTTGTCCAAGCACCTTTAATTTATGACGTTCTAAAACCTCCGTCAAAGGTTTTTAGCATATTGATAGAGCGCGCGTAATATAGCCTGCTTGTCAGGGTTGTCGCTGTGCTCGTGGGCCAATGACTCAAGCCTTATCATGTAGTTCTCTATGGTAATCGAGCCGCCAAACGTCTGGTCTGTAAGGCGTGCTTGACGGTGATATTGCCATTTCGTCATTTCATCTGCGGTAAGCGTATTTGGAAAGTTTCGTGCCCGATACCTAAACAGCTGTTTGCGCAATCCCTCGTGCTGTGTTTTTTCGCTAAGCGTCGCAAGGTCATCAGGCTTTGCATTGATAACACTCTCACACCAGCGTCTATCCTCGTCATTCAAGAAACCACCACTATATAGAGCATGATCTATATCTGGTTCTGAACTGCTGATTTCTTTGTTGTATACCTCAACAAGCTTAGCTACCAGCTCAGGTGTGCTTGCAAGGGTCTTGTAATTATTAAGGCAGCGTTCACGATCTAGCCCTAACCTGACAGCGTTTTCTTCCGTCATGGCTTTGGCAGTTGTGATGAAAGGCGAGCGATTGATATGAATAAGTTTAAGTCCAGGCCGTTCTTTTGCGTCTGAGAAGGTATCTGCTGGCGCATATAGCGCCTGACCAATGTCTTCGGCTGAGTCGTTTATTAAGCTGTCGATATCATGCGACAAGTCTATAGCAATGATGGCATTTGAATTGGTAGGGTGCTTTGCGATAGGCATCACCCAGGTACAGCAACCCTGAGATGCAGGTAATTTAGACGATATATGCAGAAGTACAGAGGGTTTGCTCACATCAATCTGCTGCATCACCGTGTGTTTATTGCGAAGCGAAAGTGCGTACTCAAATAAACGGGGTTGCTTCTCTTTTATCAATTTGGCAAGTGATATAGTTGCGTAAACATCGCTAAGCGCGTCGTGTGCGTTTTCGTGCCCAATATTATTTGCCTCGGTAAGCGACTCAAGTTTGAAGCTGGGCGTGCCATCTTCTCGCTGCGGCCAATTAATCCCATCAGGTCTTAATGCATAACATGCTCTTGCTACATCAATAATATCCCAACGGCTATTCCCATTACGCCATTCTCGAGAGTAGGGGTCGTAAAAGTTACGGTAAAATAAGTAGCGCGACACTTCATCGTCGAAGCGAATGCTGTTAAACCCTACACTGCAGGTATTTGGCGTTGACATTTCTTGGTAAATTCGCGCGGCAAAATCAGCCTCGTTCGAGCCATCTCTAATAGTTTGCTGCGGCGTGATGCCCGTGACTAGACAGGCTTCTGGATGAGGTAAGTAATCATTGGCAATGGCGCTCATAATATTGATGGGCTTGTCTACAACATTCAAGTCCATATCTGTTCTTACCGCGGCAAACTGGCAAGGAAGATCTTTTTGTGGGCTTGTGCCAAATGTCTCGAAGTCGTACCACAAAAATGTAGGTGTGTGCATAACCACCAGTGCTTATCAAAAAAATATTGCACGCAGTGTACACTGCGAGAAATTGAATACCAAATGCTGTTGATTTTATATACCAAAGGTTTGAAGCAGAATTTATAAATTTGGCTTTTGGGCTGTAAGTGCTACGACTTTCGGAGCCTTCAGTGCTTTTTACCTCGTCAACTTGCGTAACAAGAAATCACTTACTAGCTTTAAGTTATTACAAGTTATACGGAAATTACCTGCTTGTCGTTCCTATCATCAAAGCCTGCGCTCAATGAAGCGAAAAGCATATTTACGTTAGCCATCGCCCTCGCTGCGGTGCTAATTGTGCTGGTCGTAAGTCTGTTTGAAAGTAACATAAAAGCAACGGCTGAAAGCCAGGCTTTTCAGACGCTAGAAAAAAGTACGTTGAATACAGAAAACGTAGCAGAAACGCAGGTAATAAAATACCTTAATGCGCTTAAATTTCTGCATCAGACCCCTCCAATAAGCGGTATTGTTCGTGCAACCCAGAATAGCAATGTAGACCCTAAAGACGGCACTACTCTTGAACAATGGAAGCATCGCCTAGAAACTATCTTTGTTGCCTTTATCGAAAATAACGAGGAAATAGACCAGTTAAGAGTGATAAAGGCCGATAAAGAGGGGACCGAATTTCTAAGGGTTGAGCGCAAGGGCGGGAGCGTTTTAATTGCCCGTGACGCTGATTTGCAGGCAAAAGCGTCTCGCGATTATTTCACTGAAAGCGTAAAAAGTAACAAGAACGAGTTTTATATATCTGATATCAATTTGAATCGGGAACATGGCAAACTTGAGTACCCTTATAAAAGTGTGATTCGTTTATCCTTGCCTATTCTTAGCGATGAGGGAGAGCGCTACGGGTTCATTATTATGAACGTCAATGCGCAGTATTTGCTTTCCCAAATGACTAAAGCACTAATGGAAAATCAGGCGCTTTATGTCACTGACCAAGATGGATATTTCGTATTACACCCCGACAGTCAAAAATCGTTTTCTAAAGACTTAAACCCCGCAGTAACCTGGCAGAGCGAGTTCTCAGTAACGCAAAGTATAGGGCGCTCGAAAATAATGCCTAAAAACGAACCGCAGGGTTTGCAATTCGCGGTTTCTCGGGCGTTTGCTATTGGTGCAAGACATCGTGACACGCCTTTTTACCTTCATATACTGCTACCTCAAAGCCAAGTCAGCGCGTTAATAAACGAAAAACGTTTAAGTGTTTACAGTGTAATTGGTATCGTTTCAATTATTTTCATAAGCATTTTGCTGTTTGTGTATCGCAGCAATAGTAAGAATATTGAATTGGCAAAAGTGCGCGGTGAGTCCGTCGCTATTGTAGATATTTCGAAGGACGCTATATTTAGCGTAGACTCAATGGGTATAGTGAAAAGCTGGAATAAAGCTTCCGAGTCACTTTTTGGCATCCCTTCTCAGGTTATCATTAACCACCACTATTCGACTTTTAAGCCATTGTCTTTGCTAGGGCTTGAAGATGTACTTGCTAAAGGAGGCAAACAAGTCACCTTTACTAAGCCTTACGTTGATGATGAAAAATATGAACATTCATTATTGATAACTGCTTCAACAATATGGGGCGAGCAGTCACAGTTCTCTGGTGTTGCCGTCGTCATCCGCGATGTTACAGACGAACATAAAGCGAAGGATGCCATAGAACGAGTAAACCTAAAGCTTGAAGAAAAAGTGGTGAGCAGAACAAAAGAACTGGTAGAAGCAACGCAAGAGGCACGCAAGGCCAGCAAGGTAAAGAGTTCATTTATATCGAATATTAGCCATGAAATGCGTACGCCTTTAAACGGTGTTGTAGGTTCTCTTGCGTTATTGAAGCGGCAACCTCTTAATGAAAAAGCGGAGCAACTGGTTTCGATGATGGAAATTAGCTGTAATAACTTAAGCGTGCTGATAAATGATGTACTTGACCTGTCAAAAATAGAGGCTGGGAAACTGGATATAAACCATCAGTTTTTCGATTTAATCGACCTCATTGAGTCAATTTCCAAAGTGTTCGCCGTAAAGGCCGCAAGCAAGGGGTTACAGTTACTTGTCGATACCATTGAAGTTCCGACGATAGAAATCAGTTCCGACCCTCATAGAATTAACCAGGTATTAAGTAACTTGCTAAACAATGCCATCAAGTTTACTGAAAATGGCCATATAGAATTAAAACTAGCATTAAGTGAATCGGTATCTGGTAAGCAGCAGCTTCATTTTAGTATACAAGATACGGGCGTCGGCATTGCGAAAGACAATCAGCCTAAACTCTTTTCTGCGTTCACGCAGGCTGATGCGTCTGTAGCAACTCAATACGGCGGAACTGGGCTAGGTTTATCCATATGTAAACAGCTATGTCAGTTGCTGGGTGGCGATATCTCATTTGAATCTGAGCTAGGAACGGGAAGCACTTTTTCATTTTATATTTCAATTCCTGATACAAGCTCAGACAGAACAACGGAGTTTGTCCAGATTCAGCAAGCTGAGAGAACGCTACTTAGCAATATAAGCCTCGGTGTTGCTTCAGAATATTCACCTCTACAATCACATATCTTTAAGTTAGCTGAGCATGTTGGCGCCTCGCCAAAAGTGCTAGAAGGTCAGGCGGATGATATTCAATGGCGTGATTATGACGCGCTATTAATTGATGAATCGAGCGTATTAATTGGTGAAATTGACAAGATTTGGCAGCGCCACGCTAGGGATAACAATATTAGCAGTATGCCTATGGTATTTATTCTTCAAAAACTAGAGGGCGCACCTTATGAGTTTACGAATTTCACCCCATTGTATTTACCCAAGCCCTTGTTTCGCTCTACGTTTGTTACGTTAAAACAAGGTTTAGATGCCGTTCAAAACGATGGCAGGATAAAAGTAGATGCCAAGGCAAAAAGCGAATGTAATAAACAGGAAGATGAAATTCTTAGTGGCGAAGATGCAGGTACGTCACCTTTCTCTATAGAGGACACACGTCTTCTGATAGTTGACGACAACATGATTAATAGAGAGGTAGCTAAAGGTGTATTGGAGTGTTTACCGTCTAAGTTATTTACCTGCGCAGACGGGGAAGAAGTGATTGCTTTTCTTCAAAAATGTGAAAGTAAAGGACGCCAAATCCACAGTATATTAATGGATTGCCAAATGCCAAACATGAATGGCTACGAGGCTACTCGTGCTATTCGTGAGGGTAAAGCAGGAATGATGCATGTAAATGTGCCGATTATTGCAATGACTGCAAACGCCATGCTTGGTGAAAAAGAGAAGTGCTTAGAGGCAGGAATGAACGACTTTGCCACTAAACCCATAATTGCTGATGTACTCATACCCAAAGTGAGGCAGTGGCTAATTCACCAGGTTACATCACTGGCAAGCACCGAGATTATTGGTATCCAAAGCCCAGCTTTAGAAAATGCAAAACAAGGTATTAATGATGAGAATAGCCCACCCCTGGTGGATAGCCTACTCAGTGCGATAGATAATGAAGTTAAACAGAGTGTTGATGCGGTCGATGATTTCAATGAAACAGGGAGACACAATATGAGCGACGATGTCCTAGCAAACGCTGAACCCAGTGAGCTTTCAGCTAAACCTGAGAGCGTGCCAAACCAGAAGGCTAGCGCGTTAAGTAATGAATGCTGGGAAAAGGACGATGCTATCGCACGTATTATGGGGGACAAGGCGCTTTTTACTCGGGTGTGTGACCTATATTCACAAAGCGCCCCAGAGAAATTTAAGCTTTTGGAAAAGGCGGTTGAAGGGCAAGATTTTACGCAAGTGCAAGTTTTGTCACTTAAACTTAAAGGCATGTCAGCTGATATCGGCGCTTTGCAGCTGCAAAAAGAATTCGAAGCTTTGTGGGAGTTATCAAAAGTTGCCGATTGGGTGAAAGTAAAAGCGCTGCTTCCTTCCATTGGCGACGATCTTAATACCTTTTTAGAGCTTCTTGACGTGGCCTAGCTTGTCTGTCGTTTCTGTGTCATCGTACGCTATTGTGAATAGCATAATAATGTCCCACGCACTGACTTCATACACCAATACATGAAGCGGTATTTTTCATTAAAGGAGTAACCCGTTTGTTCTCATCTCGCTTATCTTGCCAACCACATAGAATTCGCCGCACTCTGTATACCATAAGCACCCTGGCGGTTTCTTTAGCTTTCACAAGTGTTCCCGCATTGGCGGCAGATCTCGAACCGCAAGGAAAACCACCTGTAGCTATCGCTATTCATGGCGGTGCAGGCACCATTTTAAAATCATCGATGACGCCAGAGAAAGAAGCGGACTACAAGAAAGTATTAACTCATGCGGTAAAGCATGGTTACACATTGTTACAGAACGGCGAAAAAGGTGAGGTTGCGGTAGTAGAAACCATCAAAATTCTTGAAAGTTCGCCGTTGTTCAACGCTGGTATTGGTGCAGTGTACACCTTCGACGGTGAGCACGAACTTGACGCGTCTATTATGCATGGCGGCAGCAAAAATGCAGGTGCTGTAGCGGGTGTGAAAACAATAAGAAGCCCAATTGAGGCAGCGTTACTGGTAATGAATGAATCTCCACACGTAATGCTTTCCGGTAAAGGGGCTGAAGACTACGCAAAAGAAAACGGCCTTGAGCAGGTAGACAATAGCGTTTTTGATACCGAGTTTCGCAAGCAGGCTTTAGATAAAGCGAAAGCGCGTATGCAGCAGGTTTCTAATGGTTACGGTTCGCAGCAAGGCAATGAACGCTTTGGCACTGTCGGGGCGGTGGTGTTGGATAGTGAGGGTAATATTGTTGCCGGAACATCCACTGGCGGAATGACGGCTAAACGATACGGACGTATTGGAGACTCGCCTGTTATTGGGGCAGGTACCTATGCCGACAATGAAAGCTGTGCGGTATCGGCCACTGGGCATGGTGAGTATTTTATTCGATACAACGTGGCGGCTGATATTTGTGCCCGAATAAAGTACCAAGGTTTGTCGTTAAACGATGCTGCGAATACCGTGGTGAACGATGTGTTAGTTAAAGCTGGTGGTGATGGCGGTGTAATTGCTATTGACGCAAAAGGCAACGTAGCAATGCCATTTAATTCTGCGGGTATGTACCGCGCTAGCATTGATGTAAATGGTAATGTGAAAGTGGCAATCTACAAAGATTAACCACTGAAAAATCCATTTGTTATTTTAATGTTAAATGTGCTGGCTTGTACGCAACGAAAGGTCTAATCTTAAAGTGTGGGGGAAAGTTGCTTTCACATGTGGTTAAAAATAATTGAAGTGCCGTAACGCCAAATAAGTCGCAGTATCGGTCACATTAGGCGCCACGGCTGGAGAATTGAAAATGGAATCGTTGCAAGTCAGTGATTATATGAATACTCACCCAGTGAAGCTTAATGTCGATATGCCCGTTGCGCAGGCTGTCGAAGCGTTGTTAGCCAGTGGGCAAAGTGGTGGTCCGGTACTCGATAGTAAAGGCAAGGTAGTGGGCTTTTTGTCTGAGCAAGACTGTATCGCTCAAATGATTGCGTCAAGCTACTATCGCGAGCAAATTTGTAGGGTAGGGGAAATCATGAAAACGCCCGTGGTTTCAGTTAAACCCTATATGTCAGTAATAGAGTTGGCACAATTGCTGTTGAAAGAAAAACCTCGGGTTTACCCTGTCGTAGACGATGATGGCGTGCTTTTAGGCTCAATTAACCGAGCTGCTGTATTGCGTGCTATTGATGTTCAATTAAATGATGGCTACCAGCGCGCGGGTTAAACGTCGTTTAGGCTAAATCCCAATCAGTTAGTACTTTAAGACTTGGCATATTAGTGTTAAGCATCGCAAGTGCACGCTTTGGTGAAGATGCGGCGCTGGGCTAACAGAGCATAATACTAAAGCGCCGGTAGGCTTATTCTATATAAAAAAGGAGGCTTTGCTTAGCGCCTCCTTTTTATTTGCTGCACGTATTATTCGTTATATTTTTTAGTGGTGTTATGGCTTGGCGTTCGCTAATTTTGTGATCGCATCTTTAAGTGACGTACCAGCAATTAGCTTGAAGTTTTGGGTTTCGCTTGGCATGACGTTTCTACCGTCTTGCACTACCCAAAGCCCTTCAGTGAACCTTCCTCCCAAGTTTGCGTTGGTGACCTCCAGTCCATCTGTTTCTGAAACCCCATCAATTTGCTTGTCTTTGTCTGCTGCAATTTGAACAAGCCCCATCAGTTCCAATTCTTCAGGGTTTTCATTATGTATGTGATAGATGGCATAGCTGTTATTACCCTGACTAGATGCGATTAGGTAAGTTTGCGAATCTACGTCAAACAGAGCCAGCCCTTCAATATCAGCTTCTACGGGGGCTTCTATCTCAGCAATGAACTGAGGCTGGTTGCTGCTTGTCGTTATATCTAAGGCCCAAATCCCAGCACCTTCCTCACCTAAGTAGGCAGTTCTTGTTTTAGTATCTACAACACATCCTTCTGGCTGTGAGGGCAGTGAAAAGGACTGTGTTAAGTGTCCATCAACTTTTTTGTTGGAAGCAATAGACACGCGATAGCGTTCGAAGCGGCCACTGGTGTCGTTAGCTAATACATGAGCTACTCCGTCTGACACAAACAAACACATGCCGTAAATATCATGAAGTGTAGTGCTTATATGCCCAAGGTGGGTCATAGTGCCAAGCTTATCTATTTCAAATACAGACAAGCTGTTTTGCGTCCGGTTTGATGCTACTGCAATATCAATGAATGATGCATCGCTTTGCTGTGCTTTGGTTTCTGCCACAGCTACCTTGTATCCCACATCAACGTTATTCACTCTGCCAACAGGAAGGCTTTGCTCTAGCTTGCCGGCTAAGTCATAGCTATTCAATGCGCCTTTTTTGTCGGTGCCGATTACGCGACTTTGTGAAGGGGTATTCGAGTTTACCCAAATGGCAGGGTCGTCAGCGGCGTCACCATGATTTTCCACTGGGTAAGTTTCAACATCGGGCTTAACCTTCACGGTAAGATCTGCATGTTGCGATGTTATGCTTTGTATATGCGTACCCTCTAGGTAATTTTCTTTTGGCGAGGTCGCTTTATGATTGGTGCCGCATTGTCGATTAAGTAAAGCTGCGATTAGTTTTGAGGGAAGTTCGGCAGAAAACACGTCGCCTGATTCATCATCGTCAACAACAAGAGAAACATTTTTGCCATCTTCATCTAACGACAGGTGAACGAGCTCAGGCTGAATAGAAGTAGACTTGTTGTTTGCTTTTAATTGGCGATCGTCTGAGTTACTTTCGTTGGCCGTATTCATTAGCGGGAAAAATTGTGTAAGACATGGCGCTTTAAGCCATACTCCGCTGGCATCCGGGCTTACCCAGGCAGCGATATCCAAGCCATCTATCGCGGTTGAAGATAGGGTGGCTACACCTTCAACGGCAACATCTTGATCGTGAAAAATAAGGGTTTTTGCTAGCTCACTTTCAATATTGGTATCTAATTGCCACACACCGGCAAATTCGTCAGCAAGGTATAGCGTGTCGGTGTTGGCATTTATAGCGCAACTTTTAATGCCTGGACCTATCGCAAAGTCTCTCAGCGATAAAAAGCGCCCGCTATGAATTTCATACTGATTCAGCGTGCCTGTAGCATCGATATTGATAATTTGCAGTTCGCCAGCGCTTGACGTTGAAGCACAAATGGCTTCAGAGCCTTTAGTTATCTTGGTTTGCGGTTGAGCAAATTCAAGAGATGCAGTGTCAATGCGATACACCTCTATGTGCTGAGTGTTGTTATTAAACACGACCAAAGACACCCATTGTTTTGAATTAGATTCCACAACTTCGGCACTTGCTAAGCTGTAATGTCCCGCAATGAAGTGTTTTTTCCCTGCAGAGTTGCTCAGTGAAATACCCTTGTGTTCGCTAATATTTATATTGATAGCGTGGGTGTCTGCGTAAGCGTTACTAACATGGGTGTCTATGTAAGCATCCCTAACATGGGTGTCTATGTAAGCATCATGTTGAGTGTCTATGCTGGTGTTGCTGGCATGGGGGTCTTTGTTAGCGTCTTTTTTCTGGTTATTGAGATGGTTGGCGTAGTTTCGATAGTGCAGCGTTAGGCTTAGGCCGTTTGCTAGCTTTGTTAGCGGTAAGGCGCTGTTTTGAATTTCTGCTTCTTGTGGCTGGCTTTCACTGTGCGCAAAAGTGGTATCTGCACTGCTATTTGAAGTAGTTGAGGCTGCACAGCTAAATAACGTGAGAAGTACGCTTGAAAGTACCGCTGCGGTAGCTTTGGTTTTAAAAACTACCTTGGTGTGACGCTGATTGGTCATTGTTGTTATTGTCCTGAATCTTACTTGAGTTAAAACCGTGCTCTACCTTTCTATTAAAGCAGGGCTTACAGATTATTAAATGTAGGTCTAAAGGCCGAACTAACGCCGGCCTTCAAACCTAACAAACTACTTTCGATATACCTGCCTAGTTGAGCTGCCATGTAAAGCCAAGCTCAAACGTGCGGCCGTATTCTTCATACTGCGCATTTTGGCTGCGGGTATCGAAATAGTTGTAGAAGGGTTCGTCACCTAAGTTGATGCCGTTGAAATACACCTGCATGCTGTCGTTGATGTAGTAGCGCGCCATGAAATCAACCTGTATATGGTCATCTTCAAATCTGAGCATGTCACCATCAATCTCTTCGAAATTGTCGCTTTTATAGGTGGTGGCTAGACGCACACTGAAGTCATTTGCTTCGTACCCAATAGTGATGTTGCCAATGCGGTCTGACTGATTCGGTAATTGGGTTTCAAATTTTTCGCCATCTAAGAAAGTTGTCGCTTCAGAGTCGGTAAAAGTGGCGTTGGTAGACACAATAAAGCCATTGTTGAAGGCTTTCACCCAAGATAATTCTAAGCCGGTTAAATCGGCAGAGTCGCCGTTTATCGGCTGTATGACTTCTTCAAAGCCTTCCCAACCAGCAGTGCCTGCAACATCAGCGTACACAACAAAATTGTCGATGTTTTTGTAGAACAGCCCCGCTGAAATTACACCAATGTCACCCGGGTAGTACTCAATCGATAGATCAACGTTTTGTGCTTCATAAGGCTGAAGTTTAGGGTTGCCAACTTCTGCCGCTCGTTCAGTCACAAATACGCCATCATCTTCTTCTGTTTTACTCTCGATAATTTGAAATGCCGCTACATCTTCAAATTTTGGTCTTGAAATAGTGTGGGTGTAGGCAGCGCGAAGCTGAAGTTTGTCTGAAACGGTGTATCTGGCATTTACACTGGGTAACCAATGATCGTAGTCACGTTCTGCTTCCCACGGCGTATTTACCACTTCTTCCACGTCGGTTTCTTCGTTTTCTACAAGCTCTACTCGCATACCCGATGTAGAAAAGTCAGTACGCTCATAGCGAACACCTGCTACCAGATGAAGTTTATTTATATCTACGCTGCCCATGATATATGCGGCAAAGATATCCTCTTCATTCACATAGGTCGCGCCGCGAGATTCCACTTCAGAATTCAGGCTGTCTAACTCAAGGCTGTCGCGGTTATCGTTGAAGTAATTACGCATTTCACTTCGATTTAGGCCAGGCCCAAAGTCACCAAGAGAGTAGTCTGGACTAGCAGCACCAAATTGCGAAGCATCTAGGTCGTCGAAGTCTCCATCAAAAATAGCGATGCTGCTGTCGCGGTCTTTTTCTCGGCTTCGGTATTTCGAGCCAATTTTTAATTCACCGATGTAGCCGCCAAAATTAATGGGGCGAGCCGCGTCGAATTTAATGCTGGTTTCGGTATCTTTGGTGTAGTTATCTTCAAAGCTTATCTCATCGACCTCATAGGTTGATAAGTCCATGGCATCAGCGTTTTGCGATACGGTTGGACGCATAGTATTTAAATCAGCTTCAATACTGTCATTTTCAGTTTTAAATACGTAATACAGTGCATCCGGCTCGTCTTCATCAGACTTTGCATAACCGAGCTGCCAGTTTGCTTTCCAGGTATCTAGTTGGTGTTCACCGCCTAACGCTACGGTAAAAATACTTTGGCTTTCAAAACGGTCTTTGCTTTCTCTTTCTATTTCTGAGTCTTCGCCATCGAACGTGAATATATTGCCTTGGCGGTACTCGTCGTCAGAAAACTCACTGTAAAGTGTGCGAAGAAAGTATTGGTTGTTGAAGTCAGGGCGAAAATCGATATTTAACGCACTACCTAAACGTTCGCGAGTGATCGTGTAGTGGCGTTGCTCAAGCTCATCGTCACCGTTACTTTCAACATTGTCCGAACCAAAATCTCGGTCAAAATAGGAAATAGCGCCAGCCACGCCCAATTCGGGTGAAAGCTTCTTAGTAAACGTACCAGAAAGCTTTGGGCTGGTTTCATCGCGTAAATCATTTTGACTGGCTTGCACAGTAACGCTCGCGGTATCTCGAGCCTTATCGAATGCACTCACGCTTTTCACCGCGACTGAACCACCAATGGCGTCTGCGTCCATATCGGGCGTTACCGATTTAGACACCTCTAAAGTCTGGATAAGTTCAGAAGGAATAACGTCAAGTGCTACTGAGCGTACACCCGATTCAGGCGAGGGAATATTTAAGCCATTAATGGTTACGTTATTTAAGTTGGGGTCGATACCGCGTATGCCGACGAAACGACCTTCACCCTGATCTCGCTCAATCGATAAGCCTGGTAAACGCTGTAACGACTCCGCAGCATTTTGGTCTGGAAACTGCCCAATGGCATCCGCAGATACAATAGACGAGATACGATCTGAAGTTCGTTGCTGATTTATGGCGCTTGCCTGACCGCTTCGTTGACCGCGTACCAAGATTTCATCAATGGTATCGCCGCTGCCAAACTCCACGGCTGCGCGCGCAATGCCGTTGTCTGTTACTTTTATCGTTTGCGTAACAGTTTCCTCACCAAGATACGAAATTTCTAGCGTGTAAGTACCCTCTGGAATAGAGGGAAACCGAAATGTGCCGTCTGTACCTGCTTCGGTGACCAGTCCTAGTTCAAGAAGTTTGATTTGGGCACCGGTATAGCTGCGCGCCTGTGCCACATCTTTTACTGAACCGATAATTACGCCATCAGCAGCTGAAACAGGTGAAGCTATGCTTAGGCCTAATGCCGCTACGCAGGCAAGTGTAAGAGAAGAGTACGCGGTTTTAATTTTCATTTATTTTCCAGTTAATTAAGCAGTAAAAAGGCGTTTTGAATAAGTGCTAAATAAGTGAATGAGTACCCTAAGAACACTGCATGACAGTTATATGACGATTTAACAGAACAAAAGGCTCGCTATGGGCAATTGTCGACTATTTGCAAACGGTTGAGCTAATTTGACCCTAATTTAAGTGATTGAATTTAATTGGTTTAAATTTCATTTCTAGCGTTCTTTGAGTTCGTTGCCATCAAGATGTCACATTACTGAGCCAAACTGACCCTCGACAGTTTCATCATATTTGGTCAAGACTCTTGTTTTGGTTGAAGGCCGGTGGTCGCCGGACTAACGGGTGATGCATCTAATACAAGTGAATCCAAAGAGAGCAATATGTTTACCTTTACAAATACAACACAATTTAGACATCACAAGCTTTGGCTCGCATTTACATTTTGCGTAGTGGCATTGGCGATTTGTTTAGCCTTTATGTTTGGCAATGCAAAAGAAAGTGCGGTGATATCAGGCCTTGATATTGTGGGGGAGGGGAGCATTGCTTTTTTAACTCTGGCGTGGATGCTAGCTGCGCTTGCCAGCCGTCCTCCCGGCAAAGTAACCAGTCTTCTCACTGTCGGGCTCGGCTTCTTCTTATTCTCGGTCAGCTTAGATTTCTTAGATGAGTTTTTTCATTATCCAGACGCGGCTTATTGGATAAGTATGATCGAGTCTTACCCAGCGGCTGTGGGTATGGTAGTGATGACCGCGGCACTGTATCAGTGGCATTTAGAGCAGCGCGCATTGAATTTGCAATTACGACGTAGAGAATGGGATTTTCGCGATCACGATGCCATCGATCCGATCACTCAACTTTACCGCGCAGAGTATTGGAAAGCACAAATCAATAAGCTACAGCAGTCGGGAAAGTCGGCGGTTATCGCTATTATCGATATTAACAACTTCTCTTTGTTTAACCAAAAACATGGGTACACAGAAGGTGATAGGTATCTGCACGACATTGCGCAATTGGTGATCATGAATTTGCGTCAGCAAGATTTAGCGTGCCGCTATGCCGGTGACCGCTTTGCTATTCTGATGCCAGACGTCTCGCCTATGCAGGCTGACGTTATCCTCAACGATATCAAAGTGAGCATTCAGCACCTTGCGTTTAGACACAGCCAAAATGCAAACGCTATTTACACCACAGCACGCAGTACTCAAGTGACTTTGCTATCCAACCAACGCCTAGCAACTGTGCTCAACACCATGCTCTCAAAACTTGAAAGAGCCCATGACAGCGCAGCGTAACTAGGCCGGTTTGGTCGGTGTATTTGGCGAAAGTAATAGGTAAGGGTAACCGGTGAAGATAAATGAAGATGCCTGCAGCGAGTAACTCATGGATTTAACGTTACCACGATTCAACGCACTACGAGATTCTGCTGACGAAGAGAAAACTGCAGGTGCTCAGCGTCGTTATTTAACAGGTCTATCTGGCGTGGGTGTCTCTGGTAGTGATAACGTAGTGATGTCTAGCCAAGAGAAAGTGATCTTTGGGTATTGGTTGGTACAGGCGGTACTCAATGTGTCGCTGTCTCGTGGCGCTAATAAAAATAAGCTGTTGCGCGGTACAGGCATTTTTGAAGATGCGCTGAAACCCAATACACTCTTAAGCATAAATCAATATTCATCGCTGTTAGTGAATGTTCAAAACCAAGCAAAAGGCGGCGATGTTAGTTTTTTGCTGGGAGGGGCTTTGGCCTCGCAGTGGCTATTTAGTCCACTTAGTGTGCTTAAAACATGTGAGGATGTTGAGCAGCTACTTTTACACCTTGTTCAACGCCAAACATTCAGGTGGTGCATCTTACCGCTGTGCCAGTTTCAGCGTTTTGAAACCGCCGACCATATAATCTTAGTGCCTCAGTTCACCGGGGTAAGCAGCAAGCAACTTCAGTTCATCATTGAAGTGGTATTCGCAAGCGTTGTCGCACTCATGAAAAATATTGCAAATAAGCGATTGCGCTTGTCTTTTACTTTTACCGGGAGTCGACCAAAAAATATTGCTGATTACGAAACCCACCTTGGACTTAAGTTATCGTTTAATCGCCCTTTTAACAGTATTTGCATTGAAAAAGATGTATTACGCGAACCTTTGGAGAAGACAGTTCAGCCGAATTGCTCTGCTGGTTTGCAGGTATCTTCGAAAGACTGTTTTAATGAAAGTACAACGCAAATAAAAGAAAGGGCTTCTGTTGAACTACATAACCGTTTGTCTTTGCCTGATTTTGTGAGGCGTTATGTTTATGTGTCCTCAAGCACACAGGCATCAAATATCGGATTACCTGAATTGGCGGATGCTTTTGATATCAGTGTGGCTACGCTTAAGCGGAAATTAAAGGAATACGGTACTAGCTATCGCGCGCTGTGTGAAGAAGTACAGCGCAATCATGCACTTTTGCTTCTGTCGGTTCAAAAGGTCAGTAACGTGGCAGCGGCCAATGCAATGGGCATTAACGATTTACCTAACTTTAGACGTACGGTAAAAAGGCTTACCGGTAAAACTCCTAGCGAACTGAGAATTTAACGAGAATGACTAAAGTGTGCCTATGCACATTTTTACGTAACAGATCTATGCCACAGAGCTATGCAATACGGCTACAAAAAAGGACTATGCCATACAGCTATGCAAAGGCTGTAAAAAGAACTAGGCGACACACTCCTTAAACCGCCAAACGGCTGTCGTCTCACCTAATCAGAAATTCAAAATCTGAGTTAATGGCGGCGTTTTGCACAATGCAGGAGAGAGAGTCGTTAGAAAGTAAATCCCTTTTCAATGTCGCGAAAAACTTTTATCCTTTGCTGCTTTAGCTTTTAACCTTCAAAAACCGTCACAATATGGTTTCGTTGAAGCTTTTTTTACGCACTCGCAACCGGCAGGTGGCTTTTCCGCGTAGCCTTTAAACTTTTGCTGTCACGCAATAAAACCCAAAAGAGAGTGTTCTGTGCACGAAAATAATGACATTGCACCAAATTCTATCGCACCCAATCCGCTAGGTTTAACACCTATTTTGCTTTTTGTGATCCTTGTTGTGGTAACCGGCATCACTACAAACGACATCACTGCGATGCCTATTTTGGTGGCGTTTTTTATCAGCGCTGGCTATGGCCTATGTTTAAATCCGAAAGGGAAAAAGGTCAGCTTCTCTGAAAAAGTACAAACGTTTTGTAAAGGCGGCGGTGATAAAAACATTATTCTTTTGGTGCTTATTTTCTTGTTAGCCGGTGCGTTCTATGCGGTGACTATAGATATTGGCGCTCGAGATGCCACGGTCAATATGGCGCTACAGTTTGTGCCTTCTGCACTGATATTGCCAGGTCTGTTTTTGATTTGCTGTTTCATTTCATTTTCAATGGGCACGTCCATGGGCACCATTACCGCGCTCTCGCCCATAGGTGCAGGTCTTGCCACCAGCCTCGGGCTGCCGGTAGAAATGGCACTGGGTATTGTTGTGGGGGGCGCAATGTTCGGTGATAACCTTTCGTTTGTTTCAGACACCACCATTGCCGCAACCCGGACCCAAGGCGTACAGCTAAAAGACAAGTTTAAGGCAAACCTAATGGTTGCTGTGCCGGCATGCATCGTCACCATGGCGTTGCTGCTTATGGTGGATGTTGATACTTCTGGCATAGTGGAAGGTGGCAGCTACGATTTTTGGCGCATAGTGCCGTACTTGTGCATTATCGCTTTTGCGCTAACAGGGTTTAACGTCATTAGCGTACTTGCAGTGGGTATTGCCAGTGCCTGCGTAGTAGGCTTGCTACAAGGAAGCTTTACGCCACTGTCAATGATGCAGAGCATTCAAAAAGGGATGGGCTGGATGCAGGACTTGGCTATGATTGCCATAACCATAGGCGGCATTGTGGCGCTTATGCACGCTAACGGCGGTATAACCTGGTTAATAGAACGCTTGACCCGCAAAGTTACATCAAAGAAAGGTGCTGAGTTCAGTATTGCAGGTTTGGTTAGCTTTTTGGACATTACAACGGCGAACAACACTATTGCGATAGTTACCGCAGGTCCCATTGCTAAAGACCTGAATGAAAAATACGGCGTTGACCCTCGTCGTACGGCATCACTTTTAGATATCTTTTCGTGCAGTTTCCAAGGTTTAGTCCCTTACGGGGCACAACTTTTAAGTGCCGCGGCCGTAGTAGGTATTTCACCGTTGGCCATTACGCCGTATTGTTGGTACCCCATGCTTATATTTGTGTTTGGCGTGGCGGCCATTTGGTTTGGCTTTCCCCGTTTTAAAACGCCCCAGGACGATGAGTTAACCCAAAGCGCTTAAATTCTCGTAACGCTTAACACACTGGCTTTTTAGGGCGGTATCTTCTAGGATCACCGCCCGAATTTTATTGATGATTAGAAACACGCTTTAGGATGTCACTTTGTCTTCACCACTTGCAATAAAACCTCTTTACAACAAACTAGATGATTGTTTGAGCGCAGATAAATTTCGCTTGAAGCGCCGCATTACGCAGCTAGCACAAAAAGCGAATGGTACATCTGGTGTTGACGGAAAAGGCGGGGAGAAAAAAGCTGCTAATCCCAAAGCTTCAAAACGTGACAGCGCGGTTAGCGAAGATAGTTTAAAAGCGCAGTTTGAAAAGCTCGAAGGCGACATCAATGCATCGATAGAAAAGCGTAATTGGCGTAAGAACAACCTACCCAAAGTTGAATACCCACCGCTGCCGGTTAGCGATAAAAAAGAAGACATTAAAGAAGCGATTGCGAATAACCAAGTGGTGATTGTTGCGGGTGAGACTGGGTCGGGTAAAACGACACAGCTACCTAAGATATGCTTAGAGTTAGGTCGCGGTGTAAATGGCATGATAGCCCATACCCAGCCAAGACGACTAGCGGCGCGAAGCGTAGCCACCCGTATAGCCGAAGAGCTCAACACGCCGCTTGGTGAAAAGGTGGGCTTTAAAATTCGCTTTAGCGATCAGGTAAGCGAGCGAAGCTACGTTAAGCTTATGACCGACGGTATGCTGCTAGCTGAAATGCAGCAAGACCGCTTTTTAAATCAGTACGATACTATCATCATCGATGAAGCCCACGAGCGAAGCCTGAATATCGACTTCTTGTTGGGCTATTTGCGCCAGCTTTTAGATAAACGCCCTGATTTAAAACTCATCATAACATCAGCTACTATTGACCCAGAGCGATTCTCTAAGCATTTTAATAATGCGCCTATTATCGAAGTGAGTGGACGTACTTATCCGGTAGAAATTCGTTACCACGCGCCAGAAGACAATGATGACGATATTGATCAAAGTGACGCTATCGTAAACGCAGTCGACGAGCTAATGCGTGAGGCGCCAGGCGATATCTTAGTGTTCTTAAGCGGGGAGCGCGAGATACGCGACACCCAAGATGCCTTGAGCAAACAGCATTATCGCAACACTGAAATTGTTCCGCTTTATGCGAGGTTGTCGGCGGCAGAGCAAAACCGCATATTTCAGTCTCACAGCGGTAGGCGCATTGTACTTGCCACCAACGTGGCAGAGACCTCGCTCACAGTCCCCGGCATTAAATACGTCATTGACCCGGGCTTTGCCCGTATTTCACGCTACAGCGCTAGAAGTAAAGTGCAGCGTTTACCTATTGAGCCCATCTCTCAAGCATCAGCGAATCAGCGTGCAGGGCGATGCGGCCGTGTGTCTGACGGTATTTGTATTCGTCTTTACAGTGAAGAAGACTATCTAGGCCGCCCAGAATTTACTGACCCAGAGATCCTTAGAACCAACTTAGCGTCGGTTATTTTGCAAATGCTTGCTTTAGGGTTAGGCGACATCGCTGCTTTTCCATTTGTTCAGCCGCCTGATAACCGCAATATCAACGACGGTTTTCGTTTACTTGAAGAAATTCAAGCTATCGCGAAAGGCAAAGATAACCGGAAAACCAAGCAAAGCGGCAAGATGCAGCTTACTCCGTTAGGTCGTCAAGTAGCACGATTGCCTATTGACCCTCGCTATGCTCGTATGGTGATTGAAGCCGAGCGCACGAACGCGCTTAGCGAAGTCATGGTGATTGCGGCGGGGCTTTCAATTCAAGATCCACGCGAGCGTCCACAGGAAAAACGCCAGCAAGCAGACGAGAAGCACAGCGAATACCACGATAAAGATTCTGACTTTATCAGTCTTTACAACTTGTGGGTGGCGTTTAGAGAGCAGCAAAACGCACTGAGTCAAAACCAATTGCGCAAATGGTGTAAGCAAAATTTCATCAACTATTTACGTATGCGTGAGTGGCAGGACATTGTTAGCCAACTTAAAAAGTCTATCGCTGAGCTGGGCTTTGGCATTTCAAAGCAAGAAGCCGACTATCAGGCTATTCACCAAGCCATCGCCAGCGGCTTGCTGTCGCACATGGGCTTTAAAGATAAAGAGCGCGAGTATATGGGGTCGCGTAATTCGCGCTTTCTTATTTTCCCGGGTTCGGGATTATCAAAATCTCAGCCCAAATGGGTAATGGCAGCTGAACTTGTAGAAACCTCTAAGCTATTTGCTCGTATGGTGGCAAAAATAGACCCAGCATGGGTAGAGCCTTTGGCCGAGCATGTTGTGCAAAGAAGCTATTCAGAGCCACACTGGTCTAAAAAGCGCGGTGCGGTGATTGCTTTTGAAAAGGTTACTCTGTTTGGACTGCCCATAGTGATGAAGCGTGCGAAGGTTTATAGCCTTATCGACCCGCCAATTTGCCACGAACTATTTATCCGCGAAGCGTTAGTCGAGGGCAATACTAAGCTCAATTACAGCTTCTTACAGGAAAATCAGGCACTGCTGGAACAAGCTGATGAATTTGAACAAAAGACCCGTCGTCGCGATCTGATAGTCGATGATGAAGAGCTTGTTAGCTTTTACGCGAAGCGTATTCCTATTGAAGCCAATAACGATGCGGCGTTTAAAAAGTGGTTTAAACAACACGGAAGCAACGACAGTTTAACCTTTAAAGAAGAAGACGTATATCGCCAGCAGCCGGGGCAATCGGTTGCAAACGCGTTTCCTGATGTATGGCGCCAGGGCAATATCACGCTGCCGTTACGCTATAACTTTGAACCTAATGCTGAAGACGATGGCGTAACTGTGGTGATCCCGCTGCCAGTGCTTAACCAAGTTGATAACGTAGGTTTTGATTGGCTAGTGCCGGGGCTAAGGCACGACCTTATAGTGGGGTTAATTAAAACCTTGCCAAAACGTTTGCGTCGTAACTTTGTGCCTGCGCCCAACTTTGCCGAAGCGTGCCTTGCTGATATCAGTGAAACGGATAAGAACAACCGTCCGGTGCCGCTGCTTGAAGCTGTAACCGATAAGCTACGCAAAATGACGGGCGTAATTATTGAAAGCGAAGAGTGGAATCTAGATCAGCTTGATAAGCATTTGAAAATGCACTTTGCGGTAGTTAATGACAATGGTGATGATATTGCCAAAGGTGACGACCTGCACGCACTTAAACAACAGTGTGCAGGGCAGGTGAAGCAAACCTTTGAGAAAGCCGCAACACCCGAGTTAGAGCGCAACAACATAGAACAGTGGGATTTCGAAAGCTTGCCGGAAACCTTTGTGCAGAAAGTTGGCGGGTTTGAAGTTCAGGCGTTCCCGGCTCTGGTGCAAAAGGGCGATAAGGTAGATATTGCGCTAATTGAAGAGGCGGATAAAGCCCAAGTGCTGCATAAGCAAGGCGTGAATGTCTTGATTAAAAACGCCATGCCGTCGCCGCTTAATTATTTGCAAAGCAAATTGCCTAACAAAGCCAAACTGGGTTTGTATTTCAATCCATTTGGACAAGTGAAAGCATTGATTGATGATTGTATTTTTGCGGGTATCGACGCCATTGTCAGTGATTACTGCAAAACCAATAACACCGACATTCGCAGCAAAGCCGATTTTGAGGCCTGTTTAGAGATTGCTCGTGCCAACATTAATGACAGGGTGTTAGAGATTGCCAAACAAGTAGAGCAGGGGCTTACTCTCGCGCATCAATGCCAAAAACAAATGAAAGGTAACGTGCCGCTGACGATGATAAACGCCTTAGGTGACTGTAAAGCCCACTTGGCATCGTTAGTTTTTCCTGGTTTTGTTTCTGAAATTGGCGAGAGCAGATTAGATGATTGGAATCGTTACATTAAAGGTTTAGCTCGTCGGCTAGAGAAGCTCCCCATTGACCCCAACAAAGACAGAATGCATCAGGTTACGGTAGAAAAGTCTATTAAAGAATGGGAAAAAGCGTGCAGCAAGTACCCCAAAGGTAAAGTGCCTCAAGCTCTTAATGACGTGCGCTGGATGATAGAAGAACTGCGGGTTTCTTTGTTTGCGCAACAACTCGGAACGGCTTACCCGATTTCGGCGAAGCGCATTACGCTTCATTTGGCGGACTTTTAAGGCCGAGAACGGTAAATATCCATTTAGCGCGCAGGAGGTAGGGCGCGAATAGGATCTTAAGTGTATATGTATCAATTTTTTTCGTGACAACAAGCACGCTCGCCGTCAAGCGGGCGTGGTATCGCGCCACTCACAATGTAGAAAAATACCTAATGCAATTATCCAATGGCTCTGCATTTCAACGTACGATTGAGGTAAGACCAATATCATTTTTACAACATTGCTGAATAAATTTTGGACAGTTCGATTGACAAGTTATCGTCATCACCCTATAACAACAGTGTAGTCGAAAGCGTAAAGCTAAAAATCGGGAGAAGTAGACATGTTGGGATACGACGATAAGCGAAATTTTTTCAGGATGATGGTAAATTCGCCGTGTCAGTTGCAAATTACTGACGATGAGTCGAGCCGCACCATGCAGGCAATGTGTAGAGATATCAGCGCTACTGGTATGTCTTTAGAGGTTGATGAACCCTCGATTGAAGTAGGCACTCAGGTGAGTGTTGCTATCGAATCATCTAGTTCTCAAATACCCTCCTTGGCCGCGTTGGCGACTGTTGTGCGCTGTAAGCCTGAATCTGAGTCTAGTTGCATAATAGGTGTTGAAATTTCTCAGATGAAGTAGTCACTTTTCTGTTACTTAGGCGAAGCTCCCCCCTTCGCCCAATTCAGTCGTAATACACGAGAAATTGTTTTGCAGTACTTTCGACATTGATTTATTCGCCGAGATTACACTGACTACCAGTCTTTATGGGTAACCCCCGAGAAATGACGACATCATTACTCATTATTTTCATTCAGTATTCCGAATAAGCCGTTCAATTTTTTCTATTTTAACTTCTATCTTCAATTGATAATAATTCTCATTAAAGCGAAAGCAAACAAATTTAAACATTTGAGAGAGCGATTATTATGAAAAAGACATTTACCTTTGCAGTCATGCACTTTTCGGTTGCCTTCACCGTTGCTTACTTACTAACAGGTAGCCTAATAGTGGGCGGTGCGGTGGCCTTGGTCGAGCCAGCGATTAATACCGTAGCATTTTATTTCCACGAAATGGTATGGAAAAAATTGGAGAGTAAAGAGGAGGTTACTGAAGGGCAAGCAAGTGAGTCTTCACTGCAGCTATCGAATGGCTTTTCCAAAAATGATGTAACCTTCGCTTCTTAAAATGTAAGGTTTATTGTCCGCTTTCTAAGCTATTTGCATAACCTATTGTTAATTCAATAAGTGAAATCAGCGCCCACGTTCTTGTAACAACGAGGGCGCTTTTTCATTTCTAATCGTCGGTGACTTCACAAACTAGACCTTTCAAATAGTAGCCTTCAGGGTAGCTACCAATGATAGGGTGGTCAGATGCTTGATTTAGTCTTGCAATGATTTTTATAGTACGGCCAGCATCAAGGGCGGCGTCGGCAACAACCTTCTGGAATAAATCGGCAGGCATAAGACCTGAACAGCTAAAAGTCAGCAACAACCCACCAGATTTGACCGCATGGATACCATACATATTAATGTCTTTATAGCCGCGGGCAGCGCGATTTAGTGTAGCTTTACTGTCAACAAACTTTGGTGGATCGAGTATGACCATATCGAACAGTTTGCCCTGCTCGTGATACTCTCTAAGCGCTTTAAATACATCTTTGTTGACGAAATGCGCTTTGTCCTCACTTAATCCATTAATTGCCACATGATGTTTAGCCAAATCTAAAGCTGGTTGAGACACATCAACGTTAGTCACTGACTTGGCACCACCTGAAAGGGCATAACACGAGAACGTGCCTGTGTAGCTAAAACAGTTGAGTACGTCAGCATCTTTCGCGTAATGTGCAGCGGCGGCACGGCTATCACGCTGATCGAGATAAAAACCGGTTTTATGACCGTGTTCTATATCAACAACGATATTAATACCGTTTTCTTTTACTGTAACCTGCATTGGTGGCTCGCCGTGAAGCACGCCTGTTACAGGCTCTAGCCCTTCTTTTTTACGTACATCAACGTCACTGCGCTCATAGATGTGAACATCAGGCATTAGCTTGGTGATTGCCCATACAATCTTATTTCGGTGCTTTTCACCGCCAGCGCTAAGAAGCTGTACCACGGCCACATTGTCGTAGAGATCAATGGTAATACCGGGAAGACCATCACTTTCAGACGCTACCCAACGAAACGCATTCGTTTTGGTTGGGTCAAACAAGCGCTTACGAAGGCTTAGCGCAGTTTCTAAGCGGCGCAGGAAAAAGCCATTATCAATGCTTTCTTCTTTTTTAAACGTCCACATGCGAACGCGAATTTTTGAGTTTGGCGAGTAAGCGCCTCGCCCTAACCAGTCGCCTTCAGAGTCGAAAACATCTACCGTATCGCCAACCCGAGCACGGCCTTTTAGCTCAGCCACGGCGCTCTCGAAAATCCACGGGTGTTTACGGCGAAGTGATTTATCTCTGGATGGTTGTAATATGACCTGTGCTGACATGTAGGCTCTCGTGGTAGTTTAAACAATATATATTTGATGTAAGCCATTCTAGATGCTTACGGTAATGGCCGCGATTATACGCATTTTCAGAGGTTCTGTGTTTAATAATACCAATCCGGATTGGTATAAACTCATAAGAAACCCAAACTGATTGTTATTGATGTACGTAGACACATTACGATTAAAATTTTAAGACTAGGATTAGGTGCAAAGTATGCGCTATGTGGATTTTGAAAAGGGATGTACCCCAAGCGAGTTGGTTGTTAAGGAATGCGAAGGTTTATCGCTAACATCAGGAAAAGTAAAAGTAGAGGTCAAAGCATTCGGTGTAAATCGAGCAGATACGTTGCAGCGTCAAGGCAACTATCCACCTCCGCCAGGGGAAAGTGAAATCCTCGGATTAGAGGTCGCTGGCGTCGTAACGGAAGTTGCCCGTGATGTGAGTACCTTTAAAGAGGGAGATGAAGTATTTGGTTTGGTTGCCGGTGGCGGCTATGCCACTGAAGTCATTGTTAATCCAGCGCACTTAATGCCTATCCCTAAAAGTATGCCGTTTTTTGAAGCTGCGGGTTTGGCTGAAGTATTTCTTACGGCTTTTCAGTGCTTACGCACAATCGCGCATATTAAACCGGCTGAACGGGCGTTAATTCATGGTGGTGCAAGTGGGGTGGGGTTGGCCGCCACTCAGCTATGTCGATATTGGGGCGTACATAGTGCCGTAACAGCGTCAAGCCAAGATAAGCTTACCCTTTGTGAAAACAATGGTGCAGAACACCTTATTAACTACAAAAAGCAGCAGTTTGATGACGTTCTTAAAAAAGTGTGGCCTGAAGGGGTTGATATGGTGCTTGATATGGTAGGTGGCGACTACTTAAATCGAAACCTCAAAATACTAAAGCAAGATGGAAAAGTGGTTTATTTAGCTATGCTCGCAGGACGTTACGCCGACAACCTCGACATGGCAATGCTGTTAGGTAAAAGAGCCTCGATTATTGGAACTACACTGAGAAACCGGAGTGACGAGTATAAAGCGGACTTGATACGTGACTTTTCCAACGTATGTTTGCCCGCTTTTGAAAATAAAGAGCTAAATGTAAACATCGATACCCATTACAGCATTGATGATATCGACAAGCCTCATGCGCGATTGGAAAACAACGACACACAGGGCAAGTTGGTGCTTTCGTGGTAAACGTCTTTGATAAAAGCTATCGGTGAGAGCTTTTAGTAATGCTCGTAGTAAAGACGCTTCGCTGAGGTATACTACTTTCCAACAAAGCCTTCATCAGGCTTTGTTGGGTTTGCCTCTGCAGCACCGCGTGCAAGATCATCACAGCGCTCGTTTTCAGGGTGACCCGAATGGCCTTTCACCCAATGCCAGTTTATCTTGTGCTTTTTTACCGCTTCATCTAAACGTTGCCACAAATCTGCATTCTTTACTGGCTTCTTGTCAGCCGTTCGCCAACCATTTTTGCGCCAGTTATGGATCCACTGATTAATGCCGTTTTTTACGTACTGACTGTCGGTGGTTAATTCGACGTTGCACGGTTCGTTTAGGCTATTAAGTGCTTCGATAGGGGCTAAGAGTTCCATGCGATTGTTAGTGGTGTGGGCAAAGCCATCGCTCAACTCTTTTCTGTGTTGCTTATAAATTAACACAGCACCGTACCCGCCCGGCCCTGGATTACCCAAGCACGAGCCGTCGGTGTATATATGAATGGTCTTTTGAGCCACAGTGTTTCCTTAGATTTAACTAGCGTAATTTATCGTATCTTTTCCCTTAGCGGATTGCGAAGGGATTGATATACTATCAAAAAATGAAAGTGCAATTATAGTAGAGGTTCCATGCGCCAAATTGTTCTCGATACTGAAACCACAGGTATTGACCCCAAAGAAGGCCACCGCATTATCGAAATAGGGTGTGTTGAAGTGGTTAACCGCCGTTTGACGGGGAATCACTTTCACGTTTACATCAACCCAGGCCGTCACATTGAACAAGAGGCAATTGAAGTTCACGGTATAACCAATGAATTTCTTGCCGACAAGCCAACATTTTCTCAGGTGGCTCAGGAGTTTGTTAGCTTTATCAAAGGGGCACAACTTGTTATTCACAACGCCCCCTTCGACGTGGGCTTTATGGATCACGAGTTTGGCATGGAAACTTCAACAAAGGGCGTTATCACCAATCAAATCTGTGATGTACTTGATACGTTGACCCTTGCTCGCCAAATGCACCCTGGCCAGAAAAACAACCTCGATGCGCTCTGTAAGCGCTATGGTATAGACAACAGTCATCGAACTCTTCACGGCGCTTTGCTGGATGCGGAAATTCTGGCAGATGTTTACCTGTTAATGACCGGTGGGCAGACCAAACTTAAACTAGCATCTAGCTCTGGCAGTGATGCCGATTCCACCGCGATACGAAGAGTTAAGCGAAGCGCAAATAAATTAAAGGTTATTAAAGCTACCGCCGATGAAATAACACAGCACGAGGCTCGCTTGGACATAGTGGAAAAAGCGGGTGGCAAATGCTTATGGCGTCCTCAGCCTGAAGAGGTGTCTTAGCAAAACATAATCAAATAGAAATAAAGTAGCCAAACAATGCAGGAGCAGCGTAGCGTGAGAGTGTGGTTTTATTGGGTAATTCTTTTATCATTGTTTATACACTTAACCGCTGGCGCTCAGTCGCAAGAGGACGAGCGCGATGCTGCAAGGCAGCTAGCAGATAGTGCGGTACAAAACCCTCAGTCGAATAATCAAAATGTTGATACCTCGCCGCTTACTGACTTAGGCGATAGCTACACAAATTCAATCAAACTCCTACAAAACCGATTTCGCGTCGATTATAACGTTGAAGAAATCACTATGGTTTTCTTCAGAGAATATGGCTCTGCCCCCGTAGTACTTGTAAGGCCTGATGGCTCTAAACTGTTTCAAGGGCGAGTGGACGAAGAGAAAGTAGAGTGGTTCGATGCCGACACCTTCGACATGATCACCATTAAAAACCCAGTTCCTGGGCCGTGGCAGGCTGTTGGTCAAGTGTTGCCAGAGAGCCGCGTTATGGTGATATCGAGCATTGAGTTACATGCGGACCCGTTACCTGACGTTTTGTTTGCCGGTGAAATTTTAAAATCTACGGCTTATCTCACTAATAACGGCGAGCCGATTGATAACAAGCAGTTTAGAGATGTGGTTGAGCTCGATATTGAGTTTAAAAGCACAAACAATCCTAACTTCGGAAATTTCGGTACAGGCGATCAAAACATTGCTACGTTTCAAGACGACGGCCGAGGAATGGACGAGCGCCCAGCAGATGGTGTCTTTACCGGGCAATTTAATTTAAAAATACCGGCGGGTGAGTGGAAGCCCGTTTTTCGTGTTATTACTCCCATGTACACCCGTGAGCAAGAAAGCCAACCGGTTGTTTTACATAATAACCCTGTTTCTATTGACGTCGAAATGAATGGCGGTGGTGATGGCTACCACAAGATCATAATTGATGTTGATAGGGAACTCGTGGATATTGAGTCTTTACTTGTGGATGGAAAAGTAAAGTTCCCTAATGCAGACATGCAGAACTTTTCTTTAACTGAAGGGGGGAGTGATCCTCGTGAGCATCTAATTGTTGCCTATGAGGAAGGCATTTTTAGAGTAAAGGTTACGGCGTATGGAACAACAGTGAATGGGCGAGACTTCATTTTAGATGTGCCTGAATTTAGTTTTGTGGCTGATGGGCCCCAAGAGCCTGAAGTTGAAGATCCTTTAATAAATGGAAAAGACCCAATAGTCGACGGAAGTGCGCCCTTAGTTGCATCGCCAAAAATGAACCCCGCGTCCATGACGCCAGACGGTCAGTCTTCGCAAGATGAAATGGATGACGGTACCTTGACGATGATATTAATTGCGGTGAACGGTTCAATTGTGCTGATCGGCGTGATTGCTGCCGTTGTTATTATTTTTATGCGCAAAAAGCGCACGTCTTCAAAATCGTCGCCCACACCAACAAAGCAAGCTCAAACCACGACAGATGCCGATCTTTCCATGGAGGAAGCGCCAAAAGGTTTTCAAAAGCTATTAGGCATGTTTAAGAAAGGGGACAAATCTGAAAAGCCCTAAATCCCTTTTATTAATCATGTGATGAAGTGTTGCTAAATCACCCAGTTTGAATTTTATTTCGACATAATGCCTATTTAACAGGCAAACAAACCGCAGATGACAATTTTATTAATAAAAAGCGTTGACTACACATGGGGGAATACGTATTATCTGCGCCGCAGTCAGGGGACAGGGCAACAACAGCCAAGTCAACTTACTGATAACATTGAAGATGTGGAGCGGTAGTTCAGTTGGTTAGAATACCGGCCTGTCACGCCGGGGGTCGCGGGTTCGAGTCCCGTCCGCTCCGCCACGCTTTCAATGGTATAATTAAATGTCTTCGGAGCGGTAGTTCAGTTGGTTAGAATACCGGCCTGTCACGCCGGGGGTCGCGGGTTCGAGTCCCGTCCGCTCCGCCATTTAGTTATACAGCGCAATCTCGATTATATGGAGCGGTAGTTCAGTTGGTTAGAATACCGGCCTGTCACGCCGGGGGTCGCGGGTTCGAGTCCCGTCCGCTCCGCCATTAATCGAAAAGCGCGCTTCCCATTATGCGGAGCGGTAGTTCAGTTGGTTAGAATACCGGCCTGTCACGCCGGGGGTCGCGGGTTCGAGTCCCGTCCGCTCCGCCATTAATGATATGTTTTTTATAACAAGTTCCCCGTTCGGGGTTATCTCCAAATTACATCTATCTTCTCCTATCATAAATTAAGTACGTCGCCAGTATTTCACTTTTCTTATTTCAAATACGTCTTTCCAATTTTTACATTGCTTCTATCTTTCGTTGTTTGAACACCTTGCCTTATGCAGGCCAATATCATGCACTCAACGGCGTTACGTCAAAAACTACTCAACAAACAGTAACATGTGACCTAAAGTCGTAGTGTGTTTTTTTGAATCTGTACTACAGTTAGGGCGTTAGTGCTTAATAACAATGGAAACTATGAATAAAAGCGATCAAAAACGGTATTTCCTTGCAGATAACTTAAAAGCGATTGGCGTTTCTCTATTAAGCGTAGCCTTGGTAACACTTATCCTTGCCATCGTTATGTTTGTGTTTATCAAAGAACAAGAAGAAAGCCGAGCCAAAGAAATTCTGGATAATGTTCGTCTCGTCTTCAGAGATGCTGAAATTACTCTCGATTACCTTAACGCACTGCCCTACCAGTCCTGCGAGCTCGATAATTTGGCCGAAATGCGCAAAACCTTATTCCGGTCTCGTTTTGTAAAAGAGATTGGTTTTTATGAGAATAATGAACTTAAGTGTAGTACTTATCTTGGTATTATAGATACGCCGTTTAAAGAAATTGAGCCCGACTTTTATACACAGCTTGGCGATGCATTCTGGATAAATACACCTCTGCAACTTTTCGATAAGCAGGCTACGGGCACCATTGTACAGCGTGGGCGCTACAACGCCGTATTAGACATGGACAGTGTAATTGGCTATAGCTACACACAAGATTGGCAGCTTTTTTACAATGGCGATCAATTTTATCATATAGCAGGTAATCCTGGCTTGGTTGACACAAGACTTAGTGAGGATGAAATGGATGCGCGCACTGGATATTTCTCATTACAATTTATATTGTGTGACGAGCGCTACAACAACACGTGCTTAAAAGTGAAATCTGATCACGGGAGAGTATTAGATTTACACTCAGGCAAAATCGTCTTATTTGTCTTTGCTATGTTGATGACCGCAGCGTTAACGCATATGGTAATGTTTAATTATTTACGCCGTCGCCGCTCTTTGGAATCTCGTGTGAGCAAAGGCTTGAAAGAACATAAGTTCTATAGCCTCTATCAGCCTTTCGTTGATTTAGATACCGGCAAAGTAATTGGTTGTGAAGTACTGAGTAGGTTTGAAGACGAATTCGGGCCTATTTATCCTGATGAGTTTATTCCTCAAGTCAAAGAGCAAGATATGACGTGGGAATTCACCGTAGATATGATAACAACAGCAATGAAAGAGCTTAACGAAAACACGAATATTCCTGAAGGGTTCAAAGTATCGTTTAATCTTTTCCCTTTTGATTTCACAAGAGAAGATTGTTTAGACTTAGATTTTGTTCTTGAGATGAACGTCAAAAACTTTAAGTTGGTTTTGGAAATTACTGAGGACGAACAGATAGCTACTCATAGTGCCGTTAAACATATCAAGTCTCTCAAAAGCAAAGGGTTCTTGTTTGCTATTGACGATTTTGGTGTTGGTTACTCCAACTTAAGTCAGCTTAAAACATTGAACTGTGACTATCTTAAAATTGACCGAAGTTTCGTAATGGATATGGAAGATAACAGTATTCGCTCATCACTCATCCCGCACATTGTCAGTATTGCTGAAGGACTTAATGTTGACTTGATTGCCGAAGGCGTTGAGAACATAGAGCAATGCAATGAGCTGAAAAGTTTAACCATTGGCTTTGGGCAAGGGTGGTTGTTTGGCAAGCCTCAGTCTGCCGATTTGTTAGCTAAAAGCGTACAAGACACACATAACACGTTTTAGCGCTGTTATTTTTCAGTTGGTGTTGGTAGTGTTTAGCGCTACCATTCACCGTCTGGAAAATTAAGAAGAACAGTCGCATGCAGGACGTGCTAATTTGCCGCAATATTTACAAAACCTATCAAGATGGCAGTAATGCCACCCCCGTTTTACACGATGTCTCTCTTTCAATAAAAACTGGTGAACATGTTGCCATATTGGGTAGCTCTGGCTCGGGGAAAAGTACGCTATTACATATACTTGGGGGATTAGATAAGCCTTCTAGTGGCGATGTTGAATTCAATGGTAAATCATTGGGTAAATTAAGTGGTAATGCGCTGGCGAAACTTCGCAATGACGAAATGGGCTTCATTTATCAGTTCCACCATTTGCTTGGTGAATTCACTGCGCTAGAAAACGTAGCCATGCCGCTGAGAATAAGAGGCCTGCCGACAAAAGCAGCGCACAGTAAAGCTAAGGTTATGTTAGACGAAGTTGGACTTTCCCATCGAGCGGACCATTTACCCTCGACGATGTCGGGAGGCGAAAGACAGCGTGTGGCAATAGCACGGGCATTAGTAACCGAACCCTCTGTTGTGCTCGCAGATGAGCCTACCGGGAATTTGGATGATTCTACGGGTGAACAAATTTATAAGCTTTTGACAAGTTTAAGCGAGAAGAAGGGCACTGCTTTTGTGGTGGTGACTCACGATATTGCTCTTGCTGGAAAAATGGACAGGGTGTTGAAAATTAAAGATGGCCGGTTAGTCAGTGAAGTACTGTCAAAGGAGGAGCAAAATGCTCGCCCTTGAACTGGCTAAAAGATTTAGGAAGACACGTTCAGAACAGCGCTTTATCTCCTTCATCTCAATGTCTTCTACCATAGGGATAGGGTTAGGCTGTTTCGTACTTATCGTTTTGCTAAGCGTTATGAACGGTTTCGAAAAAGAACTGACAAGTCGTATTTTGAGCGTAGTCCCTCACGGAGAGATATACAGCAAAAGCGAGAGTGGAATCGAGAATCTAGATGCACAGCTTTACCGGTTCTCCCAAGATAGCAGAATTGCATCTGTGACGCCCTACACACGTTTAACGGGTATGCTGCAGTCGAAAGGTGAGTTAAAAGCCATTAGCGTAACAGGTATTCCGGTAACTCAAGTTGCCGATAAATATGCCGAAAGGGTGGCGAATGAGGACTGGGAACGGTTTTCAGCGCAAGAAAATGGCCTCATTGTAGGTAAGGGCATCATGTCATCGATGGGCCTAGCCATTGGGGACACTGTGCAAGTATTGATTCCCCAAACTACTCAAGATTTAACCTTTAAAGCGCCTCGCTCCATTACGTTAACTATCGCAGGTATACTGTCTGTTGGCGGAGAGTTAGACAACCAACTTGGGCTAATGCATTTAGCGACGGCATCGGACTCCATCGGTATTATCTCTAAAGCCCAGGGTATTCAATTTACTCTTAATGACCCATTTTCTGCCTACGATATCATGCGAGATATTGGTTATAGCTACCCCCAAGCCGTTTATATGTCTGATTGGACACGTACCCAAGGGCATTTATATAACGACATTCAGCTTGTTAGGGCTGTGGTCTATATAGCGCTTATTCTTGTTATATCTGTAGCTTGTTTTAACATAGTGTCGTCATTAGTTATGGCTGTTAGAGACAAACAAGCCGCTATTGCGATATTGAAAACAATGGGAGCCTCTGACCGCTTAATACGTAGAACTTTTGTATTGCAGGGGGCCATTAACGGACTCATTGGTATCGTAGTTGGCGTAACGCTTGCCTTACTCGTCGCACCAAATCTTTCAGATATTGTTCGATTTATCGAAGCAGCCTTAGGAGTAGAGATACTCTCCGGAGATATATATTTTATTGACTTTCTACCTTCAAGCTTACATTGGCAAGATGTTGTGATAACAGTTGTGGTCGCCATTCTTTTGAGTATTGGCGCAACTTTATATCCGGCGCAAAAAGCAGCAAAAGTGTCGCCGTCTTCAGCGCTTCACTAGTCAATAACGCGCCAGCTTGTTAAACCTTATGTTAGTTTGTCTAGGCTTTGCTTTTTGGCCATATGGACAAACTGATGGTTTTTCTGGCACAAAGGCGGTATCCAATTAATGTGGGTAACGGCTGTAGTTAAACTCATGGAGTACGACAGCAAAAAATAAGGCCGGCAAATAATGCTGGCCTTGTTTTATGGTTAGCTTGTACGCTGCTGCAACACTGGCTTTGTGTGAGCATTACACACAACTGGCGCTAAGTCTTAGCTATTTGTTCCTTTCGAAGTGTTCGAAATCAACATCTTCTTGTTTTAACCCTGCTTTAGGGTCGTTGTAGACACTTTCATCTAATGCGCCTTCGCTCTTCGCAACCACACAAGACACCATACAGTCTCCCGTAATGTTTACTGCCGTACGTGTCATATCTAATAGCCTATCTACGCCGATAATAAGCGCTATACCTTCAACGGGTAAATTCACTTGCTGCAACACCATTGCAAGCATTATAAGGCCAACACCAGGTACACCAGCGGTTCCGATAGAAGCAAGCGTGGCCGTCAACACTACCATCATATAGTCACTTAGACTTAAATCGACGGCGTACACCTGGGCAATGAATACCGTAGCAACGCCTTGCATGATGGCGGTACCATCCATGTTAATTGTTGCACCTAAAGGTAGCGTGAATGATGAAACTGAGTTACCTACACCCAATTTGTTTTTAGCGGTTTCCATAGTAACTGGCAGAGTCGCGCTGCTGCTCGACGTACTAAAAGCGAAAAGTGCAGCGTCGCGCATTTTCTTCATCAAGATAATGGGGTTAAGCCCTGACAAGGCTTTTAGCAGAACAGAGTAGGTGACGAGGCCGTGAAGAATTAACACGCCAAATACTAAGAAGAAATACTTCGCCAAACTTAATATAGTTTCGCCGCCTATCGTTGAAAATAGCTTGGCCATCAACACGTACACGCCGTATGGCGCTAGGTTCATGATGATTGTCACCAAACGCATGATTACCGTATTAATATCTTCAAAGATAGCGGTAAGGCGTTTGCCCGCGTCACCCGTCATCGCCATTGCTATACCAAAGAGTACTGCAAAAACAATGATCTGAAGCATATTGCCCTGTGCCATTGAGTTTATAGGGTTGCTAGGAAACATGTTAACAATAACGTCTGACAGGCTAGGTGCTTCTTTCGCTTGGAACGTGGTTTCAGTGGTAAGGTTCAGTCCGTCACCTGGAGAAACAACTAAAGCTATACTCATGGCTAGTGTTATGGCAATTGCGGTTGTGACAACATAGAGTCCGACTGACTTAGCGCCAAGTCTTCCTAGCTTGCTTGGATCTGATAAGGTACTTGTTCCGCAAATAAGGGAAACGAAGACGAGGGGAACCACCAGCATTTTTAAGCTAGCGATAAATATTTGTCCGAGAGTAGAAAATATACCTTCGACAAGAATGTTATACGTTGAGAGCTCTAAACCGAATATCGAAAAAGTAAAATCTCCGCTATCATCAAATAATAATTGGAGAAAGACACCAGTCAAGATACCGGCAGCCATGCCGATAAATATGCGAGCGGTTAAACTATATTTGTGTGCAGATGAAGACATTAATGTTTCCTGTGCATTTTTATATTTTTAATCTTTCGTAGTGTGCCAGATTCAGTTGATTTTTAAACATAAAAAACGACGCAATTGTCAATAAAAGAGGTTCAGGAACGAATTATGTCGACATTAGCGAGAGTGCTAAGCTTAATTAGCGCAATATTTATGCT
Source organism: Alteromonas sp. 5NW40-0090 (assembly GCF_057552975.1). Taxonomy (NCBI): domain Bacteria; kingdom Pseudomonadati; phylum Pseudomonadota; class Gammaproteobacteria; order Alteromonadales; family Alteromonadaceae; genus Alteromonas; species Alteromonas sp. 5NW40-0090. Next base: position 253,532 of record NZ_BAAJLT010000003.1, read on the forward strand.
AACAGCATGTGGTGGGGGCGGCTCTTCAGTCTCTCGGGATAACACGGATAATGGAAGCGGAGACGGCGGTACAACCACGCCTACCTATTCAATTGCCTTATCGTTAGAAAATGAAAGTGGCGCAAGCGACAACAATTTATCAGAAAACAACAGCCTGTTTGCGGTAGCGACTGTAACAGATGAAGACGGGAATCCGCACTCAGATGCTCTGCTAACTTTCACCCTAAGTAACGAAGAACTTGCCGAGTTTGGCAATGATACCGGCACGGCAAGAACTAACTCAAGCGGTGTCGCCAGAATTCGTTTAGATGCAAGCACGGCTTCGGGGGATGGAGAAATTACCGCAGCGCTAGGCAGTGGCGAAACAGGAACTACCACGTTTTCTGCGACCGCAGTTACCAGCACAGACCCTTCTACAATTAGCGTTTCTCTCTCGTTGCAAAATGATAGCGGCGAGGCTGATAACAACCTTTCATCGAGCAATGCTTTGACAGCAGTTGCAACGGTAACTAATTCATTGGGCGAGCCTCAGGCAGATCTCCTGCTTACCTTTTCATTAAGTAACGATGAGCTGGCTACCTTTTCAAACGACACAGCAACAGCACTTACCAATGCAGAAGGTGTTGCAACAATAGGTATGTCGGTGGGAAGCGCGTCTGGTGACGGTGAAGTGACAGCGACTTTACCTACTGGTGAAACAGACTCCACGACTTTTAGTTCTGAAGGCAGTGCAACGGTAAGTGAAGACCCGGCATCTTTGGAGCTTTTCGCTGACAATATTCAGCTGGCTTCAAGCGGAAGCGATGAAGTCGAACTCATTGCATTAGTTAAAAATGAGCAAAGCGTGTTGATGGAAGGGGTTGAAGTAAGCTTCTCGGCAGCGACAGGCGATGGCGTTGAGCTTCAGCTCACGCAACCGGTTACTCTTTCCGATGGTACCGCCCGTGCAATACTGACGTCGCAAAATGATAAATCAAACCGTACGATTACTATTACAGCCGGCGCGGGCAGTCTTACTGAGTCTGTTGATATTACGATTCGAGGAACGGAAGTAATTATTAATGGCGCCTCATCTGTCATTTTAAATGATACTGTTGATTATACTATCCGTCTTCAAGACTCCGACGGCCAGCCTATCGATAACAAAGATGTCGTCTTAAGCGCTACTAATGGCACGCTTAGCAGCACCACAGTTAATACCGGAGCTGATGGTCAAGCTACTGTGTCATATACTGCATCTGCCTCTGGAGAAAATACCATTACGGCATCAGCACTTAATGCTGAAACAAGCTTTACGGTGCAGGTACAGCAAGACGAGTTTAACTTCGTTAACTTACCAACAGAAGAAGTGCCGTTAGGGCAAACACAGACTATTTCCGTGCAGTGGCGTCAAGACAACACGCCAGTAGTAGGTCAAGAGGTAACCTTTAGCGCATCACGTGGCGTAATTGACGGCGACTCAACAGTACAAACCGACGCAGAAGGACAAGCAAGTATTGATATTAGCGCCAACAATGCTGGCATCTCTTCAATTACCGCAACGGCAAGCGATGGAAGCGGAAACGTGTTGGTTTCAGCACTCACTCAAATTGAGTTTATTGCAACCACGCCGGCGACCATTATTGCTGATGCAACATTAGACAACCTTGGTCCAGATGGGCAAACGAGCACTATTAGCGCCGTTGTTAGGGATGCTAACAACAACTTGGTGAAAAACAGCGTGGTGAACTTTACTGTATCCGATGTGTCAACAGGCTTTGTTTCTCCCTCTCAAGCAACTACGGATAGCAAAGGTATTGCAACAACAGTGTTTACCTCAGGTTCTGTGTCATCTAATGAGGCCGTTATTATTACTGCTTCGATTGCAGATGACGAATCAATTTCTGATGAAGTCGCACTTACCGTTGGGGCGCGAGCTTTTGATATTGTCATTGGGACAGGTAATGAAATAGAAACGCCCTCCACAACATCATATCTCAAAAAGTTTGCTGTATTTGTATCAGATTCATCAGGTCGTCCTGTTAGTGACGTTAACCTTACAGCTTCAATAAATCCTGTTAAATACAATGAAGATGGAGTTTATTTGAAAGGTCGCTGGGTTTACAACGATGTAGACTCGATCTGGAACGTCGTGGATGTCTTCCAGTGTGACAACGAGGATAAAAATGACAATGGGATACTCGATGGGGGGGAAGACACGAATAAGGACCAACAATTGACCCCTGGTATCGTCGGTACCGTAACTCTTTCAAATAATGGAGTAACGGACGAAAATGGTTTTGCTGAGCTTGAATACCGTTACCCTGAAAGCTACGCGGTATGGTATTTTGCTGAAATCACTGTGTTTGGCCAATCAACTGGAAGTGAAGCCCAAGCTTCTATGAAGTATCAATTAGAAATTCTTGCTGACGATATAACTGATGAAGGAAGGAGCCCACCTGCTAATCCGTTTGGAACGGGTGAATGTCCCGTAGAAGAACCTTTACCATAAGTCAGAAATAAAAAAGCCCGTTATTCAATCGAATAACGGGCTTACTAATCACACTTAGCCCTGCTGGAACGGGTAAACCGAACCAATCTTCAGAATTTGCGTTAGCTCATCTAGCGCAGTACGAGATTCAATTAACAACTGCGGATCGCGCAAGTCATCTTCACCTAATTCATCACGATAGTGCTTGTCGACCCAGGTATTTAAGCGAGCAAACTGGGTATCGTTGATTAAGGTATTTTGATTAACCGCGGCAAGTTCTTGGTCATTCATTGCAACGCGCAAACGCAAACATGCCGGGCCGCCGCCATTGCGCATACTCTGTTTAACGTCAAAAAAGTTCACCGACTTGATCGGTGTGCCTAGTGTCACTAGCTTGTCTAAATAACGCTTAACGGCTTCGTTTTCCTGACATTCAGTTGGCGCGATTATGGTCATATCGCCGCTTGGAAGGGTTATGATTTGCGTATTGAATAAGTAGGTTTTTACTGCATCTTGAACAGACACTTCGGCAGTCGGTACTTCAATAAAATGAAGCGGTTCGCTACCAAATTTGGCTTGAAGCTCTTTAAATCCTGCGTCTTTTTGAGCAAACGCTTGCTCATGGAAAAACAATACATTTTGGTTACCTACAGCGATCACATCGTTGTGGAATACGCCTTGGTCGATAACGTCTGGGTTTTGCTGCATGTAAACTACGCCATCGTCGTCCAGACCGTGTAATCGAGCTACTGCTTGGCATGCTTCAAGCGTTTGGCGAGCCGGATATTTTTTTGGTGCAGGTTTGCTGGTATCAAATGCATGACGACCATAAACAAACAACTCTATTCCTGCCTGACCATAGTTGCTGCAAAGCCGCGTGTGGTTGGCTGCACCTTCATCACCAAAATGCTCGTTATCTGGCAAATGCTGGTGATGAGCAAAGTGCTTTTCATTAGCGAAAGTGCCACGTAAAATATTGCCTGTTACCTGAGGCTCTAACGAGCGATGAAACTTGTTCGTTAAATTTGCAGGGGTAAAGTGAACGCGACCATCGGCAGTATCGGCGCTAGGAGACACAGTGGCGGCATTTGCAGTCCACATACTACTAGCAGAACAACATGCAAGGAAAATCTCGCGAGACTGCTTTGCAGCGCTTTCTAGCACGCGAGCATCAGAACCGGTAAAACCTAATCGACGGAGCGCAGCGATATCAGGACGTTCTTGCGGGGCTAATACACCTTGAACCATTCCCATATCGGCTAGCGCTTTGGCCTTTGCAAGACCTTGCTTTGCAGCCTGCTTAGGACTGCTCTTTGCGTTCGCATTGTTCAGGGAAGCGACATTGCCAAACGATAAGCCGGCATAGTTATGGGTAGGTCCAACAAGACCATCAAAGTTAACTTCAAACTGCTTCATACTTTCCCTCATTCTTGTAGTTTTGGCTGTTGACCCCATATGCTACATTCTTACAAACGCTGCGATTAAGTTGATAGCAATAGCAACGCTTTTGATTTTGTTCAGGGTCAAACATGGCACGTCTTTAAACCTGAGCGGGTTGTTAGGTCAGGTTCGAATGGCTGGCATTATACGGCTTTTAATACCGATGCCAATCGCACTGCTTAATTAATGTACAGTTTTTGTGTGCGTTTAGAGCGGAGAGAAGAATAAGTATGAAGAAGATCTTGTTTTCCATTCACTTTGTAGATATATGTTAAAAAAGAGCGAGTGCCCTATATATAGTGTTGGGCTCCTCCAATTTTCAGAATTTGACGTAAATAGTCATTAAAAATCAATAGGTTTAGTTCAATTATATGGCAAAATCACTGGTCATAGTCGAGTCACCAGCCAAAGCGAAAACGATAAATAAATATCTTGGTAAAAATTTTATCGTAAAAAGTTCGGTTGGCCACGTGCGAGATCTTCCGACGAAGGCTTTAGGCAAAGTAGAGCCTAAAAAACCGGCTAAAGAACTCAAAACTTTAAGCGAAGAAGAGCGTCAAGAATATCTTCGCCGTCACGAATATTTGAAGCTTGTAGACAGAATGGGCGTAGATCCAGAGAAAGACTGGAAAGCCCACTATCAAGTGCTACAGGGTAAAGAGAAAGTCGTTAACGAACTTAAAAAACTTGCCAAAGATGCCGATACTATCTATCTCGCGACCGATTTGGACCGCGAAGGGGAAGCAATTGCATGGCACTTACAAGAGCTGTTAGGCAAAAAAGATAAGACCTATCAGCGGGTAGTGTTCAACGAAATTACCAAAAACGCGATTCAAGATGCGTTTTCAGATCCGGGCGAACTAAATATCTCTCGCGTCAATGCGCAGCAGGCTCGTCGATTCCTAGACCGTGTTGTAGGTTTCATGGTATCGCCACTTCTGTGGAAGAAAATTGCGCGAGGGCTCTCAGCAGGGCGTGTTCAATCGGTAGCGGTTAGGCTTGTAGTAGAGCGTGAGCGAGAAATCAAAGCGTTTGTGCCTGAAGAATTTTGGGACGTACACGCAGATTTAACCAGCCAGCAAAAAGCGGCACTACGCATGTTGGTGGCAAAGCACCAGGGTAATGCGTTTAAGCCCAAAAACAAGGCCGAAACAGATAAAGCGCTTGCAGACTTGGAAGGGGCTAACTACACGGTAGAAAGCCGAGAGTCAAAGCCTACGCAAAGTCGTCCTTCAGCACCGTTTATTACCTCAACGCTGCAACAGGCGGCAAGTACTCGATTGGGCTTTGGTGTTAAAAAGACCATGATGATGGCGCAGCGCCTTTATGAGGCGGGCTACATCACCTATATGCGTACGGATTCAACCAATTTAAGCCAAGAGGCGTTGGACAGTGCTCGTGCGTACATTTCAGATAATTTTGGTGACAAGTACCTGCCTGATTCGCCAAATCGCTACGGCAGTAAAGAAGGAGCGCAAGAGGCGCACGAAGCGATCCGCCCTTCAAACGTGAGCATTAGTGCTGCGAGTTTAGGCGATATGGAACGCGATGCACAGCGTCTTTACGAGCTTATTTGGCGCCAGTTTGTGGCCTGTCAAATGACTCCAGCTAAGTACGATGCAACCACTATCAAGGTGGCGGCAGGTGATTACGAACTGACGGCAAAAGGTCGCGTACTCAAGTTCGATGGTTGGACTCGCGTTCAGCCTCAGCTTCGCAAAAAAGGCGACGAAGAGCTCATGTTGCCTGATGTGCAAAAAGGCGATGTGCTTGACTTAAAAGCGCTTGATCCTAAACAACACTTTACTAAACCTGTAGCGCGATTTAATGAAGCTTCATTGGTAAAAGAGCTTGAAAAACGCGGTATTGGTCGTCCATCGACGTACGCCAGCATTATTTCAACGATCCAAGATCGCGGCTATGTGCGCTTAGAAAACAAGCGTTTTTATGCCGAGAAAATGGGCGAAATCGTAAATGATCGTCTGATGGAAAACTTTGACGATTTAATGAGCTATGACTTTACTGCCAATATGGAGCAACATCTTGATGATATTGCTGAAGGCAATAAAGATTGGAAAGATGTGCTCAACGACTTTTACAGCGGCTTCTACGGAAAACTGTTAAACGCCGAAAAAGACCCTGAAGAAGGCGGTATGCGCTTGAATCAGGCAGTGCCTGCAGGTGTTGAATGCGAAAAATGCGGCCGTGAAATGAACGTGAGAACCGCGTCAACTGGCGTATTTTTGGGCTGTTCAGGCTACAATTTACCGCCGAAAGAGCGCTGCACAAACACCATGAATTTAACGCCTGGTGATGAAGTCGTGAAAGTGGACGATGAAGAAGAGCTCGAAACAGAAGCGCTTCGTTCTAAAAAGCGTTGTCCTAAGTGCGGCACAGCGATGGATAGTTATTTGGTTGACGAAACCCGTAAACTTCATGTGTGTGGTAACACGCCAACATGTGATGGCACCTTAGTTGAAACAGGCACATTCAAGATAAAAGGCTATGACGGCCCCATTATTGAGTGTGACAAATGTGGCAGCGATATGGAGCTTAAAAACGGTCGATTTGGTAAATACTTCGGCTGCACCAACGAAGAGTGTAAGAATACTCGTAAGCTACTTAGAAACGGCGAAGCTGCGCCGCCAAAAGAAGATCCGGTAGATTTACCTGAGCTTCCGTGTGAAAAGTCTGACGCGCACTTTATGCTACGCGATGGCGCTTCGGGAATCTTCCTAGCGGCGCATAACTTTCCAAAGTCGCGTGAAACTCGTGCGCCGAAAGTAGAAGAACTTTCTCGCTTTAGAGATAGAATTTCGCCGAAATTCTACTATCTTGCTGATGCGCCACAAACCGACCCTGATGGTAACCCTGCAATAGTTAGATACAGCAGGAAGACCAAACAGCAATACGTGATGTCTGAGAATGACAACGGTAAAGCAACAGGATGGTCTGCGTGGTACGACAATGGCAAATGGCAGGAGCAAGCCGCTAAAAAGCCAGCGACTAAAGCCAAGAAGAAGTAGCGCCTTTAATTCGGAAAAGGTAAAAGTTGACCTTTAATTGAAATTAACAAGCCCGACATTGCTCGGGCTTGTTACGTAGTTAAAAGACGGTAAACGTCTGCAAAGCGTATCAATAGAAACAGAGTAACAGAGAGTAATTATGGCCTCCTTACAAGACCAACTACTGAAAGCCGGTTTGGCCGATAAAGCGTCTGCAAAGCAAGCGCGTGCAGATAAACGCAAAAAACAAAAGCAAAAGAATAAGCAAAAGCAACCTGTCGTTGATGAAGCGACTATTGCTGCTCAACAAGCAGCTGAAGAGAAAAAAGCGCGCTCACGCGAGCTAAACCAGCTTCAGCAGCAGGAGCGAGAGAAGCGCTCAATTATTGCTCAGGTAAGGCAGCTTATTACCGTAAACAAACAACCGCGCAATGGTGAAACCTTACTTAACTTTACACACGACAACGTAGTAAAGCGTCTGTATGTGAGTGAAGAGATGCACAAGCAAGTGACAAAAGGTCGTTTGGCTGTTGTATTGTTAGATGACGCTTATGAACTAGTACCAGCCCCCGTTGCTGACAAAATTGCGCAGCGCGACGAGGCTTCAGTTATTTACCGTGCTGATTTAGATAAGAGCGGAGCCGATGGTAAAGATGAAGAAGAAGATGATTGGTACGCCGATTATGAAATTCCAGATGATTTAACCTGGTAGGCCCTCTAATTGATTCTCGCAGCCGCGCTCTGTATCACAGAGCGTGGTAAGCGGGAAAGTAGACGTAAAAAAATTTCAATAATTCGCCCCCTCCCAATACGCCATTGTGCCAATGGCGAACGACTTACCGTTAAGCATTCTCTGTTAAAAAATTCAACACGTTGATCTTTAGTAATTTTTACTTTTGCCGTTAACAAGCAATCTTTCTCATAACTACTTACGGTTTTCTCTACTATAGTTTTTTTTAGTCCTTACCCTGTTGAGCTTTGAAATACAGCAAAGATAAACAGGCCTACGTTACTCATTTTATTTGCATCGAACGTTATTTCTTAGTTTTGGAGGGGGGCTATGGGTGTCTCAATTAAGTGGTTCTTCAGTGTTGTGGTGTCGTTGTGTGTGTCTTTTTCAGCAAATGCAGGACTATTCAAAATTTCTATTAACGATCTTGGTGGTTTAACACCTTCACAATCCAGTGTTTTTGATGATGCAATCGCTTATTGGGAGTCTTATCTGATAGGCGTTCAAAGCGAGTTTAATCACAATATTGTTATAGATGCGAGTGGCGTTGCACTTGATGGTGTGGGTGGCGTATTGGGTAGTGCTGGCCCAACGGGTATCACTCAGCTACCAGACAGCACTTTTGTTTATGCAAATAAAGGCCGCATGCGTTTTGATAAGGCAGACCTTGCTAGCTTAGAAAGTCGCGGTACGCTTTTTGATGTCATCGTACACGAGATGGCCCATGTTATTGGATTTGGAACATTGTGGACGACCGACTTTTTTATTGCGGGCAGCCAATCTAACTACGCCAGCGGTTCAGGGCGTTACACCGGAGAGTACGCTTTGGAAATTTATCGCCGCGAGTTTGTTGAAAACGCCACATTTATTCCTGTAGAACTAGGGGGAGGAGCCGGCACTGCCAACAGTCACTGGGACGAGCCTTGGCCTGGTGGTTCATCAGACGTAATGACAGGGTATTTGGGGCCATATCCAATTTCGTTAAGTGATACGACTGTAGCGTCGTTTGCTGATATTGGCTATTTGACTACGGTTACTCATGCAGTAAGTGAAGCCGCAACGATATGGCTATTTCTATTTTCAATGGGGCTTGTTGTAAGAAGGCATCATCAAAGGTCAACAAGCGCTAGTACACGTCGTCTACAAGTTTTTCAGGCGATGTCGGTCTAGCAGCGTTGCAGCGCTTGCGCAGAACAAAATCCTAAATCTATGCTGAGCGAATAATCTTGAGTGATAGTTTCTATCAATCAGCACGTGCACATATTTTTGGAATTTTTGGCTTATTCTAAAAGCATGCGTTTAATGTACTTACAAGTCAAGCGTTCCATTGGTAAAATCATGATAGAAGCTATCTATCATGATTAAGGTATTGGTCTTTGGATATTCGTCAGCTCCGGTTTCTGGTCGCGTTAGATGAGACGCAGCACTTCGGTAAAGCGGCTAAGTCGTGCAATGTTACACAACCCACGCTTTCTTCACGTCTTCATAATTTAGAAGATGAGCTTGGCATTCAGTTGGTGGCTCGCAACCACAGATTCCAAGGCTTTACACCGGAAGGTGAAAGAATTTTGGCATGGGCAAGGAATATCTTAGCGGCGTGTGACGGATTACAAGCGGAAGCTGCATCGTGCAAAGGCGCCTTAGTTGGCCGACTTCGGATCGGTGCCGTTCCTCTAGCGAGTGTCGATCCTATCGACATTATTGACACCCTCTCAAAACAGCACAGTGCACTACAGTTTTCCTTACAAACACATAGCAGTGAGTATATCGTTAACGCGCTACACCGTAACGAGCTTGACTTGGGTCTTTGTTACCTAGAAGGCATGAGCGCGCAACACTTCCATATTTTGCCGTTTAAAGCTACACCTATGGTGTTGGTGTATAACGCTAATCATTACTGCTTTGAGCAAGGTACCCTAAGCTGGCAGTCTCTTTCATCACTGCCACTTGGATTATTAACACCTTCAATGCACTTTAGGCAGTCAATCACGTTAAACATGGCAAATGTGGGCGTGAACAATGAGCCTGTTATTGAATCAGACTCGGTTCATTGTTTACTGCAAGCAGTGAAAAAGGGGATGTGTTGTACGATCCTTCCAACCAACGTCGCAAAGGCCAATGATGATTTAGGACTCGCCTATGTTACTGTTGACGATGGTAAAACCATTTCGCCTTTAGGGCTCATCATGCGAAAAGGCGAACCCAGCTCTCCCATTGCCAAGCAATGCTTTGAGTTTTTAAAAGGATATGAGGAGATTTTCAACAAAGGGGGCATATGCAGTGAGTAAAGTGAATACGACACTCATCGGTTTAGTGCTTGCGGGTGGTCAATCGCGCAGAATGGGGCAAGATAAAGCACTTATGCGTTATCAGGGCCGTACTCTCATCGATAATGCTTCGTTACTTTTACAGGCAGCGAGTTGCGATAAAGTGTTAATTAGCCGCAACGCGCCAGGCTTTTTGAATGACAAAATTGAAGATGCAGGTCCGCTTAGCGGTGTACATGCTGTTTTAGACGCACTATCTCAATCTGATAATCACAATGGCAATCCTTGTGAACTACTTGTTCTTCCCGTTGACATGCCGCAGATGACGCCCGAACTTTTGAGAATATTAATTTCGCGAGGGCGCGAGGCTGAAAAGGCATGTTATGTGGAAAAACGTTTTTTGCCTTTCTATTTACCCGTTACGCAGAACACCAAAGCCCTCTTAGCCAACTATCTAGTTGAGCAAAGTAAAAGACGAGTGGTAGGATTTTTAGAAATTCTCAATGCAGTTTCTCTTAAAGAAGCCGACCTCAAAAAAACAGCGCTTAAAGATGAAAGCGATAACAAAAAGCGTCTCGCAAATATGTCTAATGAAGATGACGTAGAGTGGCTGAATGTGAATACTCCAGGTGATTGGCCACATGAAAAGTAATATTGAACAGCACGCATTGGTTTTAGATGCTGCACCCTATACTCAAAAGTTTGCCCTTGCCGAAGAAGTCGCTTTAAGCATTAGTTATAACGGTATTAATTATGCCGTAATGCTGATAACGCCAAAAGACATTGAAGATTTCATTCTGGGCTTCAGTTTAAGTAACGACATTATCGAACATCCCCGCCAGCTTTACGGTATTGAATTAACGCATCACAAAGAACACATCAATGCTGAAGTTGAAATTGCCAATCAGGCGTTCTGGAAGTTAAAGGAAAATAAACGGCAATTGGCGGGAGCGTCGGGCTGTGGGCTCTGCGGTGTTGAGGCATTAGACAACGCTTTGCCTCAATTGACGTCTATTGATGTATCGCCTTTACCCGATGTGAGCTGGTTTAAAGGTTTGCGTAGCCTTATAAGCAACGCTCAAGCATTAGCGCAGCAGAGCGGTGCAGTACACGGCGCACTTTATCTTGATACTGAGCGCAATGTATTGGCGTGTCGTGAAGATATAGGAAGGCATAATGCTTTTGATAAATTAATTGGGGCAATCGCGGCTAATAAACTGTATCAGAAGGATTTCCTTGTAGTACTGACCAGCCGCTGTAGCTTAGAACTAGTACAAAAAGCGATACGAGCGAAATTACCTTTGGTCGTCACGCTTTCAGCACCTACTGCATTATCAGTTAAGTGGGCTAACCGCTATGGCGTTTCCCTTATCCACGTGCCTAAATATGATCCACCAAGGGCTTATTCACCACAAGTTTAAAGGGGCGTAAGGCTCAAAGAGCATTTAAATGGCCCTGCGCTCGGGGCCAAATTTAATAAGCTTAAACTGCAGAAACCGCTATTCGTCCATCTGCCTCTGATTTTGAAAGTTTGATTGCGATGAATTTCGATGTTGGTGTGAACGTGCCATCACCGTAGCTTTCTAGCGGTACCAACGGATTGGTTTCGGGGTAATATGCTGCCGCTTGACCTTGCGGGATGTCGTAAGCCACCAACATAAACTGTTTAACTTGGCGTGTTTTGCCGTCGTTCCACATTGACGTAATGTCGACTTTATCGCCATCGTTAAATCCAAGCTTCTGAATATCACGTTCATTAACAAAAAGAACGTCCCGCGCGCCAAACACGTTTCTGTAGCGGTCATCCATACCATAGATAGTTGTGTTGTACTGGTCGTGAGAGCGCAGTGTTTGTAAAATGAGGTCCGGCTCTTCACCTTTAGCAACGAGGTCAGCATTTAACAGTGAATCAGGCAGGGCGTTAGTAGCAAACTCGGCTTTGCCCGATGGTGTTAACCAGCGTCTCTCACCTGCTGCATTACCTAAATGAAAACCACCTGGTTGAGCGAGCTTGGTGTTAAAGTCTTTAAAACCGTCTATGGTATCGGCAATGAGCTCACGAATATTGTCGTAGTCGCTTATTAAGAAGTCCCAGTCTACCGGCGTGTTGCCTAATGTCGCCTTCGCAATGCCAGCAATAATAGCGGGTTCAGAGCGAAGTTCGGGCGAGCTTGGCGGAAGTTGGCCATAAGAAATATGGACCATGGAAAACGTATCTTCCACAGTCACGCCCTGCTGCCCGCTTGCCTGCATGTCAATTTCAGTACGCCCCAAACAGGGTAAGATAAGCGCGTCTTTACCTGTAGTTAGGTGAGAGCGGTTTAGTTTGGTGGCGATATGAACGGTTAAGTCGCATCGTGATAGCGCAGCATGAGTACGCGGCGTATCTGGCGTCGCCTGGGCGAAATTACCGCCTAGGCCGATAAAAACTTTAGATTCACCACTTTCCATAGCCTGAATAGCTTGAATGGTATTGTGACCTCTTTCTCGTGGAACGGCGAAGTTAAACTTGCTTTCTAGCGCGTCGAGCAAGGCTTTAGGCGGTACTTCGTTAATACCGACGGTTCTATCTCCCTGAACATTGCTGTGGCCCCGAACGGGAGAGAGTCCTGCACCAGGCTTGCCCACGTTTCCTCGTAATAGCTGGACGTTCACTATTTCCTGAACTGTAGCAACAGAGTGCTTGTGCTGTGTAATTCCCATAGCCCAGCACATAATGACCCGTTCACCACGCTGGTACATGGTAGCCGCGTGGCGTATTTCGTCTTTTGATAAACCGCTCTGCGCTTCAATATGCTCCCAGCTCGTCGCTTCAACTTCAGTTAGATAGTCATTCATGCCGTTGGTATGTGCATTAATAAAGTCGTGGTCGAATACGGGGGGAGCATTGTTCGCTTTGGCTTCGTGTTCCCAGGTCAGCAGCCATTTAGCAATGCCGCGCACAACCGCCATGTCTCCGCCAAGTGCTGGTCTGAAGTAAGCGGTATTGGTTGGGGTTGAGCCATTAGTTAACATCTCAATGGGATGCTGAGGGTGTTGAAACTTTTCTAACCCGCGCTCTTTTAGCGGGTTAAAGCAAACTACCTGAGCGCCTCTTCTTACAGCATCGCGCAGCGGCTCTAGCATGCGAGGGTGGTTAGTCCCTGGGTTTTGACCTATAACAAATATGGTGTCGGCCTTTTCGAAGTCGTTAAATGTAACCGTGCCTTTACCTACGCCAATGGTGGGCTTCATACCTTGTCCCGAGGCTTCGTGACACATATTCGAGCAATCGGGAAAATTATTAGTACCGAACGCGCGTACGAAGAGTTGATATAGGTAGGCGGCTTCGTTACTCGCGCGCCCTGAGGTATAAAATTCTGCTTGGTGAGGTGAAGGTAAACCATTTAGATGTTTAGCGATAAGTGCAAAGGCGTCGTCCCATGAAACGGCTTCATAATGGCCTGTCTGGGCGTTGTAGCGCATTGGGTGGGTGAGTCTACCTTGTGACTCCAGCCAGTAGTCGGTGTGTTTTTTAAGTGCATCGACCGAATATTTAGAGAAGAATATTGGGTCTACATAGCGACCTGTAGACTCCCAGTTCACTGCTTTAGCGCCATTTTCACAAAACTTAACTAATCCATTTTCTGGTGACTCACCCCATGCACATCCCGGACAGTCAAACCCTTTATCTTGGTTGGTTTTGAGCATCGCTCTTAAATTCTTAAGTGGTTTTTCGCTCTGCAGCCAGCTTTGGGTGACGCTCTTTAATGCTCCCCATCCGCCAGCGGGTTTGTTGTACATTTTGATGTTACGCTTATCACTCATGTTCTGCCCCTGTGTCTACGCGGGCATTTGCCCTTGTCTACAAAACCTAACCAAGACTTATTGTCTAAACAGCGTAACCATTCTGGTTACGGTATTCCAATTGATTACGCTAACTAGATGATAGGGTTCATCAATTAACCGCTTATTTCCAGTCGCCTGTCTTTAGTGCATAGGGGGACATGTCTGTGATCTCATGGGAGTAGGGATACACAGCCGAAATATGGGTTACCGAGAGTACCGAAAGAGACACAAAGCGCTCTGCACCTTCAATTACGGTTATATTCGATTCTAGGGATTTGATACTCGTCTTTGCTTTAATAAACAGAAGGTCACCTGTTTCATTATCCCAAAAACACAGACCGACGCGCTTTAACGAGCCAGCGGTATGGAAGTATCACAAAAACGGCAGACCTATTGCCATTAAGCTCACACCTCGTTTTCAAACCAACCAAAACAGAGCGGCTATTAACGCCGCCATTGCAGGCGTTGGGGTTGTTCGGTTGATGTCCTATCAGGTTGCTGAAGCACTTAGAAGTGGTGATTTGGTAAGTTTGTTAGAAGATGTGGAAGACAAAAAGTTGCCTATACAGGTGGTAAGTGTTGAAGGGCGTAAGAACCTTACTAAGGTTAAAATGTTCATTGACTATGTAAAGGCAGGGTTGGCGAACAACGAGTATCTTAACCCTAAGGCCTGAATATTCCAGAGTATCTTGGCCTACGCGTGTGGTGCTCAGGCTGTAGCATAAGTTGCGAGTAAAATGGGTTGCGTTACACTAAACCAATCGTTATCGTCGCAGAGATTTTAAAGTTAGCATCTTAAAATTTGCATTTTGACATCTAAAACTTTAACAGGATCTGTTAAAGGCGCTACTCAAACGTTAATAATAAAAAATCATCGAGGCAACATGGTTTCCTGGCAATCACTTACATTTAATGAACTGACTAATCATCAACTCTTCGACTTGCTCAAGCTGCGGGTTGATGTTTTTGTCGTTGAGCAAAACTGTGCCTATCCGGAGCTTGACGAAAAAGACCGCCATCCGAAAACTCATCATTTAATGGGGTTTCAAGATAACAAATTGGTAGCGTGTGCACGATTACTTGGCGAAGGGGTAAGTTATCCATCGGTGAGTATCGGTCGAGTAGCTACCAGCGAAGCGTTCAGAGGTAAAGGGGCGGGCAGAGCACTTATGCGTGAAGCCATTGATCATTGTGAGGCGTTATGGCCAGGCTGTGATATTGAAATTGGCGCGCAAGAGTATTTAAAACGGTTTTATGAAAGCTTTGGGTTTGAAGCCACCTCGACTATGTACTTGGAAGACGATATTCCTCACATCGATATGAAAAGAGCAGGCACGGCAACAGCGTAGCTCAGTGCCTTGCTCGAAATATTGGTTGGCATGACTTTTCATGGCCCAGGCGTTTAACCTCATAATTATGTTCACCCGTGCCAACCGATAAGCTGTGCTTTTATGTGCACTTAGATACCATCAACCCTAACGCTTATTTGGCATCGGGTAATTGGGAGACTAATTCATCTAGTCCGCTTACCACCGTGTCAGGCGCTATTGCTAACGGGTAAAGTACCTTGCCGGGGCGTGAAATGAACGCGGCTTGCCAGCCTGCCTGTTTTGCACCAGCAATATCCCAACCGTGTGCCGCCACTAACATAGCGTCTTCTGCTGCTATACCCATTTTTTCAATAGCCCACTCGTAAGTGCGCGTATCGGGCTTGTACAGATTGATGTCTTCTACACTTAGTCGCTCGTCAAAATAAGATAAAAGATCAGCATTCTTAAATTGAGTATATACGCCTCGATTAGACGAGTTGGTAAGGCTTACTAGTTTATAACCCTTGTTTTTAAGTGCCTGTAAGCCATCGCGCACATCAGGGTGGGGCGGAAGGCTTCGCAATGGCGTGACAATTGCCGTTTTCGCTTGCGCTTCGGTCAACTCAATACCTTCAATTTCAGCCACCATAAGCAAGGAGGCAACGCCAATTTCTCCAAAGGTATGAAAGCGACCCGTTGTTGAATCAACCAGTGAATGATGCAGCATAGTAGAGAACCACAGTGGCAATAAATCATCTCGACCGCCCAAGGCTTTGCCTACCGAGCTGCGCATGGCGGTCAGGTCAAGCAAGGTCTCATTAACATCGAAAAAGATAACCTTTGGTGCTCGCAATTCACGTGCGGACATTGCTGTATTCTTATCGGGCTGCGCGGCATCTCTGGTGTCTGTCTGAGCAAAGGCAGGTGATGACAATAGACTAATGCCTACAGCGGTTGCGCAACATAGCCTAGAGAGTAATGAAGAAGGTGAGCGAGCCATAGTTATCCTTTATAATTTTTGAACGAGTGTTCAAGTTAGACGGGATAACACATGAATGCAATAGCTAATGAGACGAAACGACTATTTTCTGATGGTCAACCGATAGCCGTTGCCTCTCAGAGTTTCAATAAATATGGCATCACTGCTGTGAAGTTTTTGTCGCAGCCTACTGATATATACATCAACAACATTAGTTAGTGGATCGCTGTGACTTCGCCATACTCGACTTAGTATGCGTTCTCGAGACAGCACTTTTTCAGCGTTTTCGGCGAAGTAGTAGAGCATGTCGTATTCTAGCTTGGTGAGTGAAATCTCTTCTCCAGACAAAGTCGCAATACGTGACTCGTCATCGATGTTTAATGGTCCGATGGTGAGGCCTAAATGGGTAACCGGTGTATTCGTTACTCTTCGGCGTAAAGCCGTTATGCGCGCAAGCAGTTCGTCAAAGTCAAATGGCTTGCACAAATAGTCATCCGCGCCTTGTTTTAAACCATTCACACGCTCGCGCACTTCGTCCACCGCGGTTAGCAACAAAACCATAGGGGCATGGGGAAGCGATTTGATCGCGGGCAGCAGCGCTACGCTATCTTCATCACCAAACATGCGATCAAGTACAATAATAGCAGGGCTTTCGTGGCGAATGCGCGTGACTAAGTTGTGTAATGCCGATTCTTCGATACATTCGAAACCTTCAGCGCTTAAGCCTCGTGAAAGAAAGCGTAGTAAGGGGGCTTCGTCATCAGCAATAAGAATTTTCATTGTTGTTATGATCCTAGTCGTTCGATGTTACTTAACGGTTGTTATTAGGGCGTCAGTTGGTCTTGTAACACTGGCAGCGTCAACGTGAACTGCGAGCCTTTACCTAATGTGGAATGCGCACTCAATGTACCGTGGTGGGCTTCTGCTATCGCTTTAGCGATGGACAGACCTAGCCCCATTCCATTGCCTTTGCGTTTTAACCTAACGAAGCGTTCAAAAACGTGCTGCAAATCACTTGAAGAAATACCTTCACCGCTATCAATGACTGATACATTGATATTCGGACCTTCGCCTTCGACGCGCAGCACAACGGGCGTATCGGGATAAGAATATTTGTGCGCGTTTTCGATAAGGATGGTCAGTACCTGCACAACTCTGTCTTTGTCGATGAGTACTTGGACCTCTTTATTGGCTAGCCACTTGAGATCTAAGTCTCTTGGCTTTGTGAGCTTTTGCCATAAAGACATATTTTGTATAAGCAGGTTATGTAAGTCCGATTTAACCAAATCTACTGTAAATTCGTGCATCTCGGCGCGCGCTAGCAGCAGTAAATCATCAACTAACTTACTTAAGTTCACGGCTTGCTCAAGTATGGTTTCTAGCGTTTCTTTATAAATCTCGTTGCTAGCTGCAGCTTGTCTTAAAGTAACCTGAGCTTCGCCGCGAATAATGGTTAACGGCGTGCGCAATTCGTGACTAACATCAGCCATAAATTGACGGCGCTTTGTGTCTAACTGAGTGAGTTTATTGTTGGCTTCTTTTAGCGCCCGGGTTTGGCTTTCCACTTCAAACTCTAAGTGCTTACGATGGGCATCAGCCTGGTCTTCGTGTTCCCGTAGTCGCGCTATCATGGAATTTAGTGCTTTGACCAAGTCAGTAAATTCGCTATCCAGGGTTTCAGGCAATCGATAGTGATAGTTTCCCGAGGTAATGGCATCGGTACCCGTGCGAATGACTGTTAGCGGCTGATACAGGGCATTGAATAGCCAATAGCAACCCAGCAGAATAAAAGGACAGGTGATAAGGCCTAAACTGATAGTAAACCACACAATGCTGGTGTTTAGCGTTTCAATGCTAGCGTTAATGCGCGATACAACGCCTGTCTGGCGGTTTACTGCAGAGTTGATGGCCTCCCTAAACTGGTTGTCGATAGTAACCTCTAGTAATGTTTGAAGGCGCTGTTGTTGGTTAAGTGGGGTGCTGTCGTTACTTAGCGCGATAGCTCTAAACTCTTCCACAATGCCTTGAATAAGCGCCTCAAGTTCATCAGTATCTTCAACGCTTCCTAGCGTTGCCTCAAGCCCTAGTGCTTCGCGTTGTGCAAGTTCAAGAGATTTTATACGGTTCAACGAGTTTTCTATTTGTTGTTGCTTATTTCTCACTTTCGCTTGGTTCGCATTCTTGCCAAAAATAAGCTCATCGGTTAGCTGTTTGAAAAGCCTATAGGAAATACTTGATAACTGTTGGTGTTCTGACAGAAGAGATTGAGCGAGCTGCGCTTGCGCTAGGTTAGTGCGTGTTAAATGTGCAGAAATAGCTGCACTGGCCAATGCTATCAACAAGATAAATGTGGACAGTAGCCCAAAAAGATAAAGTTTACGTTTGTACATTGGCAGCGGCATTATGATTGTTTTAACTATATACGCTAAATGTAATTTAATAGTGCAGTCTCACGGCAATAAAAGTGATTCTGAGCTGGTGGGCTACAAGCGATATGCCGGTTGAATTGATGTGAAAATTGAACTTACAAAAGGGTGCGGGGAGAAGAAAAAAACGTGTTTATAAAAGCACGAATCTAGGGCCTGTTGACCTGTGTTCTACAACGAAGGCCAGCAGGCCTAGTCATGCTCACTATGAAAAAGTAAACGTTTAAGTACTGCGCTCTAGAATAGACAAGGCGATATCTGTTTGATACTGAAGCTCTTCATCTATTTTCCAGTGTTCGGGGCTCCAACCCGCCAAGAACCGATAAAAGTCAGCGCAGGCGAAGGAATACAAATACTTCCATTCAGCAATGATTAGGGCAATATCAGCACGCTTGAAATAGGTTTGGCTGTCATTGCTAGACAATCGAGCGTGAAGCGCATCTTCGAGCGCTTTAAAGTAGCTATTAAGCAGTGCATCACGATACTTCATATGGGTTTGGGTCGACAGGGCACTGCCCAAAAAATACGCCACGTCCTTTATGCCTGCGCCATACCCCACGTACTGAAAGTCGACGGCTGCACAGTCAGAAAAATCTTCGGTAAAACAAAAGTTAGCCACTTTAGCATCGCCGTGCACCAAAGTGTGATAGTGAGCGTTGCTTAACGTGTTAGCTATAGCGACAGCATGTTGTTTTAGTGATCCATCCGGCATGGCGTGAAACTCGTCTTTACGGGTTGCCAAGTGCCAATAAGTGCCCTCAGGCCATAACTGTATATTTCGGCAATTAAATTCATCTCTTACATTGACAAAGCGTGCATGAAAGTTGGCTAGCCATTTTAGAACAGTGATGCACTGTGCAGCGGTAAGGGAAGAGGCGGTGCGAGAATAGCCGCTGTGTGCTAAGTCCTCCATAACAAGAAGGGAGGCTTCGCCCTGTTGGCTGTGCCCTAAATATTTAGCTGTGCGACACGAAGCATCCGTTTGGACTTGAACATCGTTATAAAAACAATTCTCTACCTTAAAAGATTGGCGCTTACGGTTGTGGCTAGCTTCACCATTCCAGCCTTTAGGGTGTGAGAGCCTGTGTGGCGGAGTGGCGCATTTCACGACTACTTTTATCGCGGCTTCTTCTCCACCTTGTTGCGCGTCACGTGGGTTTTGTTGAGCTCGGTGATACTGGCTTTCTTGTAAAGGGCTACTCTCGTCGTGGTTCTTTGAGAAAGTATTATTGGAATAGGCCAAAGTGGCACGAAAGCACGCACCGTAGCCACTCCAAAGAGGTTGAATCATTTGTGTGTCTAATACTTGCGCGTTACACACTTGGCCTAACCAATCTATATACTGCTGGTTTACCGTATCTGACATTTTATTCTCAACTCGGACTCGATGTTAAACGTACACTAACAAACAAAAAAGCCGCTCGAAAGCGGCTTTTACGTCAATTAGCTAGTAGCGCACTAGCAGCTGAAACTTATTCAGCTACTGCTGCTACTTCGGCAACGTCATCTACCGACTGAGGAAGCGTTGTTACTGCTGATGCACGCGAAGTAACGTGCGACATTGCCGCAGTTTTACCCGACACTGCAAGTGCAGGTCGTGTGTCGTCAGCTTTAGCGGTAAGCGCTACATCAACAAATGCGTCGTTTACTGCTGCAGGCAATGCCATAGGGTGCGATGCACCACGCTTTCCTTTGCCACTCGCTGCTAAGCTCGAAGAAGGCGCTGCTGTTTTTTCGGCTTCTTCTTTAGCCGCTGGCGTATCTGCTTTCGCTTCTTGCACCTGTGCTTCTGGTTCTGCAACTACAGGTGCGTCAGCCAAGTTTATTTCAACTTGCTCTGGCGATGCTGTTGCTTCGTCTTTAGCTTCTGGCGCCGTAGCTTCTTGCGCAGTATTAGCTTGCGTTGCTTTACCTTCAACTGCAGGTTCAGTCTGTGCTGTCGGGGCCTTTTCTTCGGCGCTGCTTTCTTGCACAGAAGTTTCGGTCGCTTGAGCAGACTCGACTTCAGTCGTGGCGTTGTCGCCAGCTGACGTTTCCTTTTGAGTTGAATTAACAGGTTCTGCTGAAGTTACTTCTTCCGCAGAAACTTTATCGCTCGCTGAAGGCTCTTTACCCGCTAAAGGCTCTATACCCGCTGAAGGCTCTGCATCAAACTGAAGTTCGTCTTGAACAGCTTCAACATCGAGCTTAGCTTTTTCTTGCTTATCTTGTCTAGAAACGGGTTGCTCGTCTGCCGGCGCTAGTTGTCCAGGCTCTTGCGCTTGTGTTTCTTCAACAACAGGTGCCTCGGTTTTAGCTGTTGCTTCAACTTCAGTTTCCGCCTGCTGTGGTGACAACTCACCAGGTTGTTTAGCTTGCGTGTCTGTATCGTCAACTTGCTGCGACTCTTTCTTACGACGTTGACCTGCTGCGCGAACATGACGTGGAGAGCGGCGTGAACGGCCACGGCCTTCACGCTTCTGACCTTGCTCTTCACTATTAGCGTCGGTATTTGCATCAGTATTTTCAACGGCATCACTAGTTACCGCAGATGAGTCATCTTCACCCTTAACAGCATCCGATACTGGCTTCGCTTCAACAGGTTTTTCAGCTGACTTTTTCTCTGCTTTCACTGTTGGTTTTTGCGCATCCGGCTTCGGCTCTGCCGTGTTTTCAACCGGAGTCTCTGCTTTCGGCGCTTTCGGCTTAGTGTCAGCCTTAGCTTTCTGCTGCACTGGCGTTTCTTTGGCTACTGGTGCGGCCTGCGCTTCGTTTTGTTCAGCAGTATTTACCGCGTTGTCATCTTTCTTCACACGAACGCTGCGGCGTTTATCACGACGTTTTCTACGTTCAGCAACTTCACGTTTCTTCTGCGCTTGGTTCTCTTGCTGCTCGCCATCTTGCCTTTCGTGCTTAGGCTTTTGTTGCTCATCGCGTGGTTGCTGTGCCTTACGAGGCTTACGACCTTTGTTATTGCGCTTATCATCTTGATCTTGACGCTGGTCTTGTCTCTGGTCTCGTTGTTGTTCGCTGCGCGGTTTGCGATTATCCTGCTGCTCACTATCGCGGTTTTGGTCTTTACCTTGAGACTGATTGCCACGACGATTATTCTTGTTACGCGGCTTGCGACGACGATCGTCATTGTTGCGGCTGCGGTTGTTTCTATTTTTATTACCAGACTGTGGCTTCTTGTCTTTATTGGTTTCTTCTTCGCTTTCGCTACCGAATAAATCACTAATCCACTTACCAAATCGTGCAAATAGCGAAGGCACATCGTCGGCTTTCTTCGCTGGCTCTTCTTTTGGCGCTACAACAGGTGCAGCCGTTGGTGCAACAAGGCCTTTAAGTGCTGGCTCTTCACGCTTAACCGGTGCAGAAGTCGTCGTTTCCGTCTCAGCTTCTACCGCAGGCATTAACTCTACGTCATAGCTCGCTTCCGAAACAACGTCATCTGGGCGTCTGCGTAATACCTGGTAATGCGGTGTATCTAGATTTGCGTTAGGAATAAGTAACAAGTCAACACCGTGGCGCTTTTCTAGAAGCTGAATAGACTTACGCTTTTCGTTAAGTAAATAAGTCGCTACCGGAACGGGTAACTGCGCTTCAATTTGCCCTGTGTTTTCTTTAATGCTCTCTTCCTCCAATATACGAAGAATAGACAGTGCCAAAGACTCAGTGCCGCGAATGGTACCGTGACCAGAACAGCGCGGGCACACATGGTGAGCAGATTCACCTAGAGAAGGGCGTAAACGCTGGCGAGACATTTCCAAAAGGCCAAAGCGAGAAATGCGACCCAGTTGTACTCGTGCTCTGTCGCTTCTTACCGCGTCTTTCATGCGGTTTTCAACTTCACGTTGGTGACGAACTGGCGTCATATCAATGAAGTCGATAACAACCAATCCGCCTAGGTCGCGAAGGCGCAGCTGTCGGGCAATCTCGTCTGCTGCTTCCAAGTTAGTATTTAGCGCTGTCTCTTCAATATCGCCACCCTTAGTTGCGCGGGCAGAGTTGATATCAATTGACGTTAGTGCTTCAGTGGGGTCAATAACAATTGAGCCGCCAGACGGTAAACGCACTTCGCGTTGGAAAGCAGACTCAATCTGGCTTTCGATTTGGTAGTGGCTAAATAATGGTACTTCACCACGATAAAGCTTTACGCGGTTGGCAAAGTCAGGGCGTACTAATTGAATGTGCTGTAACGCTTGTTCGTAGATACTGGTTTTATCAATAAGTATCTCACCAATATCGCGACGTAGGTAGTCGCGGATAGCGCGTACGATAACGTTACTTTCCTGGTGAATTAAGAAAGGAGCTTCTCGCTCTTCTGCTACCTCTGAAATCGCTTCCCAGTGTTTAAGCAAGACTTTTAAATCCCACTCTAACTCTTCGTAAGATTTACCTACACCAGCGGTGCGGACAATAAGGCCCATACCGTCAGGAAGATCTAACTTGCTTAGTGATTCTTTAAGCTCTGTACGTTCGTCACCTTCAATACGGCGAGAAATACCGCCAGCGCGAGGATTATTTGGCATAAGTACCAAATAGCTACCCGCAAGCGATAGGAAAGTGGTTAAAGCAGCGCCTTTTTGGCCACGTTCTTCTTTGTCAATTTGAACAATAACTTCTTGGCCTTCTTTGATCACATCTTTGATGTTTGGGCGGCCTTCAAATTTGTAACCTTTAGGGAAGTAAGTGCGGGCAATTTCTTTAAGGGGTAGGAAACCGTGACGCTCTGCGCCGTAGTCAACGAAAGCAGCTTCTAAGCTTGGTTCAACGCGGGTAATTTTACCTTTGTAGATGTTCGCTTTTTTCTGTTCGTGCCCTGGGCTTTCAATATCTAAATCGTACAACCGTTGCCCATCAACAAGGGCAACGCGCAACTCTTCTTGCTGAGTTGCATTAATTAACATTCTTTTCATTGTATCTAACTCTGTTTTTAGTACAGCCGTTAAGACACAAAATTAAAGTGACATGTGCAAACCCTCACCGCGCAACCTCACGGCTGGACGGGGACCTTGTTGTATCGTCGCATTATCCCTGGTGGTTGGCCATGTTAGCGCCGTTTTTAGCACTCAAATTCAATTGAATTCGCTTGTGTCTTATTTTCAGACAAATTCTCAAGCAAACTGTAATGGCCACACTGCTTTAAGGATGTCGGGAGCGACTAGCCCTTATTACTGTATTCTTTTTTACAAGCAATTTTATTTGCTTGCGTGTCATTTAATTCTGTTAGTTAACGGCAAACTTATTTTATGTTCGCAAGCAATGGCGGTTGCTTTATCACGGCAGTGTAGTCGTTGCCTCTCTAGCTTGGTTGGCCTGAAAAATAATTTTCATTGCGGATGCTACCAACGCGAACGCCATACTTTTTCGTTTTACAAGTTTGAGCAGCATCGTCATTCTTTATAGATTGCTATCTCTTTCTTGATTGTTGTTTTTATAACGCTTGGTTTCACGTTTTTGAGAGGGGCTTTACTTACCACCTGACATCAAAAACTTATGTGTGAATTGTACCGTCCAAAAAACGTCGTTAATTATCGCACCAAAAACGCTTTTTTAGCAAGGAAAGCAAGTGAATAAATTGTGTATATCTCAATATGTAGGCTGGTAACGAAAGCTAGAGACTTAAAGAAAAGCTACCTTTGTTTAAAATTGCATCGATAAGGGCTTTTTTCAATTATTTCTCACTTTCAATTAGCCCAGAGAAATAGCAATGGGGTATACTCAGAGCATGAAAGAAGAAGCTCCCCAAAAAGTACGTTTTGTAACGGTTGAAGCCGACTTGGCTGGTCAACGTATCGATAATTTTTTGCGCACCCAGCTAAAAGGTGTGCCGAAAAGCATGATTTATCGCATTTTACGCAAAGGTGAAGTGCGGGTGAATAAGGGTCGTGTTAAGCCTGAATATAAGTTACAAGCCGACGATTTAATCAGAATTCCACCGGTTCGCGTGTCGGAAGGTGCGCCTGCGCCATCGCCAAAGCTCGATAAAATTGCATCATTAGAGTCGCATATCCTTTTCGAGGACGACCGTATACTTGTTATCAACAAGCCATCGGGAATGGCCGTTCACGGGGGAAGCGGCTTAAGCTTTGGGTTAATCGAAGGTTTACGAGCCTTGCGTCCCGATGCCAAATTTATGGAATTGGTACATCGACTAGACCGTGACACATCAGGCTGTATTTTGATAGCCAAGAAGCGATCTGCCCTTCGCCACATGCATGAGCAGCTTCGCACCGGTAAAATGGACAAGCGATATAATGCGCTAGTTGCAGGTGAGTGGCCTAAAACCCGATTTAAAGTTAAGGCGCCGCTTCGCAAAAATGTGCTGCAATCGGGTGAGCGCATGGTAAGCGTAAGTGACGATGGTAAACCGTCAGAAACGCGCTATCGCATATTAGAGGAATACGCAGGTGCAACCTTGGTCGAAGCGTCGCCTATTACAGGTAGAACCCACCAAATTCGCGTTCACTGTTTGCATGCAGGTCACCCTATTGCTTGTGACCCAAAATACGGTGATGCGGATTTTGATGCGGCAATGCGCCAGAAAGGGCTGAATAGACTCTTCCTCCACGCTCGCAGTATTTCATTGCTGCACCCAGCGACTGAAGAGCGCGTGACATTCACCGCGCCATTAGACGACACACTCTCAAATACACTTAAAGCGCTGTAAGTTATGCATTCAAAGAATCAGGCTGTGGTAGCACAGCCTTTCACTTCATTAAATGAAAAACTTCCAAAGTATAAACTAGTTATCTTTGATTGGGATGGCACGCTAATGGATTCGGCGGCGAAAATTGTTAGCTGCATGCAGCTTGCCGCAAAGCAGTGTGAGATGCCTGTTCCTACCTACGACGAAGTAGGCCACATTATTGGTATAAGTTTAAAGCCCGCCATTAAACAGCTTTTTAATATTGAAGACGATAGGTTAGCCGAGCGTTTAGTCGCCGCTTATAAAGAGGCGTTTGTTACCCGTGATACAACGCCGTGTCCTTTGTTTGATGGCGTTGAACAGTTACTTAGCGATTTGAAAGAAGCGGGATGTACCTTAGCCGTTGCGACAGGTAAAGCGCGCCGAGGTCTTGATAGAGCGTGGGCACAAACAGGAACGGGACCTTTCTTTAGTGCGTCACGCACCGCCGACGAGGCAGAATCCAAGCCTTCGCCCGACATGTTGCTACAGTTGCTTGATGAACTGGGCTATGAAATAAAAGATGCCGTGATGATTGGCGACACGACCTACGATATGCAAATGGCGAAATCTATCGGTATGGATAGGATAGGGGTATCATACGGCGTTCATGCACAGGTTCATTTAGAAGCGTTGTCACCCGTGGCACTTGTACACTCTATAAGCGAGTTAGAAACAGCGCTGCTTAAATAGCGATGGTTCTATAGAACTGCTTTGCTGGCGCTGTTTTACAAAGTTAGAGCCTTACTGAGCAGCCATTGCTAATAAATCGACATCGAAGTGTGCACCCAGTAATTCATTTAGCAGCATTATCGGAAGACCGATTAAACTGTTAGGGTCGCGGCTTTCTATTTTATCAAACAGTAACACACCCAAACCTTCGCTTTTAAAACTGCCGGCGCAATCAAGTGGTTGCTCTTTATCTACATAGGCGCGAATGGCAGCTTCACTGTTATGGCGAAAGAAAACGCGTGTTTCATCTACCTGTGTTATCGTTTTATTAGCGCTAGGTTGGTGAAGGCAAAGTGCAGTATAAAATGACACTTGCTTACCTTGGCATGCCATTAGCTGGTTTACTGCATTTTCTGACGTGCCAGGCTTGCCAAGTAGCTGCGGGCCCGCATCGGTTTGGACCAAAGCTACTTGATCACTACCTATAATAATGGTGTCGCTATTTACCTTTTCTAATTCGGCGGCAACCTTGTGCGCCTTTTGTTCGGCTAAACGTAAACTCAATGCAGTAGGGCTTTCGTTCGCAAAGGGCGTTTCGTCAATATCTGGTGCGTGAGTGTCTACCTGAATACCAATGTTGGCGAGCAACATTTTTCGGTATTGCGATGATGAGGCGAGAACAAGGGAGGCCACAATTACTCCTTTTATAAAATCAATATGTTGCGTACTTTCAGTTAATAGCGCAATGTTACAATATCACAGCGTGTGACATACAGTGTTTTATTATAGGTTAAAACGTAATTTTGCTTTGACAGGAAGGGGTTGACCCTATATCATGCGCGCCCTATGCAGAAAGTGAAACTCCCTCATTCGGTTGAACCGACTAAAAGTGCCATGAAACGTTCCGATTACCGGGGCGTTATTGCGTCTAAAGATATGGAACGATTGAGTGAAGCAGTTGTCCGATGCAGTGACTATGTGGACGCAGAAGTGCAGTTCGAAAAAGACGCGCAGGGTCTTACTGTTTTTCACGGTCATTTAGCCACGCAGGTAACACTTATCTGTCAAAGGTGTAATGGTGAACTCGATTATCCCGTGGAAGCGGAATTCTGTTTTACTCCAGTGCAGGGAGAAGAACAGGAAAGCGATGACATCATTCCCGAGGCTTACGAACCGGTAGAGGTCAACGACCACGGAGAAGTTAATCTGCTTCAAATTTTTGAAGACGAGCTACTGTTATCTTTGCCAATTGTGCCCCTTCATGCAGAGTCGGAGTGTACAGTGAAGCAAGACGATATGTCGTTTGGAAAGATTGAACCGGAACAAGAGCGACAAAACCCTTTCGCGGTTTTGAAAGAACTTAAGCGAGACCAGGAGTAAGTTATGGCAGTACAACAAAATCGTAAAACGCGTTCTAAGCGCGGTATGCGTCGCTCACACGATGCATTGACAGGCGCGACTTTGTCTGTCGATTCAACGTCGGGCGAAACTCACCGTCGTCACCACGTGACCGCTGACGGTTATTATAAAGGCAAGAAAGTAATCGGCGCGTAATACGGCGACTACATTTTGTCTAAACTAACCATCGCGTTAGATATCATGGGGGGCGATCATGGTCCCCCTGTTATCCTTTCTGCGGCCGTAAAGGCTATCCAACTTCATCCCGATGTGCATTTCACATTGTGCGGTGACGAAAAAATTATCAATTCGAGCTTACAACCCCTTACCAATGTTGAACGCAACCGCGTTACTATAAAGCATTGCTCACAAGTGGTTGAAATGGGCGAAGCGCCTACATCAGCGCTACGAAATAAAAAAGACTCTTCTATGCGCCGCGTTATTGAACTTGTCGAAAGTGGCGAGGCAAACGCGTGCGTAAGTGCAGGTAATACCGGTGCATTACTTACCTTATCATTCTATTTGCTTAAAACCTTATCAGGCATTGATAGGCCCGCACTCATTAATATGATGCCTACAACAGGGCACCATAACGTATTTCTTTTAGATTTAGGCGCTAACGTGAACTGCACGCCTGAAATTCTTTTCCAGTACGGTGTTATGGGTTCAGTGCTTGCGCAAGAGGTGGCGGGCATAGCATCGCCACGGGTTGCCTTATTGAACGTGGGCGAAGAAGATATTAAAGGTAACGCGCAGGTAAAATCTGCCGACCAGCTTTTTAAAGACGCGCCAGGCATAAACTATATTGGTTATGTAGAAGGCGACGACATTTTCACCGATCATGCCGATGTAGTGGTAACAGACGGTTTTACCGGAAATGTAGCGCTTAAATCGAGCGAAGGGCTGGCTAAGTTAGTGATAAACGAAGTAAAACGCCAGTCACAGAAGAACTTTTATACCCGATTATTGGCAAAAATTGCCTTCCCATTACTGAAATCTATCTATAACAGCGTGAACCCCGACCAGTATAACGGTGCGAGTCTGATAGGATTGCGCGGCATTGTTATCAAGAGTCACGGAAATGCACAAAAAGACGCCTTTTATTACGCCATCGTGCAAGCAATGAAAGAAGCAAAGATGCATTTACCTGAAAAGATAAAGACAAAGATAGAAACGGTATTGTTGGAGCAGCTTTGAGCAAATATTCACGCTTTATAGGAACAGGTAGCTATTATCCCAGCGACGTGCGTACAAACGCAGATTTAGAGCAAATGGTGGACACCAGTGACGAATGGATCACTGACCGTACCGGGATAAAAGAGCGACGTATTATTGGAGCAGATGAAACCGCTGCTACCATGGGGGCCGAAGCCAGTAAGAAAGCCATTGAGATGGCTGGCATTGACCCGAAATCTATCGACATGATTGTGTGTGCCACCACGAGTGGTCGCTATGCGCTTCCAAGCACAGCATGTGAAATTCAACGCATTCTTGATATTGACGGTATCCCTGCATTTGACGTAGCTGCTGCATGTGCAGGTTACTGCTACGCATTAAGTGTTGCCGATCAATACATTAAGTCTGGCATGGCGAAACGTATTCTTGTAGTCGGTACCGACTGTTTGAGCCGCTTGATAAACCCTGAAGACAGAACCATGGTTATATTGTTTGGCGATGCGGCAGGCGCGACGATTATTGAAGCAAGTGATGAACCTGGCATTCTTTCCACACACATCAACGCATCAGGCTCTCATGGCGATTTGCTGTACGTGGGTAATCCAACCCGTGGTGACGAGCAGTCGGTTCACGAGAACTGGGGTGTGATGCGTGGTAATGAAGTCTTTAAGGTGGCGGTAACCAAGCTTTCAGAAGTGGTAGAACAAACCCTTGCTGCCAACGGTATGCAAAAATCTGATCTTGACTGGTTAGTACCTCACCAAGCAAACTTTAGAATTATTAAAGCGACAGCTAAAAAGCTGAATATGTCTCTTGATCAAGTAGTGCTTACGTTAGAGCAGTATGGTAATACCTCTGCTGCTACTGTGCCTACAGCGCTTGATACAGCTATCAGAGACGGGCGCATTCAACGCGGACAGCATTTATTACTAGAAGCATTCGGAGGCGGATTTGCATGGGCATCGGCGCTTGTGCGCTATTAGCCTTGCTGATATTTGCCTCGTTAGGGGGCACTCCGACGTTTTCTCGTTTCTAGTAAATTAAAAATAATAAGGAATCGACATGACAAAGACAGCCTGTGTATTTCCAGGACAAGGTTCTCAAAGCGTAGGTATGCTAAAGGAACTTGCTGAGACTTCTCCGATTATCGAAGCAACGTTTAAAGAAGCCTCTGACGCGCTCGGCTACGACCTGTGGGATTTAGTCCAAAACGATGCAGACGGTAAACTTAACGAAACGCATATCACTCAACCAGCGTTGCTTGCTGCTAGCGTAGCAATTTGGCGTGTTATTCGCGAGCAGGGCATAGACGTAGATTACCTAGCGGGTCACAGCCTTGGTGAGTACTCAGCATTAGTATGTGGCGGCGCTATGGATTTTGCTGATGCTATCAAGCTTGTGGAAGCCCGTGGTAAATATATGCAAGAAGCTGTACCGGCCGGCGCGGGTGCCATGTATGCCATTATCGGACTAGACGATGCCGCCATTGCTGATATTTGTCAGCAAACTGCTATTGCTACGGGCGATGTGGTTGCGCCAGTTAACTTTAACTCTCCAGGCCAAGTGGTTATTGCAGGTGAAAAGAATGCAGCAGAGCAAGCCGCTAATGCATGTAAAGAAGCGGGCGCTAAGCGCGCACTTCCTCTTGCGGTGAGCGTTCCTTCACACTGTGAGTTAATGCGCCCTGCAGCAGACAAGTTAGAAGACGCGTTATCGTCATTGAACGTTAATGAGCCTGCAATTAATATCGTGAATAATGTTGATGTCACTATTGAAACCCAAGGTGATGCAATCAAGAACGCATTAGTGAGACAGCTTTATTGCCCCGTTCAATGGACGCGTACTGTTGAATATTTGGCGGCAGCGGGCGTTGAGCGCGTTATTGAAGTAGGTCCAGGTAAAGTACTTACTGGATTGAACAAACGTATCGACAAGAGCCTAGCGTCTCTTGCAGTTAATACACCTGATGGTGTTGAAGCATTAAAACAATAAGGAAACGCAATGAGTCAATTAGACGG
Source organism: Alteromonas sp. 5NW40-0090 (assembly GCF_057552975.1). Classification (NCBI taxonomy): domain Bacteria; kingdom Pseudomonadati; phylum Pseudomonadota; class Gammaproteobacteria; order Alteromonadales; family Alteromonadaceae; genus Alteromonas; species Alteromonas sp. 5NW40-0090. Next base: position 283,921 of record NZ_BAAJLT010000003.1, read on the forward strand.
TAAAATTGCGCTTGTTACCGGCGCAAGCCGAGGTATAGGCAAAGCGATTGCCACGCAGCTTGCTCAGCAAGGTGCTACGGTTATCGGAACCGCTACCAGTGAAAATGGTGCGCAAGCGATCAGCGATTATCTTTCTGAATTCGGCGGCAAAGGCTTTGCACTAAATGTCACCGACAAAGAAAGCGTAGATACCACGATTAAAGCGATTAATGAAGCACATGGTGGTATCGATATCTTGGTCAATAATGCAGGTATCACACGTGATAATCTGCTAATGCGCATGAAAGATGACGAGTGGCAGGACATTATCGACACCAACTTAACTTCAATTTTCACACTGTCAAAAGCGGTACTTCGCGGTATGATGAAGAAGCGTTTTGGTCGCATCGTGAATATTGGTTCAGTGGTGGGCAGTGCAGGTAACGCCGGACAGGCAAACTATGCTGCAGCGAAGGCAGGGGTCATTGGTTTTTCTAAATCAATGGCGCGTGAAGTGGCTTCTCGTGGTATTACCATCAACGTTGTAGCGCCTGGTTTTATCGATACCGATATGACAAAAGCGCTGACCGATGATCAAAAAGAAGCCATTTTCAAAGATATTCCGGCTAACCGATTAGGCGAGCCTGATGAAATTGCAGCCACTGTTGCCTTTTTAGTAAGCGATGGTGCAGCCTATATTACAGGCGAAACTATCCATGTAAATGGTGGTATGTATATGGGGTAAATTCGCAAAAATTGCGAATTTTCCTTAGTTTGGGGTGGTATTTACCCGAACTTGGATGTAAAAATAGTATTTTACGAATTTCGAATGTCGCTGGTTTGACCAGAAAATTTGTTTAAACTGGTGCTTGCAAGGATGCACCTTGCAAAATAAACTAGCGGCACTTTTATTATCTAGTGACGTTTAAGGGAAACCTAGAATTATGAGTAACATTGAAGAACGCGTTAAGAAAATCATCGTTGAACAACTTGGCGTGAAAGAAGAAGAAGTAAAAGCAGAAGCTTCATTCGTTGACGATTTAGGCGCTGATTCACTTGACACTGTTGAGCTAGTAATGGCTTTGGAAGAAGAATTCGATACTGAAATTCCTGACGAAGAAGCAGAAAAAATTACTACTGTTCAATCAGCAATTGATTACATCAACGCTAACAAAGACGCTTAAGTCTTAAGTAGCGACAAAACGGCTCTTCTAACAGAGCCGTTTTTGTATCTCCTACCTTAGTTCCAAAGCGAGGGCTTTTTGTGACAAAACGTCGCGTAGTGGTTACTGGTCTTGGAATGCTTTCACCATTAGGTCTTAATAGCGAAGACACATGGCGCAAATTGCTCGCGGGCGAAAGCGGCATCGGTGAAATCACCCATTTCGATTGTAGTAACTATTCAACCCGTTTCGCAGGTCAAATTAATGATTTTGATCCGCAGGAATACATTGAAAAGAAAGAAACCAAGAAAATGGACCGCTTTATCCAACTGGGTATAGCAGCAGGCAAGCAAGCCTTGGTCGATTCTGGTTTAACTATTTCACAAGATAATGCGCATCGTGTAGGTGTAGCTATTGGTTCAGGTATTGGTGGTTTAGAACAAATTGAACAAAACCACTTGAAACTGACAAATAGCGGACCTAAGCGCGTATCGCCATTTTTTGTACCTTCAACCATCACCAACATGATCTCAGGCTTTTTGTCTATCATGGAAGGGTTGAAAGGACCGAATTTAAACGTTGTGACTGCTTGTACAACAGGCGTTCATAACATTGGTATTGCCGCAAGAACAATTGCTTATGGCGATGCTGATGCCATGTTGGCCGGAGGCGCAGAAGCGTCTATTACTCCGCTAGGCATGGCTGGTTTTGCCGCAGCACGTGCGTTGTCATCTCGCAACGACAACCCACAAGCCGCAAGCCGCCCATGGGATAAAGACCGCGATGGTTTTGTCATGGGTGAGGGCGCTGGCGTGGTAATGCTAGAAGAATACGAAGCCGCAAAAGCGCGTGGTGCGACCATTTATGCAGAACTGGTTGGTTTTGGCATGAGCGGCGACGCATACCACATGACTTCTCCACCTGAAGATGGCGAAGGTGCGGCTGCGTCTATGCAAAACGCGATAAATGATGCGAAGTTGGATGCAAGCGAAATCGGCTATGTTAACGCACATGGTACGTCTACGCCTGCAGGTGACATTGCGGAAGTGGCAGCAGTAAAACGCGTGTTCAATGACCATGCTCACAAGCTACTTGTTAGCTCTACCAAGTCAATGACAGGCCATTTGCTAGGGGCCGCAGGTTCAGTTGAGGCAATTTTCACTATTTTGGCACTGCGTGACAAAATGGCGCCGCCAACCATTAACTTGGACGAACCAGGTGAAGGCTGTGACTTAGACTTTGTTGCACACAAAGCAAAGGCATTCAATGAAGACTACGCACTGTGTAACTCATTCGGGTTTGGTGGTACGAACGGCTCATTGATTTTCAAGCGTATCTAATACGGCGTGACTAATATAGCGTAATTATCGCTGATTATGTGAACTTCACGTATATTTAAAAGGCAGCTTCGGCTGCCTTTTGTTGTTAATACAGTTAAATCTCACAGTGATTATCATAAAACTCAGGTCTCTTTGAGCACCGCTACAGCCAAATCAATTCAGCTAGACGTTGTCTGACCAACGCAAGTTGGTATACTTCCAACAACCACAATAACGGCGAACAAGAGTAGGCAGTGAGAATTATTCCTAGCGCTACGCCTATTTCATCAAGTGACAGGGCGTTTAATTATGGCGACGGTGTATTTACCACATTGTTGGTAAGTGAACATCATGTAGAATTATTGCCTTATCATCTTTCACGTTTAGAGCACGATGCGGCAGCCATCAAGCTCAATATTGATATCCGCGCGCTTGAAGCCGCAATTGCTGAACAGGTTAAGACGATAAAGAGCGGCTCAGGTGATAACGCTTCTCCAAAATATGTGCTAAAAATTCACGTGTCGGGAGGTCAAGCCGGAAGAGGGTATGCGCGAAGCGAAGACAGTGAAGCATTAGTTAGATTCAGCCAGCACCCGTACCCCGTCCATTACGATAGTCTTGCGAATGAAGGTGCAACGGTAATATGCGCTCAAACGCGGTTAGCCATTCAACCATTGCTTGCGGGTGTAAAGCATATGAACAGGCTAGAACAAGTCTTAGTTAAGCACGAAGTAGACGACGCTGGCGCACACGATGCTATTGTTTGCGATACCCAAGATAACATTATTGAAGCGAGTGCTGGCAATGTATTTTTCTACCTCAATGAACAATGGTATACCCCGTCTTTGAAAGGAAGTGGTGTCAATGGCGTAGTCAGGCAGTGTCTTATTGATTCGCTGTTAAACGACAATTGTTCGCTTCACGTGGGGGAATATGACCTTTCTTATTTGCGAAAAGCGAGTGCAGTGGTAATTACCAATGCACTAATGGGCGTAATGCCGGTACAGAAAATACAAATGCCGGATTTCTCTTATGTCTATTTTGATGTAAGAAGCGATGCGATTGTAGCGTTAAAGAAACGGCTTCAGACTGCGCTTCAAAATTAACTAAAACGCACTTCTCACAACGGGGTTCGTCAACGTTTTACGAGCTTCACCAGATTAGTAGTAAAAAGAAATAAAATGGAATGTAAAGCAATGAAGAAAGGGGAAGTTCAAGCATGAAGCGGGTAATTGTTATTCTATTATCTCTTGTCATGCTTGCCGTTGTTGGGGCAGCCTCTGGCGTAATGTATGTCTCGAGCAAGGTTACCGATGAACTAGCATTAAAAAGTGAAACCTTATTTACGATAGAGAGCGGCAGTAACGCTTATCGTACCGTGAAACACTTGCGTAAAATAGGCATGACCGATGTGTCGCCCTTTGTTGCTAAGGTGTGGCTCAAATTCTTTGCAGGCAGTACGTCTGTTAAGTCTGGCACCTACATGCTGCGCCCAGGGCAGTCACTAGTAGATGTGTTTACCTTGTTTACCGAGGGTGATGAGCACCTTTTTGCAGTGAGTTTAGTCGAAGGACTAACCCTTGCACAGTGGCTTGAGTCGCTTAAACAAAACACAGATTTGGTGTTTGATTTAAACGAAGGGAAATTAAACCAGCTCACTCAGGATAATGGCGTAGATTGGTGTTGCGAAAACGTTTCGCAGACAGAGGGCGTATATTTGGCTGATACGTATTTCTTTACCAAAGGCACAACCGCAAGCGAGATATTAAAAAGAGCACACCGCGCGTTAATTGATTTTGTTTCTCGCGAATGGGAGCAACGGGATGCTGAACTGCCATTGGCAACACCTTACGAAGCTCTTGTCTTGGCGAGTATCATCGAAAAAGAAACGGCTGTGCCTGAAGAGCGTGACATGATTTCAGGCGTTTTCGTCAATAGGCTCAACAGAAATATGCGCCTTCAAACCGATCCCACCGTGATTTATGGTATCGGCCCAACCTTTGACGGAAACATTACCCGTAAGCACTTGCGAACAGCAACGCCTTACAATACCTATGTTATTAAAGGGCTCCCACCAACGCCTATCGCGATGGCAGGCAAGGCCGCCATTCACGCTGCGTTGCACCCACTGACAACGGATGCACTCTATTTTGTGGCGAAGGGCGATGGCAGCCACCAATTTTCTACGACACTAGCTGAACACAATGCAGCTGTGCGAAAATACCAGTTAAAACGATAGCCGTATTGATGCAGACAACCGATACGTTATAGCTAAATAAAAACAGAGTTTAAAAAGTAATGCGCGGAAAGTTTATTGTAGTTGAAGGCCTTGAAGGGGCAGGAAAAAGCTCAGTGATTGGGCTTATCGTTCAAGCATTAAAAGGTGCAGGAAAGCGCGTTGAGCAAACTCGTGAGCCAGGCGGCACACCTATGGCAGAAGCCATTCGAGAATGTGTAAAACACGACTGGGATGAGATCGTGAGTGAGGAGACTGAACTGCTTCTTATGTATGCGGCTCGTGTGCAATTACTTACCAATAAGATCTTACCTTCAATTGATGCTGGTACATGGGTGGTAGGTGACAGACACGACCTGTCATCTCAAGCCTATCAAGGCGGTGGTCGGGGCGTCAGTGGAAAAACGATGACGGCCATCAGCGATATAGCCCTCAAAGGGTTTAAGCCAGATTTAACCTTATATCTGGATGTCGAGCCTGCGGTTGGACTAGAGCGCGCCCGTGGGCGAGGGGAGCTTGACCGCATTGAGCAAGCCGGGCTCGCCTTTTTCGAGCGAACCCGTGCAAAATACTTGTCTCTTGCTAAGCAAGATGAATCTATCGTCGTGGTTAGTGCAATGCAGCCTATGGAAAAGGTACATCAAGACGTGATTGCGGTTATCAATGACTATGTGACGAACACAAGTGGCGAAAGCATTAACATGGCGCGAAACGGAAGCCAGCAGGGGAAAGGCTAATGCAAGTAATGCCTTGGTTTGCTAAAACGTTCTCGACGTTATTGTCGCGATATATGGCAAAAAAATTACACCATGGTTTATTGCTGACAGGGCCAAAGGGAATTGGAAAATACCAACTCGCGTTAGGGTTAAGCAATGCGCTATTGTGTAAGCAGTCAAGCATAAATGGGCCATGTGAGCAGTGTCAAAGTTGCCATTTGAGGCAAGCTGGAAACCACCCAGACTTTCATGTTTTAGAAAGTGAAAAGCAACTAGGGGTGGATAAGATTCGTGAAGGCATAGCCAAGCTTTCAGGTACTGCGCAAATGGGGGGCAATAAAGTGTTGTTGATCCCTCGTGCCGATACCATGACGGAAGCGGCAGCTAATGCACTGTTGAAAACCTTGGAAGAACCCACAAATAATACCTTCTTACTGCTGATCACTGACAGTATCAATAAAATTATGCCGACCATATTAAGTCGATGTGAACGGCAGATACTCTCGCTCCCGTCAGTGTCAGATAGTTTGAACTACTTAAACGCTAAGGGCGTAGAAGATGCAAGCGAGGCATTGCTGGCTGCCTATGGCTATGCCCCTCTTCGTGTAGAGGAGGCGCTTAGTGGTGAAGAAGACATTAGCTATCGCAATTTTAGCGATGGTATGCAGGCGCTCTTAGCAGGCGATGCAAATTTGCAAGTACAAACGCTTGCGAATAAGTGGCAGGACAATGCGCCTCAAATCGCATTGTGGTGTCAACAGATGGCCCATGACGAATACATGAAACGTCAACAGGCTGTTGATTTTAAACGCTATGAAGCGTGTGTTGATGCGGTAAAAACGCTGCAGCACGCAGGTGTAAACAAATCAATGGTACTTTTTGGGTTACTAAAACAATTTCAACGTTAATAGGCAAACGCTGGCTTGTCGAAGCCCTTTTGTCTGACAGTAATTTTTTAAAACAGGTGTAGTTTGTTCGTAGATTCTCATTGTCACTTAGACCGACTTAAGCAAGGGCCAGAAGAGCTGGCTGAAACCTTAAATTTCGCAAGAACCCGAGGTGTTGAACACTTCCTTTGTGTGTGCGTATCTGTTGGTGATTACGACAGCATGTTAGCAGCTGTAAGTCAGTTTGAAGATGTATCAGTATCTTGTGGTGTGCACCCACTACATCAAGATGAAGCGTGTAGCTATGAAGAACTGCTAGAGAAGGCGCAGCGTGAAGAAGTGGTAGCCATTGGTGAAACTGGGCTGGACTATTTTTATAGCCCGGAAAGTAAAGAAATCCAGCTGACGTCTTTCGTCGACCACATTAAAGTAGCTAACGAAACTAAAAAGCCGCTAATTATTCATACGCGGGATGCAAGGGAAGACACCATTAACTTACTCCGCCAACACAAAGCTGCGCACACCAAAGGTGTTTTGCATTGCTTTACTGAGTCATTAGACATGGCGCTGGCAGCAATAGATATGGACTTCTATATCTCTATTTCAGGCATCGTAACCTTTAATTCAGCAGATGAATTGCGTGAAGTGGTAAAAGCGATCCCTTTAGAGCGACTACTTATTGAAACTGACTCACCATGGCTTGCGCCAGTTCCTCATCGAGGTAAACAAAACCAGCCAGGTTACGTTGTAGAAGTGGCAGAATTTATTGCTGAGCTTAAAGGCGTGACGGTAAAAGAGCTCGCGGAAATTACCACGCAAAACTTCTACACGCTGTTTTCTTTAGCCGCGAAGAAGAAAGCCGCGTAGCGCTAAACACAGGCGATTTTACTCTCGGAGGTGGTTATGCCCCAGTGGCGACAAGGGTTGACAAAGAGTCTTCACCAAACCCGCAGTATGCCAGAAAGTCGTTACTTTCAGTTAGCTACTGTGGACGGTAGTGGTGTACCGTACTGCCGTACCGTGGTTTTTAGAGGGATCACCGACGACAACCAACTGGTGGTTATTTCTGATACCCGCTCAGATAAATATGACCAGCTTGGCCAGAATCCTCACTCGCAGGTGTGTTGGTATTTTTCTAAAACTAGGGAGCAATATCGCTTCTCTTGTACTGCAACAATAATAACGTTACATCAAGATGCTGACTTAGTTACTCAGCAATGGAATAAATTGTCAGATGCAGGCAAAAAGCAGTTTTTGTGGGGCGAGCCCGGCACGCCAAGAAACGATGGTTCGGCACTACAGGTTGAAGGGGATTTTGGTGTAGTTCCACCTCACTTTTGCGTGATCATGCTGGCTATTGATAATGTAGACTACCTGAATTTGAGAGGTAACCCTCAAAGTCGAGAGTGGCATCAAAAAGACGGAAATGGCAACTGGGTTAGCCAGTCATTGATACCGTAGGTGACTATCTCTAGCCTCTAAGTAGGCACATATTTAGTACGTGATACCGCCTATTCTGGGCACCACCTAAGTCGGCAGTATATTAACCGGCGACAGAAGTAAGAAATAAGCCCTCTCTAGCTTGAATAGACTCAATAATGTATTGGCAAAAGAGAGGGCGTCGATCACCTAGAAAATATGGGAAATTGGTGTATCACCTTTGAACAAATAGGTGATCAAGTCAGCATTACTTTCTCTTGCAACGCTTTCGACAATAGCTGTCGCTACATCTTCTCTTGGTATAACAGCATCGTCCCTATTGCTTGGCATATCAGTTCGTACTAAATGCTTACCCGGTTCATTTAATAAAGTCCCAGGTCGAAGAATTACGTGATGTAAGCCGCTGTTGATTAGATGCTCGTCAGCCATGTGTTTGGCAACCAAGTATGGTTTTATTGCTGACTCCACGGCGTCAGGATCGTCTGCACCAATAGAACTAACCATAACAAATTTGGGTGTCCCCTCCGCTTTTGCATAGTTAACCGCGTTGCGGGCCGCCCAAAGATCAATCATAAGTGTTTTATCTGCGCCGGTGCTACCGCCTGAACCTGCTGTGAATACCGCAACGTCCACGCCTTCAAAGTGTGCTGAAAAATCTTTTTCTAAGTCCTGCTCAACCACTGTGAGGTTGGCGTTTTGGATATCTGACAGTTTATCTGGGCTTCTTACGGGAGCTAAAACCTTGTGCCCTGCGTCTAGAAGTTTTACCGTTGCTTGCTTCCCAATTTGTCCTGAAGCGCCAATCACTAATACGTTAGCCATAACACTATCCTCCTTGCAATTAAAAATGTTTATCGTTACAAGGTTTTATAAGAAGCAAACGCAACAAGTGATCAATGACTGCGATGGATTACATGACAAAGAGATTGACTGCATAAAAGAATAAATGCAAAAAAGCCAGATTGAGTTAGCCAAGCGCTTGCGGATTGATATTATTTCACCACGGCGTTTCGACCAGACTCTTTCCCAACATACAGCTTTTTATCTACAGCGTGAATACAGGCATCTACGCTATCGTAATCTTTGATGTCAGCAACGCCACACGTTATGGTTACCTTAATTGAGTGAGGAGGGCTTTCAATAGTTTGTTCCGAAACACACTTACGTAACTTTTCTGCTACCCAGTAAGCTTCTTGTACATTGAGTGAGGGTAACAATATCAAAAACTCTTCTCCGCCCCAGCGTGCAATAACATCGCTTTCTCGAAGGTTTTTCTCCAAAGTTTTGGCTACTTTTACTAAAACCTCATCGCCTACATGATGGCCGTATTCATCGTTTATATTCTTGAAAAAGTCTATATCCACAATAAGCAAGGAAAAGGTACGATCATGCCGTTTAAATTCTTGCCACTCTGCGTTGGCTCTCTGTGTGAAATAACGCCTATTTTTAAGCCCAGTTAACGAGTCTTGAGTCGATAAATGCGTAAGTTTTTCTATCATTGCTTCGAGGTCTCGTGTTTTTTCCTCTACTTTAAGGGCCAGTTCTGCAGAGCGTTTTTTCAGCGTCGAAATTCGTAGCCAGATTACTGAAGAGATGATGAAGAGAATACTTAAGCCTAATGCGCCACGCCAAATAGGCTCGTCCCACCAAGGCGGAATCACTATAACTTCGAGTTGAGCTTCGTCGCTACTCCATACATTCTCCTGATTTATCGCTTTTACCGTAAAACGGTATCGCCCAGGCTCTAGATTTGTATAGGTTGCCACTCGCGTCTTAAAATCAGTAAATCGCCAGTTATTTTCGAAATCAACGAGCTTGTATGCATAGCGCAGTTCATTAGCATTCATAAAATCTGTGGCTGCGAACTCAATGGAAAGGGCAATATTATTATGAGTGAGTTCTATCTTTTCGCCTAAGTTAAGGCGTTGTTGCACACTAGTACCATTTTGTTCATCTCGACTTACTGTCTCTACCTTCGTCAGGTGAACAGCAGGCGACCATTTCACGTTTGCAACTTCTGACGGAACAAACTGCGTGAGCCCCTCTGCACCGCCAAAAAGAATAGTGTTATTTTGGGTTGTGGCAACAGAGCCGATATAGTAACCCTTGGAAAGGGCGCCATTTTCTGCGCCATAGTGATAAAGTGTAGAAAGATCTGGCGCTAGATAAGTTATTCCCTCTATAGTAGAAATCCACAACCCGTACTCATCGTCTTCAACAATTGCCCCAATTGATACTTTGCTCAATCTACTCTCTGGCGTAATTTGCGTCACTGTTATGGTTGATAAGTCATCGTTATTTTTTGTGACAAAATACAAGCCATCAGCTTGAGTCCCTATCCAATAGCCACCACGCTCAGAGCGTGAAACCCACGTTACCACCGTACTGTCTGTAATTTTGTCGGTATGATCACTAATACTTGTTAATTCACCGGTGAGCTTGTTGGCCAAATGCAGCCCCGTTACAGTACTTAGCCATGCACTTTCGTCATTTTCGAAAAGAATACGAGTAGTAAGGGAAAGCGGCCACTGTTGTATTACCCGCCCCTCAGAAGGCCGATACACAAAAACACCATCGCTATATCCACCAAACCAAATATCGCCTTGGGTGTCCATATTAATGCTGTAGCCGGACTTACCATGTAACGCCACAATATCAAGTTGGTTTGTTTTACTGTTTAATATCGCTAGTCCGCTGCGAGTCGTTAGCCAAAGCGTATCGTTGTTTGAATCATAGAAAGTACTGGTGATTTTATCACTTGCTTTGTTGTCGGATTTCTGTGCGTTATTGGAAGTAAATGGCCCTTCATACGTCTTGTTAACCGTATCGTAAATCCACAACCCTTTTTCATTCGCTACCCATACTTTATTCTCTTTAAACGAGGCCATAGAGCCAATTATCCGGCCACCACCCACTTCAGTTGTATAAAAGTTGCTGAGTTCTGGGTTACTTATACCAAAGCCGTCGTCTTTCGTACCCACTACGACAAGGCCGGATTTAGTTTGATAAAGGCTTGAGACGCGCTCGTCTCCTGAGTCTTTATCACTTATTGGGAAGTGCAATACTGTATAAGGGCTATGGGCTTTTAAAAGGTTTAAACCTCGTTCGGTCGCAACCCATAAATCGCCATTTCGCTGTAGTAGAATATCCGTTACCGAATTGTCAGACAATCCTTGTATTTCACTCGTACATTGTTTAGTTATTGGCTCGGGTTCAACATTGGGGTTAAACAGGCAGATACCATGAGTAGAAGTGCCTAACCAGAACCGTGAACGCTCTGCAGCGACAAGTCTGGTGAAGTTAACACCTTCATACGCAACAAGTACTAATGAATTTTTAATAGTATCGAGCTTATAAAGGCCAGAGGTGGAGGTAACGTACAGAGTGTTGCCGATTAACTCTATATCAGTGAGTGTACTCGTTGTATCGGGAAGATAACTGACGAGTTCAATACTGTCGTTTTTTTCATAGTACCGATACAAATTTCGCTCAGATACTATCCACAAGGTGCCATCGTATGTCGTTTTTATTCTATTGATGACTTGCTTGCTAAAGGGGGACGACACCGGAAGTGAGTAATGTTTAAATTTTTCTGTGTCTACATTTAAGCGACTTAGTCCGCTGAACGTGCCCACCCAAATATATTCGCCGTCTAGGCTTGCTTCTAATTGAAGCGCACTTAAAGTTTGAAGGCCTGTAGATTTGTCATCTCCCCACATTCCAAAATTTCTGAAGGTATAACCGTCAAATTTATCTATACCTGATTGAGAGGCCAGCCACAAAAAACCATATTTATCTTCAGCAATATCAGAAACAGTAACGTGTGTGATACCGCTTTCCATGTCAAAGGTATGAAAGGCTGGAGCACCTATTTCACCTCGTGCGACAAAGTTAAAGCTAACCAATAAAGCGAAGATGGAGAATAGGTACGCTGAAGGACGGCGCATAGTGTGGCAACGTTAAAAATAATTCATGTATAAAAACTACGCTAATTCAGGGGACTTTCAATAGAACAAAAGTTTAATTTGTTTAAAAAAGCCCCGTGGTAAGGGGCTTTGTCTATTAAAAGTGTTCACAACTGTGTTGTGACTTAAGTACCAGAGCGAGCTACCAGCCACACTGGCGGGATGCGTTTTGTTCATCAAGCCATGTTTTTAGCGGCGCAAAGTAATCGGCAATGGTACTGGCGTCCATTTGCGGTGAGCCTGTCAATGTCTCTAATGCATTTTGCCACGGTTGGCTCATGCCCATTTCCAACATTTCATTTAATGCTTTACCAGCCTCTTCGCTTCCATAAATAGAGCAGCGATTTAATGGACCCTCATCACCAGCAATGTCACACAAGGCTTTGTGGAACTGGAATTGAAGAATATGCGCTAAGAAATAACGCGTGTAAGGCACATTAGCCGGCACATGATATTTTGCTCCGGGGTCAAAAGCATCAGCGCTGCGCTCAAGAGGGGCCATGACGCCTTGATACTTTTCTCTCAATTCCCACCATAATTGATTGTATTGTTCAGGTGTTACTTCACCTGACATCACTTTCCAGCGCCATTGATCTACCATCAACCCAAAAGGAATAAAAGCAATTTTATCCAGTGCTACCTGCATCAACATACCAATATCGTTTGATGCGTCTGGGATCTCGTCAATCAAATCGATTTGTTTGAGATACTTAGGCGTTATGGATAGTGCAATGGTGTCACCAATGGCTTCGTGAAACCCGTCATTGGCTGAACCACGATAAAGAAGCGGCTGGTCTTTATAAGCGCGTTGATAGTAGTTGTGGCCTAACTCATGGTGAATAACGTTAAATTCTTCCCCTGTTTTCTGGATACACATCTTAATACGAAGGTCGTCTTTATCGTCCAAATCCCATGCAGAAGCATGACACTGTACGTCACGGCCTTCAGGCTTTTGAAACATAGAGCGTTCCCAAAAGGTATCTGGAAGTTCTTCAAAGCCAAGCGATGAGAAAAATGACTCTGCTTGTTTAACCATGGCGATTTCGTCATACCCTTGTTCAGCTAATGCGCCTGTAACATCAGGCACTTTCATTTCTTGCTGAGGTTTAACGATATCGTAAATATTTCCCCACGACTGCGCCCACATGTTACCTAATAAATGCGCAGGAATTGGCTTATCTTGTGGTACCACATCTTCGCCGTAATGTTCACCAAGCTTTGCTCGAACATGACAATGAAGTGACTCGTAAAAGGGTTCGACTTGTGTCCATAGACGATCTAACTCTTTCGGAAATTCGTCAGCTGGCATGTCATATTTGCCACGCCACAAAGCACTGACATTTTCGAAGCCAAGTTCTGCAGCACCTTCATTGGCAAGTGATACTTGTTCGGCATAAAGTGGCGCCATAGGTTTAGATACTTCACGCCAGCCTGTCCAATACTCTAACAATTTATCGGCATCGCGTAGGGTAGCCATTTCTGCGCTCATTTCGACCAAGCTTTTACACGTACCATCTTCGCCGCAATACTCGCCAGAGCCGTACATGGCACTTAAATCAGAACCAATCTTTGCAAGACGCTCAGCTTTTTGTGCATCTGCCGGCGGCGGCATTGTTAAACTGTTTTTAAGTAGATCAAGCTGTCTGCGAGTATCAGTATCCACGTCCACATCGTTAAACTTCGCCGCTTCTTTTGCAAGCTTAGCCACTTTCGTTGAAAGTACTTCGTTAAAGTAGGCACTAACTGCAGCTGTATCGAAGTTGATATTGGTGGCGTAGCTCCACTCTGCGTGCGCGGCAGGAACTTGCATTTTCGCAATATCATTTTGTGCTTGCTCTAAGAACTGTTTTGCATCTTGTGCGGTGAGTTCTGGTTTGATTTCTGTCTGAGTAGTACTTTCGCCACATCCTAAGAATGATAGGCTGACCATAGCCGCCAGAAGAGTGCGTTTACGATTGAGCATACTTTGTCCTTTAATTATTTTGATTTTAAAGTGAATCGACGTTCACATAGACATGCGTTAGCATTGTGTAACGCTGTGTTGCTTTTGTAAAACAAATTCGATATTACTCTCACAAAAGCACTGGTTTTTTTAGGCAATTTATAACAAGCAAAGCGAACGGATGGGGCCTGTTCTTAAATTTGCCTCAACACCTGACGAAAAGTTTTTTAATAATGGGTCAAAGTAATGAAAAACAATGACAATGTAACGTCTGCTACACCTGATTTAGAAAGGTTGTTTATCTATGAAAGCCTTGCTCCTAATTGCCCAAATCATCATATCGTCGCTCATATTGATGGCCAGTGGCAGTCTGGTACGGTAGAAGGGCACTTAGTTCAACAAGGGTGGGGAGCAGCTATGGGCTTTCCAGGAATTGTTATTTCTGACCTAACCAAATCAAAAGAAGAGGTGAAGGGCATGATGCTAACGTCTTTTCAACTTGCCGAGAACTGGGCCATGCTGGATGAGTTTGAAGGTGATCAATATGAGCGGGTCATTGCTCCTGTTAAGCTTGATGGCGGTCACACTGAAAACGCCTATATTTATCAAATCAAACCAACGCTATAAAAAGGACGATTATGTCAACGGAAGAACCACTCTACTGGGGTTTAAACGCTAGAAGCTATTGCACGCTTATTCATGTTTCTCAATTATCCAGCTTCGTTATACCTGGTTTGGGAGTCATATTGCCTATCGTGTTATGGATTGCTCACAAAGATCAGAACGAAGAAATCAACCAGCACGGCAGGGTGACAGCGAATTGGTTAATAAGCTTACTTATATACTCGGTTATTTGTTTTATATTGACGTTCATAATTATAGGAGCGCTGGGCTTTATCGTTCTAGGTCTGATGAATTTCGTCTTTGCTATTGTGGCAGCGGTTAAAGCAAATAAAGGTGAGCTGTGGGCCTATCCGCTAAGTTTTGAATTCTTCAAACGTTAACCTTACAAATAACATGTTGCTTCATGTAAGCAAGAAAGAACTGCGATTAAAAACTGCTTATAAAAGACGTTTCTATGTTGAAACGTCTTCGTACCTATCCCATAGCAGACACAGCAATTGCCAGCGTAAACAATAACGCGATATGTTTTGGTTTTAATAACATGCTCACCTCTTTTCTTATGACGTTATCTACCGGTGTTAGCCTTAAAGGTAGTTTTCACAATGGTGTCGCGCTATACGTAATTAGTATAATAGGCTTAAATGTCGCAAATGTCATTTGATTGGCATTATTATAAATGCGCTATGATGGAGGTATTATTGTGGAGCGATTTTGTTGAGGGGTAAGCTGAATGTCGGGTTCTAGACTAGGAATTACTTCGCACTGAAGCGATCATTCGGCAGTATGCTGTGAATAAGGTACTGGCTTTTCGACTGTTTGGTACTTTGAAGCGAGGCATTGGTACCGCGCTTCACTGTGCTTAGTGCTAGCGGTTTATTCTGGCGTTGCTTCTTAAGTAATTGGGATGACGGCACTTCCTTCATATTTACAAGCGTAGGTTGGGCTTCTTGCGCGAAACTAGAATTCATCAGCGAATGAGCTAAAAAAAGTGCGATAGCTAAGAAACTGTTTTTATTTGGCTTGTTCATCACATTTTTTCTCTTTTTTGTTCAAAGTGAACGCTAGACAAACTGATTAAACACTACTTAATTCGATGTCGATGGCTGAGGTGGTTGCACCCACCCCATTCATCGGCTTTGTTTGTTCTCTTTTATTACACCGAATGTAGGATGGAATCGATACATTAGGTGTTATACAAGGGTATTTTTTTATATACCTTTATGCCTATTTTCAAGCAATACATCACCATGCGGTAACGCCTCCGTCTACTGCTATGGTTTGTCCGTTCATGTAAGAGTTGCCAGGGGAAAGCATCAGCATCATGGTGTTAACGATTTCCTGTGGTTCGCCAAGTCGCTTCATTGGGCTGCCCAGGCCTAATTGTTCGCGAGCTTCAGGGGTGTTATACCCATCTACATTCAATATGTTGGTTGGACTATAGAATGGGCAGATTGCATTAACGCGAACATTTTTTCGACCGTATTCCACCGCGGCAGTGCGGGTTATCCCTGACACGGCATGTTTTGCTGCAGCATACGCACCTCCCTTTGGCGCTCCGCCCAAGCCCGCAAGTGAGCTAACATTTAGAACGTGACCTTGCTTTTGTGCCAGCATAACGGGTATCTGGTACTTCATTCCAAACATAACGCCTTTCACATTCACGGCAAACTGCGAATCCATGATTTCCTCTGTCATTTGATGAATTGGTGCAGGGTTATGCGCTATGCCTGCATTATTTACGGCTATATCCAGTTTGCCGAAGGTTTCCATGGCTTTTTCAACCAGCGCCTTATTTAGCGACTCGCTGGCAATATTACCCGCTAGTACCACGACATCAGTGAGTGCTTTTACATCTTTTCTCGTTTCCTCTAGTGCGGTTTCGTTAATGTCTGAAAGAACGAGTTTCGCTCCTCGGTTGGCAAGACCTAGCGATAACAAGCGGCCAAAACCGCTGCCTGCGCCGGTAATTAATACAACTTGTCCTGAAAAGTCGAGCAGAGCGTCCATGGTTATCTCCTAATAGTTAATAGTTTCATGTCGGTTGAAAGTCTTGTTACTTAAGCTGCGTATTCTGGATAAACTGAACAAGCAAATTGGCCAGCAGTTCCCCCTGGTCTTCCTGAATAAAGTGACCACCGTTTTCTATCTGTGTATGGGCCATGCCATTACAGCCGGGAACGAGCTTTTGAAATACTTTTTCTCCACCTTTGGTGACAGGGTCGCTATCACCAAATGCCGTAATGAAAGGTTTATTGTATTGCTTCAGTTTTTCCCATGCCTGTCTATTTGCCTGCGCCTCAGCATTATCGGGGCTTGTAGGAACTAGAAGAGGAAACATGCGGGCTCCCGCTTTGTAGTTTTCGTCAGGGAAGGGAGCGTCGTAGGCAGCCAGCGTTGCTTCGTCTAATTCGGTGGTTGTTGCATTTTGAATAATGGTTGAAGTGGGGAATTCGGGCACGTCCTGAGAGAAACGACGCCATTTGATAAAAGCATCACTAGGCACATGGTCGCCGGTGGGCAGTCCAGTATTAGATACCATGACACCTGAAAAACGCTCAGGCATATCGGCAACAAGCCGCAAGCCAAGTAAACCTCCCCAGTCTTGACAAAATAGTGTAACAGGGCCTTTAGTAGCCTGTGAAAACCAGTCTTTTATCCATATCACATGACGAGCGTAGGAGTAATCCTCTTTTCTTACTGGTTTATCTGAGCGCCCAAAGCCAATGAGATCGGGCACGATGACATTGAATCCCGCATCAGCCAATATGGGCATCATCTTGCGGTACAAATAAGCCCACGTCGGTTCGCCGTGTATTAATAGCACGGTAGGTCCATCTTTAGGTCCACATTGATAATGAGCCATTTTTATTTCACCGCTCACTGTGTCAGTTATTTCAGTGAAGCGGGGTGGGTAAGGAAAGTCAGTGATTTTATTAAAGGCGCTTTCCGGTGTTCTAAGCACTTGCATAGCCAATCATCCTTTTGTAAATAAAATGTAATAACAAGTGTTGCTAAATTAACAAAAACACCGGTTTTATTTTCTGTCAAATAAACCTTAGGCAAGGTAGGACAGGCTCTGCGCAGAGAAATGAATTCACAAAGGGGCTGGCGGTCAATATTAAATATTATGATAAATGTCTATAACACCAATAAACTTGGATGATTGACAACACTGCAATAACATCCAGTTAACGTGATAAACAGGACATGGTTATGACTGAGATGGAAAATAAAGCCGTAGAATATGCAGTACAACAGGGTGTTGCCACGCTGACAATGCAAAGTGCGCCCGTTAATGCGCTGTCACGCGCTATCAGGGTAGGGTTGATAGAAGGCATAAACAATGCACTAGATGACGATAGCGTCAGTGCCATTGTTATTACTTCTTCACTACCTATTTTTTCGGGTGGAGCTGACATCAGCGAATTCTCTGGTGGCGATTTGTCTCCCATGCTACCTGAGGTACTAGACAAGATTGAAAATGCGTCTAAGCCAGTTGTTGCTGTTCTCCCTGGACCAGCATTCGGTGGTGGCTTAGAAGTGGCGTTAGCTTGCCATCATCGCATCACCTTTGCCGACAATAAAGTGGGTCTTCCAGAGGTAAATCTAGGCATATTACCGGGCGCAGGCGGTACTCAGCGCCTTCCTCGATTAGCCGACGCACAAACATCGTTAGAAATGATCGTAACAGGCAAGCCAACGTCGGTGGTTAAGCTTCCAGGTGTCTTCGACAAAATTTCCGATAAGCCTGAGCATTTACTTGAAGATACAAAAGCGTATTTACAAGCATTAACGCCAGATAAAGCGATTAAACGCACCAGTGATATCACGTTGTCCATGTCTGACGAAACGCAGGCGGTGTTTGATGCAGTAACTGCACAAACTAAAAAAGCGACTCGTGGTTTTTTTGCTCCATTAAAATGTATCGAAGCGGTACGCGGAGCTTACACGCTCGCTTTTGAAGATGGCCTTAAAAATGAAGGCAAGCTTTTCATGGAGTGTATGAATACGCCACAGGCGCGTGCCCAGCAGCATTTCTTTTTTGCTGAACGCGCAGCAGGTCATGTGAGCGATTTCGACAAGAATACTCCTGAGCGCAACATTGATAAAGTTGCGATTATCGGCGCGGGAACAATGGGCGGTGGTATCGCTATGAACTTCGCTAATGCCGGCATTCCAGTCACAATGCTTGAGCTCAAAGAAGAAGCGCTAGAGAAGGGATTAGCGCTTATTAGAAAGAACTACGAAAACTCAGCGAAAAAGGGCAAGTTAACCCAAGAGCAGGTCGAGAGCCGCATGGCACTGCTTTCAGGTACTACGTCGTATGACGACTTAGCTGATGTTGATCTCGTCATCGAAGCCGTTTTCGAGAAGATGGAAGTAAAGAAAACCGTATTCTCGACGCTAGATAAAGTGTGTAAGCCAGGCGCTATTTTGGCTTCGAACACTTCGACGTTGGATATTGACGAAATAGCGACAGCCACATCGCGTCCTGAAGATGTGATTGGTCTTCATTTCTTCTCGCCAGCGAATGTGATGAGACTGCTAGAAGTGGTTAAGGCAGAGAAGACATCTGCTGAAGTCATTAAGACCTGCATGAAGATGGCTAAACGCATTAAGAAAGTGGCGGTGTTGGTAGGCGTTTGCTTCGGATTCGTGGGTAACCGTATGATTGAGCCTTACGGCCGTGAAGCTAACCGCTTACTGCTTGAAGGAGCAACACCTGAGCAAGTTGATCGCGTTTTAACCAAGTTTGGCATGCCAATGGGGCCGTTCACTATGGGTGATATGGCTGGTTTAGATATTGGCTACTATGTACGACAGTCTCGACAAGAGCACATTGCACACGACCCCGCTTACGGTGCAGTGGCAGATCGCTTGGTAGAAAAGGGGCGCAACGGACTTAAAACCGGACGCGGAGCTTACAACTATGAACCAGGCAGTCGAGTTCCTGTCCCAGATCCAGAAGTACTAGAAATTGCTAAGCAAGAAGCAGAGCGCTTAGGTGTGGTTCAGCGTTCAGACATTAGCGATGAGGAAATTCTGGTTCGCGTCATGTACTCATTGATTAACGAAGGTGCTGCCATCTTAGAAGAAGGCATTGCAGCTAAATCTAGCGATATCGATGTGATTTATGTTTACGGTTATGGCTTCCCTGTGTATCGCGGCGGCCCTATGCAATATGCCGACGAAGTGGGGCTAGGCACTATTTTAGATAAGCTGACTACCTATCGTGATCAATTAGGTGACTACGGAAAAATGTGGCTTGAACCAAGTGATTTGTTGGTGAAATTGGCCCAAAGCGGCGGCACGTTTAAGAGCTATAAAGCGAAGTAGACATAGCTCTCGTTAGCGAGAATTAATCGACGGTGAGAGCTAGCTATAGCTCTCGTGACCCGACATCCGAATTTGGTAAAGCTAGGTAACTTCGAGAAAAAGCACATAGGCCTAGCTAAACTTTGGCTGAACTTTCAGCCCAACTGAAAGGAACATGAAAATGCGCGATGCAGTAATCGTAAGTACAGCACGTACGCCAATCGGGCGCGCTTATAAAGGTGCACTGAACAATTTACCAGCCCCTTCTTTAGGTGGCCATGCTATTCAAAACGCAGTAGCACGCGCAGGGATCGACCCAGCCAGTGTCGATGACGTGGTAATGGGCGCAGCATTAACCCAAGGCAGTGGCGGCATGAATATTGGCCGCTTGGCTGGCTTGGCTGGAGGTTTACCCGTTACTGTGGCGGGTATGACGCTCGACCGCCAATGCAGTTCTGGCATGTATGCCATTGCTACCGCAGCGAATTCAATTCGTACAGGCGATACCAACATTATGGTTGCGGGTGGCTTAGATTCAATCTCTTTAGTACAAAACAAAAATATGAATATGTTTCGTGCAGTAGACCCTGCACTGGTTGCTAAGCACAAAGATATTTACATGCCGATGCTACAAACTGCGGAAGTGGTGGGTAAGCGCTACAACATTAGCCGTGACGTACAAGACGAATACGGGTACCAAAGCCAAATGCGCACAGCAGCGGCTCAAGAAGCGGGCAAGTTTGATGATGAGATTGTACCTATTACAGCAACGCAAGCCTTATTTAATAAAGAAACAGGTGAAACCTCTGAGCGAGAAGTGACTTTGTCGAAAGACGAGGGCAATCGCCCAGAAACAACCCTAGAGGGGCTTAAAGCACTTAACCCAGTGATAGAAGGTGGTTGTATTACCGCAGGTAATGCAAGCCAGCTTTCTGATGGAGCCAGCGCGACAGTGATTATGGATGAGCACTCAGCTGCAAAAGGTAATACTCAGCCTCTTGGTATTTATCGCGGTATTGCAGTGGCAGGCTGTGAGCCAGATGAAATGGGAATTGGCCCAGTTTTCGCCATTCCTAAGCTATTAAAGCAACATGGATTAACCATGGACGATATCGGTCTATGGGAGCTTAACGAAGCGTTTGCGGTACAAGTACTGTATTGCCGCGATAAGTTGGGCATTCCAGACGAATTATTAAACGTAAACGGCGGTGCCATTTCTATTGGTCACCCATACGGCATGAGCGGTGCTCGCATGGTGGGTCACGCACTCATCGAAGGTAAACGACGCGGTGCGAAATATGTTGTTTGCACCATGTGTATCGGTGGCGGCATGGGCGCTGCTGGTCTATTTGAAGTAATATAGGTATTGGGTATGGAAGGTTATAAAGCTCCTCAACGTGACGCCATGTTTGTAACACATGAGCTACTAGATTATCAAAATCACTATCAAAAACTGGGTTTCGACGAAGCCTCGGAAGACCTAGTTTCGGCGATTTTCGCTGAAGCGGCTAAGTTTTCTGAAAACACGCTTGCACCTATCAACGCGTCTGGCGATGAAGAAGGGTGTAAGTGGGTTGACGGAGAAGTCACTACGCCAAAAGGGTTTAAAGAAGCTTATCAAACCTATGTTGACGGTGGTTGGCCGAGTATGTCGCACCCAGAAGAGTACGGTGGCCAAGCGCTTCCTTATTCGTTGTCTTCTATTATTGCTGAGTGGTTCTCTGGTGCCAACCACTCGTGGGCGATGTACCCTGGTCTTAGTCAGGGCTGTATGGAAACCCTTAAAGCTCACGGCACGGAACTGCAGCAAAAAATGTTTCTTGAAAAGCTGATCAGCGGTGAGTGGACAGGCACAATGTGCCTGACTGAAGCACACTGTGGCTCAGACTTAGGTATGTTGAAGTGCCGCGCTGAACCGCAAGAAGATGGTACGTACAGTTTAACGGGCACAAAGATTTTCATCTCTGCTGGTGAACACGATATGTCTGAAAATATTGTACACATTGTGTTAGCTCGCTTGCCTGACGCACCAGAAGGTACCAAGGGTATTTCTTTGTTCGTTGTGCCTAAATTCAATGTCTCTGAAGACGGTGAAAAGCAAGACCGCAATGCGGTGAGCTGCGGAAGCATAGAACACAAAATGGGTATTAAAGCCAGCGCAACCTGTGTGATCAATTTCGATGGCGCAAAAGGTTATTTGATAGGCCCACCTAACCGTGGTCTAAACTGTATGTTTACCTTTATGAACACGGCGCGTATTGGCACAGGCCTTGAAGGCTTAGCTGCGTCTGAGGCGGCCTTCCAAGGCGCGTTACGCTACGCAAAAGATCGTATCCAGTTCCGTTCATTGACTGGCCGAAAAAACCCAGAAGGCCCGGCAGATCCCATTATTGTGCATCCTGATGTACGTCGTATGCTATTAACTCAAAAAGCGTTTGCTGAAGGCAACAGAGCGTTAGCGGCGTACTGTATGCAAATGGTAGACGTTACGCTTTACAGCGATGATGCGGCCGAAAAGCAAGTTGCTGATGCAAAGCTTGCTTTCTTAACGCCTATCGTTAAAGCGTTTTTGACCGAAACAGCACAAGAGTCAACGAGTTATGGCATGCAGGTGTACGGCGGTCATGGCTTTATTAAAGAATGGGGCATGGAGCAGCTTGCGCGGGATACACGCATTTGCACTATGTACGAAGGAACTACTGGTATTCAAGCGGTAGACTTACTGGGTCGCAAAGTAATGGGCTCTAACGGCGAGCTTCTGAATGTATTTGTACAAGAAGTTCGTGACTACTGTAACTCACTTCGTGACAACGCACAGTTTAGTGCTTGGACTAATGCTCTAAATTCTCACCTTGACGAATGGCAGCAGATTACTATGGACATCGGTAAAGCTGCGGCATCGAACCCAGATGAAATTGGTGCAGCGTCTGTCGATTACCTAATGTACTCAGGCTACGTTACCGTTGCTTACTTCTGGCTAAAAATGGCTGTGAAGGCGCAAGAACAGCTTGATGCAGGTAGCACCGAAACCGAGTTTTATAAGAGTAAAATCTTAACAACGGGCTTCTACTTTGACCGTTTGTTAACCCGCACTCGCTCGCTTGTTTCAGCTATGCAGTCAGGTGCAGACAACCTAATGTCTATGCCAGAGAGCATGTTCGCTATCGAATAGTGACATAAAAGCCAGACACGTGCGTTAAGAAAAGGTGCACTAAAGGCCGAGAAAATAATGTAGCCGGGAAAATGATTTAAACAGTAATCATCGGATACCTTATTTTGCTCGGCTTTTTTGTTTATTAAAATCACATAGAGGAAGTGAGCATATTGGTTGATTCCAAATACGCAATGGTTGATGGGACCTCCATTCATTATTTATCCCGAGAAGAAAAGGGCGCCGAGAACCTTTTAGTTATTATGCTGCATGGCTTCCCGGAGAACGCGCGCACGTGGGAAGCGTTAATGGCGCTGCTGCCGACATCACTAGACATCATTGCTCCAGATTTGCCGGGTTATCATTTATCAAGCCCACTACCCAATGAAAAAGATTACCAAGTCCCATTGCTTATTGGACGAATGGCCGCGTTTATCGAGAAAGTTAAAAAAGGCCGACAAGTTATTTTGTTTGGGCACGATTGGGGTGGGGCGATAGCGTGGCCATTAGCCGCTTTTCACCAGACATTAATTAGTAAACTCATTATTGTAAATGCTGCGCATCCATCTTGTTTTACACATGCGATTAAGACCTCTTCTATGCAAAGAGAAAAGAGCCAGTATATCTCTACGCTAATTGGTAAGAACGCAGAGCGCATGCTTTTAAAAACGGACTTTCAACTATTGAAAGACATGATAGGGAACTGCCTTTTTGAACGAGAAACAAGCTACTCAAAAGCGTTACTCAACGATTGGCGCCAGCCTGAAATTCTCAATGCAATGCTCAACTATTATCGGCAAATGCCACAACATGTGCCTCAAAAAAATGTATCTAAAAAGGTGTTAGATAGTATTCGTATACCCGAGATATTTATTCACTGCCCAACGCTACTATTATGGGGAGAGCAGGATGATGCATTTGATTTAAGCGTAATAGATAAAATTGAAGACTATGTTCCGCTGATTACAAAGCGGTTTAATCCGAGCGGGTCGCATTGGTTACACAGGGAAAAGCCTGAATGGGTACAAAAAGAAGTGATAGATTTTTTAAGGGCTTAGAATGGGGTGAGGCCCCTAAAAGGGGCCTCCAGTGCGGCGTCCTGCCGCTACCATGTTGAACCGGTGTATCACATGGTGTGACTAAATTGTTGTATTAAATTCTGCCGTCAAGCTCAGCTGAAATAGGTGAACTTTGAAGACCTTGCTCAGCAATCCAAGCTTGTAGGGTTTTGCCGTCTGACTCTGGCTGAGCCAAATCTTTACTTGGCATTTTCTTCACAAGAAGCGTACCCACTTCAACCGCATTATTAGTTAGAGCGGTGCGAATAAGGCTTTGGCCGTTACAAGAAATGCCAGAGTAGTAGTCGCGAAGCTTTAGTTTGTAGTCTGACTGCACGCTACGCATTTTCTTGCGAAGTTCGCCTTTGTCATCGGCTTGAACAATTGTGCAAATGTTTGCTAGCGCTTCGTTGATGTCATTAGCCTGAGCTGCGTTAGAGAAAGCTAAAGTAGATGCCGCAATTACTAGAGAAGTTTTAACGATTTTCAACATGGTTAAATTCCTTCGGTTGTTGTTATTGAGATTGTGTTTGTTCGTTGAGATGTATTAAACCTTAATCTAAGTGGCTGAAAAACATATCGTAAAATAACAAGGTATACCAAAGTATACTTATTGCTGGGAATTTCGATTCTAAAAGGTAAGCCAAAGTGCTTTTTCTACTTGGTTCACTGCGGATAACTCAAAAGCGGGGGAATGGTAATGCTCCGTACGTTTACCCGTTGATAGCTTTTCACCTTCAAGGCCTTTAAAAGAAAGTATCAAAGCTAATGATAACTGTGCTTAAAGGTTATCACTCTCTAATCGAGACTTAACATCTTTGTAATCGCAGCGTTTTACCGCAGGGACAGTCGGTTCTAGATCAAGTTGACACAACAAAAAGTCTAGACATATTTAGACTCGCCCTTGGGGAGAGGGCTGGCAATTATCTGTGCGGTTCGGTAGCAGCATGGCCACAGAAAATAAAAAAGGCCCCGTAGCAGTGGGGCCTCTCAGTGCAGCATTCGCTGCTACCATGTTGAATCGATTCACATGGCAATGTGAAAGAGGTATTAAATTCTGTCGTTTAGCTCAGCTGAAATTGGTGAGCTTTGTAGACCCTGCTCAGCAATCCACGCTTGTAATGTTTTACCGTCAGCTTCTGGTGCTTGTAGATCTTTACTTGGCATTTTCTTAACAAGCAATGTACCAACTTCAACAGCATTGTTTGAAAGTGCAGTTCTTATTAAGCTTTGACCGCCACAAGATATACCTGAGTAGTAATCGCGAAGCTTAAGTTTGTAGTCTGATTGCACACTACGCATTTTTTTGCGCAATTCACCCTTATCATCTGCTTGAACGATAGTACAGATGTTAGCTAGCGCTTGGTTGATATCATCTGCTTGTGCCGTGTTAGAGAAAGCCAAAGAAGATGCTGCAATTACTAGTGAAGTTTTAACGATTTTCAACATGGTTAAATTTCCTTCGTGTGTTTTATTAGTCGGTTTGTTTGTTCGGGACTAATTAAAAAACAACCAAGATGATTAAAAAACATTCACTCAAATAACTAAGTATATTGGTTAATACCTTATACTAAAGGTGTAAATAGATTGGAGTGTGCTATAGCCTTTAGTATTAAAGGGCTAAGAGGGAAGAGCTCCCGGCAAAGTGGCTGCTTGAAAAGCCATCAAAAAAAGCACAAAAAACAGTATTGAAGTTGTTTTTTTATTTTTATAACAAGCAAAAGAGGGCTGTTGTCTGTATTTTTCACGCAACACGATAGGTATGTGATGCCCATTGATTACCGCGTTTACAAGCCAAGTAACGCAGACGCTGTGCGCTCTGTTGTAATAAGCCCGTTTAAGAACTTAGAGCGAAGTGCGCCTCTTATTGCTTTAAATTTATTGTCGCCCGCTGCTACACCGATTACGGGTTTCTCTGGCGTTGCTTTTAACTTAAAGCTGGTCACTCTTTCATTGATATCGCATTTTATAAGTGCGCCTTCTTCGTTGAATATCCAGCTGATTATTTCGCCACTCGCGCCAGAATCAGCCAGTACGCCTAGTTCGTCGTCATCAATAAATCCGTCTTTGTACAGTGGCGAAACGCTACCTAAATTTCCGATACCAACGAAACTAATATCCGCCTGTTCTGCTAGTGTATGTATACGGGAAATGTGTTGTTGTTGCTGCCAAATCTCTCGCTCGTTTTTACAAGACGCGATAACTGGTGTTGGCATAGGATAATGCTGGGCTTTTACTCGGTCGGCAACATGAACAGCCACATCATAACGAGTCGCCTCTCCGTTTTCGGCAATATTGCCCACTAATGACACTATTTTATGTTGAGGGCAGTGAAGAATAGATAATTCATCTGCACATGCACGAAGTACTCGTCCTGTGCCAAAGGCAATTGTCTGTGGCGTATCAAATTTAAGGGCACGTTCTATGGCTGCAGCGCCAGCTTGGCCGAGACCCTGTGTGGAGTTAGGGTCGTCGTCAACGTTAGGTACCACTTCGCATAACGTAAGCCCAAATTTTTCTTTAACGCCTTGCGCCAGTTCCATGCATCTGGCTATGGGGTGCTCTAAGCGCACCTTAACCAAGCCCTCAGACATCGATAATGCTACAAGACGCTGAGCACTTTGCCGCGATGTCTTAAGTGTTTTCGCAATTTCATCTTGTGTTTTGCCCCCAACGTAATACATCCATCCTGCTCTTGCGGCTTCATCTAGCTTGTTGAGTTCGTTTTGTGCTTTCTTACTCATTTATTTTTCTCGCGTTAAAAAGATCAGGAATCTGAGAGTTGAATTCGTCCCATGAATTTAGCGTATTGGTTTTGGATGAAAAATTGGTTTCTCTACGGTCAAGTAAATGTGTGCCGCCTTTATAATGGAAGTAAGGCATTTGGGCTGCTATTGCGGCGGCTAAACCAGGTTTTGAATCTTCAATAACTAAGCAGTTCTGGGGTTTGATATTCATTTTTTTAGCAGCGTACAAAAACAAGTCTGGGGCTGGTTTGCCTTTCTCTACCATAGATCGCGTAAAAATGCGCCTGTCAAAGTAAGAGAGAAGCTCTGTACTATTAAGTGCTTTTATTGTTCTTTCAAGTGAACTGCTGGTCGCGACGCAGTATAAAACGTTTAGTGCTTGAAGGTTTGATAATACATCAGTAATACTGGGTGTTCTTTGTAACGAGTCCTCAAACTTTTTAAAGAGCAACGCCTGAAAATCCGCTTTTATTGCTGTAGTCAGCTCAAGAGAAAAATCCTTATTCACTACCCATTCTACGTGTTCCATACTCTTGCCAAGGAAATGTTCAATAAAATATTGCTTAGTTAATGAAACGCCGTAGTTTGTTAGCACTTCCTGCCAAGATTCCATGGATAGCACTTCGCTATCAATAAGCACACCATCACAATCAAAGATTACGAGTTCCACGGTAGTTGGTTGCAAAGAGTGTTTTTCCTTTTAATGACTGCTACTAAGTAGAGGGTATCCGTGGCAAACCCGAATAAACCTCTCTACGTCAGGTTTATACGTTTACAGTGAAGTAACGTGAACATTTGCCTAAGTGTAAAGTAATTGATGCTTTACTTTCTACCTTTTGAG
The DNA here is from genome assembly GCF_057552975.1 of Alteromonas sp. 5NW40-0090. NCBI lineage: Bacteria > Pseudomonadati > Pseudomonadota > Gammaproteobacteria > Alteromonadales > Alteromonadaceae > Alteromonas > Alteromonas sp. 5NW40-0090. Next base: position 311,305 of record NZ_BAAJLT010000003.1, read on the forward strand.
AAAGATTCATTAGGAATGATTAAAAGAACCCGTCTAGGCGTCCAATTTATTAACAATCATGTAAGTGCCAACCCCCGTAAGTTCTACATCATACCCGTCCTAATGCGCAATCGTGGCAAGAAATAGCAAATCTATAAGTGTTAAAAGTATGCCTAAACGACACATTGTTTTGTTAATAGGTGTTTACAATTCCATTTCCCTATGCAAATATTCACGCAAATGAGTAATGTCCCAGAGCATGAGCGAATGCCCATGTAAGTGATTTGACTAAGGGGCTAACACCTACAACACGAGATTTGAAGATGAAGTCAACGTCGAGCGATATTGATATTTCACAAGTAAGCGATGAACAATTGCCCGTCGCTAAACATAAGTTAAAAGGCTGGAAACATTTCATGGGCTTATATGCCGGTGAGCATGTTGCCGCCACTGAGTTTGTGTTCGGTGCAACCTTTGTTGCACTTGGCGCATCCATGACCGACATTTTGTTGGGCTTACTCATCGGTAACTTACTCGCCGTTTTAAGCTGGACGCTAATTACTACGCCTATCGCAGTAGAAACCCGTTTAAGCCTGTATTCTTACCTTCAGAAAATAGCCGGCGATTCGATGACCAAGCTCTATAACTGGGCAAATGTGGTTATTTTTACAGTGATATCAGCCGCAATGATAACTGTATCGGCAACAGCCGTGCGTTTTGCGTTAAATATACCTGCACAGTTAAATTGGTATCCAACAAATCTAGCCTTTGTTGCCGTGGTATTTGCTGTGGGCGTCATTGTTGTTTTTGTCGCCATGTATGGGTTTAACGCCGTATCCGATTTCTCTCGTATTTGTGCACCGTGGTTGTTCACCATGTTCATTTGCGGTCCGCTTGTTCTTATGCCTGCGCTTGCTGAGTCTGTAATAGGGCAAACGTTTTTAACATCGTGGGATGACTTTATGCATATCGGTAGTACATCGGTATGGACGGGGTTAACCCAAAGCGGTGAACCAGGTATTGGTTTACTAGAAGTTATTGGCTTCTCGTGGGCAGCAAATACCATAACGCATTTTGGTCTTATTGATATGGCGCTGCTGCGTTTTGCTAAGCGCAAACGCTACGGTCTTTGCACATCTGCGGGCATGTTATTCGGTCACTATGTTGCTTGGATTTCAGCAGGTATCATGGGCGCAGGAACAGCGGTTATTGTACAAAAATCTATCGTTGAGTTAGACCCAGGTGACGTGGCTTTCCATGCATTAGGTTTGTCTGGGCTCGTCATCGTTATCGTGGCCGGCTGGACTACGGCAAATGCTAACCTTTACCGTGCTGGGCTTGCGGCACAAGCTATTTTTAAAGATAAATCACGCACTAAAACCACTGCGATTGTTGGTATGGTTACAGTTGTCATTGCGTGCTTCCCATTCGTATTCACTAAATTATTGCCGCTGTTGACATATGCAGGGTTACTGGTGGTTCCCGTAGGCGCAATTGTGTTTGCTGAACACATGATTTTCCCTCGTATTGGGTTTACACGTTATTGGGCGCATTACCAAAGCCTTACTCACAGTACACCAGCGGTAGCTAGCTGGGGGCTGGGGCTTGTGTTCGGTTTTGGTCTGAATGCTTTAGATGCTATGTCTTTCTACTATTTATTTATACCTACGTGGTTCTTTACCATCGCTGTGTATATCGCTCTTGCCGCGAAATATGGCGCAAAGAAAACATATCCCGAGCAAGAAGCACAATTAAATGCTTTTGATGCCCGTGTTGAAGCACATCAGCAGCGAGAAGCAGATTTAGCAAGTGATCACGTTGAAGATATCAGCGCCGTTTCTAAACTATTGCGCTTAACTTCATTGGCTAGCTTGGTTGTTTCTATAGCACTGGCATTTAAAACATTTTCTTTTAGTGACACGCTCACTGTGTATGAGTGGAACCGAGATTTATTCTTCAACATTGGTTTCGCGTGCACGGTTATCTATTTCGTTACTGCTTATTGGGCGATGCGTCGCCAAAAAGCGCTACAAAGCTAATAAGGTTCTTATGCAATCTCAAACGTCTATTTTATTGAACAGAGCAAACTTATCGTTGTTACCCAATGACGTTAAGCGTCCAGCTTATGATGTGGAGAATGTTCAAACAGGTATTGTTCACATTGGTGTGGGTGGTTTTCATCGTGCGCATGAAGCCATGTACGTAGACAGATTGATGGCAAAAACCGGCGATTTGTCGTGGGGTATTTGCGGTGTCGGCCTTCGCGAAAATGACCGTGCCATGAAAAAAGTGTTCGACGACCAAGATAACCTGTATACCTTGGTTGAAAAGCACAATGACGGCGCTCGCAGTGCATCAGTGATTGGCGCAATGACAGGTTTTTTAATGGCGCCGGACGATCCGCAAACAGTCATTGAAAAAATGGCTGCGCCTGAAGTACGCATCGTATCTTTGACTATTACAGAGGGTGGATACAACTTTGATGGGGCTACAGGGGAGTTCATTACCACGAACTCCGATGTAATTCACGACATTGAAAACCCCAAACAACCTAAGTTGGTTTTTGGTTATCTAGTTGCTGCGCTTAAAAAGCGTAAGGAAAGCAATATTAAGCCGTTTACTGTTATGTCGTGTGACAATATCCAACATAACGGTCATGTGCTTAAGAAGATGTTGCTTGCATACATAGAGTTGTTCGATCAATCGTTTGCGACCTGGGTAAATGAAAACGTAAGTTTTCCTAACTCGATGGTAGATAGAATAACGCCAGCAACAACCAGCGAGGATATCGCTACTTTAGAAGCTCATGGCGTAAAAGACAGTTGGCCAGTGGTATGTGAACCTTTCGACCAATGGGTTATTGAAGATGACTTCTGTAACACCAAGCCTTCTTTCGACATTGTTGGCGCACAATTCGTAAACGATGTGGCGCCTTACGAAAAGCTTAAGCTACGCATGCTTAATGCGGGGCATTCTGTGTTGGGACTAGTTGGTTCGGTTGCTGGCCTTAGTACTATTCATGAAAGCGTAGAAGCGGTGCAGCTTAAGCAGCTACTGTCTGTTTTCATGGAAAAGGAAGTCATGCCGACGTTAGATAAGGTTGAAGGGATTGATGTATTTGATTACCGCGATAAGTTACTTTCGCGATTTTCAAACCCTTTCATAAAAGATACGCTGGCACGTATTTGCCTTGAAAGTTCTGCCAAATTACCGGTATTTCTACTGCCAACAGTAAGAGATAACCTAGCTGCGGGGCGTGACGTAAGCATTAGTGCGCTAGTCGTAGCCTGCTGGGCATATTACTCTGACAAGCATGCGTCGCAAGATGGGAAACCTCTGGAAATCAACGACGTTCTAGCTGACAAGCTACATAAAGCAGCAAAAGAAAATGAAGTTAATGCGCTTAGCTTTCTTAAAATAGATGAGGTGTTTGGTGAATTAGCTAAAAATGAAGTGTTTGCAGGTTGCTACCAGTCTCATTTAGAGCGCATATATCAAAGCGAGCCTGTGCTTTTGTTAAGTGAAGAACTTGCTAAATCCAAGCTTGCTATGGCTAAAGCCAGTTAGTCAGTCAAAGTTAGCTGAAATGAAAAGAGGGTAGTGCGCTACCCTCTTTTTTTGTGTCTGCCACAAAGAAAAAAGCGACCCGAAGGTCGCTTCTTAAAGTGCAGATTTCTCTGCAACCATGTTGAACTGGTTCACATGGTGTGAAATTGTTTTACAGTCGGTCGTTTAGCACCGCTGCAATTGGGTTATCCTGTAAGCCGTTTTCGGCAACCCAAGCCTGTAGCGTTTTACCGTCAGCTTCAGGTGCCTGTAAATCGCTCTTTGGCATTTTCTTAACCAGCAATTCACCTGCTTCTACAGCATTGTTCAAAAGAGCCGTGCGGATAAGGCTATTTCCACTGCAGCTAATACCTGAGTAATAGTCTTTTAGCTTCATGCGGTAGTCTGACTCTACAGAACGCATTTTTTTACGTAATTCGCCTTTATCGTCGGCTTGTACAATAGTACAAATGTTTGCAAGCGCCTCGCTCACATCAGCCTGTGCCACGCCCGATACACCTAGTGTCGCCGCGATAACAAGAGAAGCTTTAACGATTTTCAACATGGTTAATTCCTCAAGTATTTTAAATGTTTATTTGCTCGTTCGGGCTTAATTAAACGCAAAAAATTAATTTTTGGAAATGATGGGAGTGATACTTAGGTATGAGGTTTTATAACCATGTTTGATTCAAAAAGAACGCCCTAATGGGGCGTTCTTTTTAAGCTAGTGAGGCTTGAAGTTACTTGCTACTTCCATTATTTGTTCGCGCATCCACATGTGTGCGTAGTCGTGGTCTGCACTGACGTGCCAATACAAATAGTACTCTACTGCAGGTAGATCGAATGGCATTTCATAAATGGCAAGGTCGTAGTGTTTTGCCAAGTGAAATGGTAAACACGCTATTAAGTCTGTTTTAACAATGGTACTCGGCACCGTTAAAAAGTGTTGACCACGCATTACCTCTTTTCTTCTTTTGCCCATTTTGTCTAGCGCTATATCAATAGGGCCTGCACCTGATTTACGTTGAGACACGTTAATATGACCCAAGCGCAAAAATGTATCTAAGTCTAAGCCGTTTTTTAGAGCAGGGTGGTTTTTGCGAGCAAGTACTACAAACCTGTCTTGTGCGATTTTCTCTTTGCAAAGGTGAGGGTCAGTGAACGTAGATGCATCAGCAAAAAAATCTAATGTACCCGCTGCCATAGCAGATACTACTTGGCTTCTAGGTATCTCATAGTTGGTCAAGCCAATGTTGGGCGCTAGATTCTGAAGGCGAGCAACCAATCGGGGCATAATACTAGCTTCAAGTAAATCTCTGCTTGCAAAATTGAAAGACTTCTCGGCAGTTAAAGGGTCAAACGTGTGACTTTCCTGAACGCTTTTACGCAACAATGCCAATGCTTGACGCGCAGGCACAATAATGTTTTGGGCTACAGGTGTTGGTGTCATGCTGTGACCAGTACGAACAAACAAGGGGTCGTTTAACATTTCTCGTAGTCTTGCGAGAGAGTTGCTTACTGCTGGTTGAGTAATACACAAGACATCTGCTGCCTTGGTTAAGCTTCCTGCCGTATAAATGGCGTCGAATACTGCAAAAAGGTTCAAATCGATTCTATTGAGATTCATAACTAATCCTTTAAGAGCGAGTGCCCTGAACATAGCCAATAGATGAAGAGGCACTAGTTTGCACCACAGTGCTTTTGGCTAACACTTTGATGACATGCTACATAGCATCTACGAATAATTTACGTTAGTGTAACAAGAATATTTATAAATACCTATTATTAAAAGTTAATTGAAGTATTCAACTAAATAATAGTAGTTTTGTCGTTAATAAACGGAGATTGGACTGAAATTATGAAGACACTTTTAGATTTAGCGATAGGTGATGCACTTGCGCAACCCGAATGGTTAACAGTAACACAGGACATGATTAATCAATTTGCAGATGCAACAGGCGACCATCAGTGGATTCATCTAGATTCGGTTAGGAGCGAAAATGAAAGTCCATTTAAAACGACTATTGCTCACGGCTTTCTCACTGCCAGTCTTATGCCTAAAGCATTCGCAGAGGTTATTGCCCCAAGTGAACGCATCGCATCAATGATTAACTATGGAATAGATAAGCTACGCTTTCTTGAACCGGTCAAGAGTAACGACGCAGTTAAGTATCAATTTAAACTCGTCGATGTTAGCGAAAAGCCACAAGGCAAGCTGTTTAAAGTTGAGGCGAGTTGTTTGTTGAAGTCAAGTGGTAACCCTGCGCTGGTTGGAGGGTTTCTCATGCTAGCGGTGCTCAAGCCCTAATGACGGGATAACGTTTAGCAGTGTGAGAGCATGTCTATTGCTATGCGTTACACAAAAGACAGAGCAAGTATCACCCTAAAAAATAGGTGCTGTTGTAAGTGGTAACCTACAGAAATGTAAAAGCCTGATGCGTTACTCTGTTAAAAAGCATCAGGCTAATCTTACATAAGCAAATTAAAGCTTAATTAGACGCTTCCTCAGCACCTTCTTCTACTGCTTCACCAGCGCTTTGGATATCTTTGCCGGCGCCTTCAATGGTTGCGCAGCCGCCTAAGATTCCAAAACTTGCTGTGATAATCATAGCTAAGAAAGCGTGTTTAAGTGATTTTGAATCTAATATTTTCATTTGTATCTCCTTTTACTTTACTCGTTCCCAGGTTGATCTGGGGTGTCACCTGCTTTTACATCAGACTGCTGACTTGATGAATTTGAATTGTTGCTAGTACTTTTCGCATTGTGATCTTTCAGCATGGCATTAAGTTTGTCTCCGCCTTTGGCATTAAAGTCCAAAGTCCTAATTGGGAACGGAATAAGAATATCGTTGTCTTCAAGCACCGTTTTGATTGTATTGATGGCGTCGTGTCTAACCATCATAAAACCTGGCTCGCCTGGGTAGCGGATCCAAAACCACAGCAATAAATTAATACTAGAGTCGCCAAATGATTCTGCATACACGGCAGTTTCATCTTTTTTGATCACATAATCTTTATCGTTCATTGCGTTGGTAATAACGTTAGCTGCTGTCTCGATATCGTCGGCATAAGAAATCCCGACTGGGATCTCTATCCTTCGATACCCTAAACTGGAGTAATTTGTCAGTATATTTCGGAATAAAATTTTGTTAGGGATAACTTCAAGTTGGCCATAGAAGGTCTCGACGAGAGTATTTCGAAGATTAATTTCTTTCACATTTCCAAAGACACCCTCCGCCTCAATGACATCGCCGATTTCGAAGGGCTTTCTGATCCCCATTGCTATCCCAGCTATAAAATTTTCTGTCATATCCTGGAAAGCAAAACCGACGGCCAGTCCAACAATACCCGCACCTGCAAGCAATGAAGTAACTGTGCCTTTGAGCCCGACAAAATCTAGCGCTATAAATATGCCGGCCAAGAGTACAATGGATTTGATAATTGAAGTGAGGAGACCGGCAATTTGACGCGACTCAAACGTGCGCCGCATTAACTTGCCAACAACGTTACCTACCACCTTTGCGATAACGCCGAACAATATGGCAATTAGAAAGGCGACGACTAGATTAGGAAGGAGAGTGATTGCACCTTCTATCCAGCTTTCAAGCTTCGAACTTAGCAGCTTATACACCTCATCTACCTTTGGAAAATCCATAACCCTCATTACCATTTACTTAGTTATAACTAAGCTGATTCAAGAATTGTTCCGTAAAACAAAATTCTCAAGTTACTGATTTTTATAAATTAAGTTTTTAATGTGGCCTTTGCTGAAAATGCAAAAGTGAATAAATTACGCACACAGAGAAACATCTTCTCACTACGCTTTTTAGAAACTCTGACTGAGGCATTGGATTCTATAGCCTTAAGTCTATCTGGTCTGACCATGTGTAAAATTAATGTAAACATATTATTCACAATAAATTTACAAAAATAAAATTCGAGCATAGTATCAATCATGTAGGTAGACATTCTGTCATCTTCAAACAATAACAACACGAAATCGAACAGCCTGTTGCTAGCGGAAAGTGTGGGTAGTAGTGCCGGTAGTGATAAGCCCAGATTTGGAATCACACTATGAAATTAAAAACGCGTAAGACAGCAGTTGCCGCTATGGTCGGTACTGCGTTATTTTGCTCTCCTTTTATCGCATCAGCCCAAGAATCTGACGTTGAATCTGAGCAAGATGCCAAGAAAGACGTTGAACTTATTCTCGTTACCGGAAGTTTTGTTCGCAGAAGCGAAAACTTTGAATCTCCTTCGCCGCTAGCGGTTGTTGACAGCGTTGCAATTGACGCGATCGGCGCTAAAAATATCGCCGACATCACACAGACGCTAACCATCAATACAGGTGCTGAGAACAACCCCGATGCCTTCACGCAAAATGCCACCGCGGGAACCTCCAATATCAACCTACGTGGTTTAGGCGTGGCATCAACCTTGGTTCTTCTCAATAACAAACGTCAAGTTGTTACTGCACAGCCAACCAACGAAGGCTTAAATTTCGTTGATACAAGCTCACTTGTACCCATGATAGCCATCGATAGAATGGAAGTGGTAAAAGACGGTGCTTCTGCTTTATACGGCTCAGACGCCGTGGCGGGTGTAGTTAACTTCATAACGAAACGTAACTATGACGGCGCAATGGTAACGGTCGACTATCAAGATGGCGCGCACGGCGATAACAAAGAATATATTTTACAAGGTCTATGGGGTGCAACAGGGGATAATGGTAGCGTGCTCGCTGCTATCAGTTACACCAATCGTTCACCATTATTTCTTAGCGATAGACGCCTGAGCCGTCCACAAGACGACACCAGTGCATTAGGTAACCCTGGCTCTTTCTTTTTAAATATTCCCGGCGCAGGTCCTTTGCCAATAATTGACCCTTATGGCTGTGAAGAATTTGGTGGCGCACCAAACTTGCTAGCGCCAAGCGGCACAATTCCAGGTTTAGAGGTTGGTTTTTGTGGTTTTGATTTCGGTAAGTTCTATTCTTACGTAGCTGATGAAAGTAGAACAAATGCCTACGTGCGCGCCGACTATGAATTTGATAATGACATTACTTGGACTGCTGAATTCAGTACGGCCAGAAACCGTGCCGAGCGCGGCGGCGCGCCGAGCTTTCCTATTCTGACTTCGCCCATCGTTCCTGACTATCACCCTCAGAACCCTTTTGGCCAGTCAGTGGCATTTTTTGGTCGTGCTGAAGGTAACGGTTTCCCTGGTGACCCAGCTAACACAGAATCAGATACCTTACGCTTTAGCACAAGTTTACAGGGTGTCACTGACTCAGGTTTCTGGGAAGTGAGCTATACGCGTGCGGTGAATGATTTTGTATTTAGAGTACCTGATGTACTCAATACTGAGTTCCAGCTTGCGCTTTATGGCCTTGGTGGTTCAAATTGTGACCCAATTGCTGGTTCTCCAGGTGTAGGTGACTGTCAGTTCTTCAACCCATTTGCGACATCTTATACATCCGCACCAAACTCTGAGTACGTAGTCAGTTCTTTTACCGGCACTGAGGTTATTGACTCGAAGGCAGATCTTGAAGTATTCGAAGCCTTCACATCGTTCGATGTATTTGAAATGGGCGGAGGCTTTGCGGCATTGGCACTTGGGGTTCAATATCGTGAAAATCAGCTTAGTCAAGACTATGATGATTTGGCCAACCAAGACAGCTTCACCTTCGTAATTGGTAACCCCGATATAGATGGTAGCCAAGATGTATGGGCAGCTTTCGGTGAGCTTGCATTGCCCATTAACGATGAGTTAGACGTACAGCTCGCTGTACGTTATGAAGACTACGGCGGCGCTATCGGCAGTACAGTTGACCCTAAACTGGCTATATCATGGCGCGCTACTGATGAGTTTTCATTACGCGGTTCAATATCGACATCGTTCAGAGCGCCAACGGTATTCTTAGCGCAAGGTGGCGCAACATCATTGCAGCAGCTTATTGATCCTGTGCAAGGAGCGACGGCGTTTGTGGCGGTAAGAACATCTGGTAATGAAGACCTGAAGCCAGAGGAGTCGACGGCATACAATATTGGTTTCTCGTATGAACCGTTCAGAGATTTTTCTGTTGAGCTGGACTATTGGAACTTTGAGTTTGAAGACCTGATCATTCAAGAAAACGCACAAGCTGTCCTTAATGAAGACCCGACTAACACTGACCGAGTAATTCGAGCGGGTGACCCGGTGTCAGGTCCGGTACTTCAGGTTAATAACACCTACGTTAATGCAAGTTCATTGGAAACGTCAGGTTTAGACTTCGTTACCAGTTACAAAATTGAAACAGACTTTGGTAACTTTACGCCTACATTAAATGCAACTTATATTACGAAATATGACTTGATGGACCCACAAGCGGGCAACATTGATGGCGCTGGACGTCGCAACTTCAACAACATTGGTGTTTCTTCACCTGAATTACGAGCTAATTTAGGGTTAGCGTGGCAAAATGATATTCATGCTGCGAATATATTCCTTCGCTATATTTCATCATACGACGATGACCAAAACTGCGCAGACGGCACAGCAAACGTTGGAGGATGTTCTAGTGGCTTTTACGAGGTTGACAGTCACTTAACGGTAGATGCGCAATACAACATTGATTTAGGTGGTTTGTATGACACCGAGCAAAGTTACGTACTGACGTTGGGCGCGATCAACCTTTTTGACGAAGAGCCTCCACAACTGTTCACCAACAGTGGTTTTGACTCTAAGGTTCACGACCCTCGCGGCCGTCAAATCTATGCACGCTTAGCAATTGAGTTTTAATTAAGCGTTTAATGCAACATGCAGCCTGCCTTTGGCAATAGCCCCAAAGGCAGGCTTTTTTGTAAAGGATAGCCTCCACAGCATTTCTTATTTTATTTCTCTTAATTTTCCATTCTTAAAACCAATTTATTACATTATCGCGTAGACAGTATCTACAAATCGGTTAACTCACATATATTTATCAAGGAAAAAAGAATGGCAACGAAGCTATCTGCAAAAGAAATTAGTGAAAAATTAGATGCGCTCAATGCGTTGGCCTGTGATGACGCACTTTGGGAACAAAGTGGAGATACCATTAAAAAGACGTTTAAGTTTAAAAGCTTCATTCGTGCATTTGGATGGATGTCGCAAATCGCGATTTGGGCGGAAAAACTAAAACATCACCCTGAATGGTTCAACGTTTATAACAAAGTAGAGGTGACATTGACCACGCATGATGCTGATGGGCTCACTGAATTAGACTTTTCATTGGCTGAAAAAATGGAAAAATTCAAATAGACCGAATTAGAAATTGAAAATAAAGGACCTTAAGCGGGGGGAATTTGTACTAACTTTGCGCATCTTGGTTAATTAAACTGCTAACAGTCAGAAAAATGAAATATTTCTTATCTTGGCACTTGTGTTGACTAAGTCTCTATGTATAATACGCCCCACGTTGAAGCGAGGCACTAAACGCCACGTTTAAAGCGTATATTTTCTGGCGCGGGATGGAGCAGTCTGGTAGCTCGTCGGGCTCATAACCCGAAGGTCGTAGGTTCAAATCCTGCTCCCGCAACCACAGAAAATAACCAGAATTTCAAAGCGCTGCAAATGCAGGCTTTACCGTACAGTCGCGGGATGGAGCAGTCTGGTAGCTCGTCGGGCTCATAACCCGAAGGTCGTAGGTTCAAATCCTGCTCCCGCAACCAATTTAGAAAAACCAGAACAAAAAGTTTTGTTAACAAAAACTAAGCCGTACAGTCGCGGGATGGAGCAGTCTGGTAGCTCGTCGGGCTCATAACCCGAAGGTCGTAGGTTCAAATCCTGCTCCCGCAACCACATTTAGAACCCAGCATTAGCTGGGTTTTTTCTTTTCTAGCGCTAATGCACTTAAACATTTGCTGATTTGCACGGCAATTTGAATCAATTTCTACGAATTAATTAGAACACCCAACAAACGAGTGTGCTAAGTTAAGATCACGCCTCTATTAAAAATTAAATTAACAGGTAGTTTGGCCGCGTTATGATTTCTCGTTTTTTTACGTTCGAAGAGCACGCCACTTTAATTCAGGGGGCATATCATTTTCCTCTTGTTGTTTTATCTTTATTGGTAGCCGTGTTTGCGTCATTTATGGCGTTTAACGTTGCGGGGCAAGCTTCTGTTACTCACGACGCACTTCGACGAAATACGTTATTAGGAACAGGAAGTATCGCGCTTGGTGGTGGCATCTGGTCAATGCACTTTTTAGGTATGACAGCGTTTGATCTTTGCTTGCCGATAGATTACGACCCTTTAATTACCACACTTTCTGCCATTCCAGGTATCGCTGCAGCTTGGGTCGCGCTTAATCTTTTAGTTAAAACACGTATAAGTATCGCGGAAGTAATATTAGGCGGTGTATTGATGGGGGCTGGCATAGGTACCATGCACTACAGTGGTATGGCCGCAATGGAGATGGCGCCACTTCTTCGCTATGACATTGGTATGTTTGCACTGTCTATTGTGGTTGCCGTAGGCTTGGCAATGCTATCGCTGTGGATCAAGTTCGGTATAACAGCTGCAATCAAAAGCAGAAAGATGCTCGGCAAGCATGTATTACTAGCAAGTCTTGTTATGGGGGGAGCGATATCTGGTATGCATTATACAGGTATGGCAGCTGCTAGGTTCGTTCTGCCACCTGGGCTGGAGACGTCAAATCAGTCACCAGGTATCGCTGTTTTTCTCGCTATTTCAATCGCTATTGTTACCTTGGCACTGATTATTCTTGTTTTAGGCATTAGCCTACTATTCAAGTACCGCGATGTAATGATACGCGCCATTGAAAGTGAAAGAATTCAAAGTGCTATCACCGACACTGCCGTCGATGCCATCCTTACAGTAGATGATAAAGGTATTATTAAAACGGCTAATCCTGCTGTCGAGCAAATTTATGGATACACGCAACAGGAAATAGTTGGGATGCACGCCGCCGAAATGGTCCCCCATGAAAGGCGGCACTTATATGGTGATGACTTCTTTAGTCAGCGTGTGGTACCGACCGAACAAATAATAGGTGCTGGTAGAGAAGTTGAGGTGCTTCGTAAAGGGGGCGAACGAATTCCTGTTCGTCTAGGAGTGGGGTACACGAAAATAGACGGTAAGCCGGTATTTGTATCTTTTGCATCAGATCTTAGAAAACGAAAAGAAATGGAAGATGCGCTGCGTGAGAGTGAAGCCAAGTTTAGGAGCCTTATCTCAAATATTCCTGGTATGGCTTATCGCTGTTTAAGTATGCCAGGGTGGCCCATGGTGTTTATTAGTGATGCTGTAACAGAAGTAACCGGATACCCGCCTGAAGATTTCATACTGCCCAATCCTAAGCGCTCTTTCACAGATCTTTACCATCCTGATGACGTAGAGCGCCTTTCATCTATTAGTCCTGATGAAGGCGCCTTTTCATATGAATATAGAATCGTCGCAAAATCCGGAGAGGTGAAGTGGGTTATTGAGCATGGAGTACAGGTCAAAGACGATGATGGCATGGTGCTTTATGTTGACGGCTTCATATCTGATATAACACATCGAAAAGTGATGGAAAATGAATTAAAAGCGGCAAAGGAAAAAGCAGAGCAAGCTGCCGCTGCGCGTACCGCATTTCTTGCTAATATGAGTCACGAAATCCGTACGCCTATGAATGCAATAATAGGTTTTAGCGACCTTATGTTAGGAGAAGCGCTACGCGAAGAGCAAAAATCTCATCTAACTACAATAAACCGTTCCGCGCGTTCATTGCTGCATCTTCTTAACGACATACTTGATAGTGCGAAGTTAGATAAAGGTAAGCTTGATTTAGATTATCGCGATTTTCTTATTCGCGAAGAGTTGGATTTGGTAATTTCAACATTTTGGTTGGAGGCCAAACGCAAAAAAGTTGGACTTGTACTTAATGTCGATGATTCGGTAGCTAACGGATACAGAGGTGTACCGGAGCGAATGCGTCAGGTACTTAACAATCTTATAGGCAACGCCGTTAAATTCACTCACGAGGGTGAAGTGACTATCAATGTCAAAAGTGATGAAAAGTATGTGTATTTTGACGTGAAAGATACCGGCATTGGTATGACGCAAGAGCAAGTAGAAAGCGTTTTTGACCCGTTCTCTCAAGCAGATGCATCGATGAGTCGAAAGTACGGCGGCACGGGGCTGGGAACAACTATTTCCAAGCAGTTAGTTGAACTGATGGGCGGTAATATTTTTGCAACTAGCGAAAAAGATAAAGGAACGACCTTTACTTTCAGACTTCCTTTAGAAGTTGTAGAAATTGATGATTACGTATCTAGTGAGTTCTCATCGAAAGCTGCACGCATTGAAACCTCGTTAACCGCACTGGTTGTTGACGATGTGCAGCAAAACCTTGAGTTGCTTTCGTTGCTGCTAAAACGCGCTGGCCACAGTGTAGAAACGGCAACAGATGGACAGATTGCATTAGACAAAATGCGCGCTAAGCCGTTTGACGTGGTACTGATGGATTTACAGATGCCTAAGTTAGATGGCCTAGAGGCAGCCAAACAGCGTCGAGAGTTTGAAAAAGAAAATAGCTTACCACCTACGCCCATTATTGCGCTGACTGCTAGCGTATTAGTACAGGACAAACATGCCGCGCAGCAGGCGGGAATGGAAGGGTTCGCCAATAAGCCCGTCGATTTCCCTCAATTGATGGACGAGATTGCTCGCGTGCTTAACATTGATACGCTTCAGATCGACTCGGTGCCAGACACATTAGAAGTAAATGCCCCAGCATCTACGCTTAAAGTTGATAAAAACGTGTTGGATTTAAAGAAGGCCGTCGATTTATGGGGGAGTGAAGAGGCCGTCCTACAAGAGGTGGATAAGTTTTCTACTACCTGCAGGGACAAAGTCGACGACTTAATGGGGGCGGCAATTCGTGAAGACTATAAAGCGGTTGCTACACTTTCACACGGTTTAAAAGGTACATCGGGTAACCTCTGCTTAACCACCTTCTATCATACGACCAGGGAAATTGAAGCTCAGGCTGTAAAATCAGAGGTGAATATTGAAGACGTTAACCGTCTTCGTGATTCCTTAGATAAAATCGAGTTGATGCTTAGCGAATCGCCACTGTATGCCGAAAATGCCATTAATGAAAGTATCGATAATGCATTGCTGCTGAGTCATTTGGAGGCTATGCTCGATAGTGTAGAGCAAAACATGGTAGATGAAGATGAATTGTCATTTTTACGCGAGGTTGGGTGTTCTAGTCACAAAGAACAGATAACTCAAATTCTCTTAGATATCGATGATTTTGAGTTCGAGTTGGCGCATGAGCGCATCTCTACATTGATACAAGAATTAAAGTAGCCAAGAGACGCGGCATGTTAAACATTGAAATCACAAAACCTACTTTATTACTCGTTGACGATGAGCCAGTAAACCTAAGGGTTTTAAAGCAACTTCTCGCTAATGATTATCAGCTTATTTTTGCGAGAAATGGCGAAGAAGCGTTAAAGCTCACTGAGACTAGACAGCCAAATTTGATATTGCTTGACGTTATGATGCCAGGACTGACGGGTTTTGAAGTATGCCGCCAGCTTAAACAGCAAGCAGATACAAAGCACATCCCCGTTATATTCGTAACCGCCTTAAACGATGAACACGAAGAAACTGAAGGCTTCGAGGCGGGTGCGGTGGACTATATCACTAAGCCAATATCTCCGGCCATTGTAAAAGCACGGGTTAAAACTCACCTCAGTTTGGTACAGGCAGACGAACTACTGGATAGCCGCTTGCAAGTTGTTCAGCGTTTAGGAAGGGCGGCAGAATACAAAGATAATGAAACGGGTATGCATGTCATGCGCATGAGTCACTATGCTCGAGAACTAGCGCTAGCATATGGACTGACAGATAAACAGGCTGAAATTCTGCTTCATGCTGCACCGATGCACGACATCGGCAAAATTGGTATTGCTGATAGTATAATGTTGAAACCAGGGAAGCTCACTGACGAAGAGTTTGCCACCATGAAAAACCACCCTGAGATTGGTGCGGAAATCATTGGTGATTGCGGCGATTCTTTGTTGTTGAAAGTTGCAAAGTCTGTTTCGCTAACCCACCATGAAAAATGGGACGGGACGGGTTACCCCAATAGGCTTGCCGGTGAAGATATTCCCATTGAGGGGCGTATTTGCGCCATTGCTGATGTGTTCGATGCGCTCACGAGTAAACGTCCGTACAAAGACGCGTGGAGTATCGAAAAAACCATCGATTTTATGGAAAGTCAGAAGGGTAAACATTTTGAGCCAAAACTGGTCGAGTTGATGATAGAAATTATGCCCAAAATTCTCGACATAAAAGCCAAGTTTAAGGATGAGGACTAACGCGTATGCCTTTTCGCTGTTGCTTAATGCGCCGCCTAAACGTATAATGTGTCCATCAAGTGATGAGAGCGGGCTCCCTCATTAAAGGAAAGTAACGCACTCACCATTAGCAAGCTATCACCTATCGGTGGTTTTACCCATAAGTTTGCAACTGCCCTTGTTGGCAGGTATGGGTTCAGAATTTTAATAAAAGCCCCGCTAGTCCGGGGCTTTTTGTTGTATTAAAACCTGGAGTCAGCCTCGCTGAGCCGGGTGATGACAGGTGGGCTTTAGGCCCTTTTTTCGTTTTTGGAGGTTTGCATTGGCAAAACTTGAAGAGAAACTAACCGAAATGCTAGAGCCAGGTGTTGAAGCACTGGGTTTTGAGTTGGTTGGGATCGAGTTTGTACGAGCGGGGAAGCATTCTATTCTTCGCGTTTTTATTGATCATGAAAACGGTATTACCGTTGATGATTGTGCAGATGTAAGTCATCAGGTTAGCGCAATTTTGGACGTAGAAGATCCAATTAGCACTGAATACAACTTGGAAGTGTCATCACCGGGTATGGACAGACCGCTTTTCAAAGAGAAGCACTATATCGAGTCTGTGGGTGAAGTGGTTCAAATTCGTTTGTCTATGCCAATGGATGACAGACGTAATTTTAAAGGCAAAGTACTCGCGTGCGAAAATGGCATCGTAAGTATTGAAGTGGATGGCCAGCAGTTCCAGTTAGCTGTGGCGAATATCGAAAAAGGTAACGTTGTTCCCACGTTCGATTAACGGAACAGCTCTGCTTTCATCGACGAAAGCAAAAGAGAGGCGAAAATGAATAAAGAAATTTTGTTAGTGGCGGAAGCCGTTTCAAATGAAAAACAAGTGCCTAGAGAGAAAATTTTTGAAGCGCTAGAGTTTGCGATCGCTAGTGCAACAAAAAAGAAAAACGAAGGCGAAATTGAAGTTCGTGTAAGCATCGACAGAACGTCTGGTGACTTTGATACATTCCGTCGCTGGTTGGTTATCCCTGATGATCAAGAACAGGAAAACCCATTTGCTGAAATTACGATTTCTGCTGCACAAATCGACGAACCAGAGATACAACTCGGCGATTATGTGGAAGAACAGATTGAATCTATTAAATTCGACCGCATAACTACGCAGACCGCAAAGCAAGTGATTGTACAAAAAGTACGTGAAGCTGAGCGTCAGCAAATGATTGCTGAGTACGAAGACAAAGTAGGTGAGTTGGTTACAGGTACGGTTAAGAAAGTAAACCGCGACAACATCATCATCGACTTAGGCAACAACGCTGAAGGCGTTATCTATCGCGATGACATGCTTCCTCGTGAAACTTTCCGTCCGGGCGACCGTGTACGTGGTCTTCTATACGTTATCCGTCCAGAAGCCCGTGGCGCACAGTTATTTATTAGCCGTACGCACCCAGACATGCTAGTTGAACTATTCCGCTTAGAAGTGCCAGAAATTGCGGAAGAAACACTAGAAATTAAATCTGCTGCTCGTGACCCAGGCTCTCGTGCAAAGATTGCGGTTAAAACTAACGACAAACGCTTAGACCCAGTAGGTGCGTGTGTTGGTATGCGTGGTTCACGTGTCCAAGCTGTATCTGGTGAACTTGGCGGTGAGCGTGTTGATATCGTGTTATGGGATGAAAACCCAGCGCAATTCGTTATCAATGCAATGGCACCTGCTGAAGTTGCGTCAATTGTTGTTGACGAAGACAGCAACAGCATGGACGTAGCGGTTGAAGCAGACAACCTAGCTCAGGCAATTGGCCGCAGTGGTCAAAATGTTCGCCTAGCTAGCCAGCTTACAGGCTGGGAACTTAACGTGATGACGGTTGACGACCTCAACAAGAAACACGAAGAAGAAAACGCGAAGGTACTTGATCTATTTACTGCTGGTTTGGACATTGACGAAGAGTTTGCGTCTGTCCTGGTAGATGAGGGCTTTACAACGTTAGAAGAAGTGGCATACGTGCCTGCAAGTGAACTTCTAGCGGTTGAAGGGTTAGATGAAGAAATGGTTGAAGAGCTGCGCAACAGAGCGCGAGCTTTCCTAACCACGCGTGCACTGGCGAACGAAGAATCGCTTGAAGGTGCAGAGCCTACAGAAGCCTTATTAAATCTTGAAGGTATGAGTAAACACGTGGCCTATGTGTTGGCCAGCCGCGGTGTTACCGACCTGGAAGAATTAGCAGAACAAGGTACCGATGATATCAGTGATATCGATGAACTAGACGAAGAGAAAGCCGGTGCATTAATCATGGCGGCTCGTAATATTGTATGGTTCAGTGAAGAAGAGTAAGGTCAACAGGGGGAAAATTACGTAATGGCAGATGTATCTATTGAAAAGCTCGCCAGCGACATTGGTACGACCGTTGACCGATTGGTTGGCCAGTTTAAAGACGCGGGTATCTCTAAGAGTGCCGGCGATCAGGTAAACGAAGACGAGAAACAGAAACTATTGGATCATTTAAGTAAGCAACACGGCAGCGCAGCTGAACCAACGCGTATGACACTTAAGCGTAAGACAACCAGCACATTAAGTGTTGGTAAGTCTAAAGAAGTGAAAGTGGAAGTACGCAAGAAGCGCACATACGTTAAGCGCAGCGACGTTGAAGAGCAGCAGCGTCAAGCGGAAGAAGAGGCGAAGCGTCTTGAAGAAGAAGCACGTCTGAAGCGCGAAGCGGAAGAAAAAGCAGCAGCTGAAGCGAAAAAAGCCGCTGAAGAGAAAGCGCGTAAAGCTGAAGAAGCGAAGAAAGCTGCTGAAGAAGAGCGCGCACGTCGTGCTGAACAAGCGAAGAAAGAAGCTGAAGCACGCAAGAAAGACGAACCAGAACTAACTGAAGCTGAGAAAGCGGAAGCAGAAGCGGCTCGTCAGGAAGAAGAGCGTTTGCGTAAAGCGCAAGAAGAAGAAGCACAGAAGAAGCTTGAAGAAGACGCGAAGAAAGCGGCTGATGAAGCACGTAAACTTGCTGAAGAAAACGAGCGTCGTTGGAAAGAAGAAGAAGAGCGACGTAAGAAAGCAGAAGCTGAAGAAGTTCATTTGCACTCTAACCGCTATGCTCAAGAAGCAGAAGACGAAGAAGACATGCAGGTTGAGCGTTCTTCACGCCGTCGTCGCAAGTCAAAGAAAAACGCGGGTGAGCATCTAAAACAAGGCTTTAACAAGCCTGCTGCACCTGTAGAGCGTGTCGTTAAGCTTGGCGCAACCATCACAGTAGGCGAACTTGCAAGCAAACTTGCAATTAAGTCTAACGAAGTTATCAAAACGATGATGAAGATGGGCGAAATGGCCACCATTAACCAAGTACTAGACCAAGATACTGCAGTCCTAGTAGTTGAAGAAATGGGCCACAAATTTGAGCTTGTGAACGACAATGCACTAGAAGATGAATTGTTGGCAGATGGCACTGGCGGTGAAAAAACCACACGTGCACCTGTTGTAACCATCATGGGTCACGTTGACCACGGCAAAACGTCACTGCTTGACTACATTCGTCGCGCGAAAGTAGCAGACGGTGAAGCCGGTGGTATTACCCAGCACATCGGTGCATACAAGGTAGAAACAGAGAACGGCGAAATCACCTTCCTAGATACACCTGGACACGCCGCGTTTACTGCAATGCGTGCTCGTGGTGCTACGGCGACGGACATCGTTATTCTTGTAGTTGCTGCAGACGATGGCGTAATGCCTCAAACGAAAGAAGCGGTACAGCACGCTCGCGCTGCAGGCGTACCTCTTATCGTTGCAGTAAACAAAATGGATAAAGAAACAGCTGACCCTGATCGCGTTAAAACTGAGCTATCTCAACTAGAAGTTATCTCAGAAGAGTGGGGCGGTGAGCATCAGTTCTGTAATGTTTCTGCGAAAACAGGTATGGGCGTAGACGAACTGCTTGAAGCTATCGTTCTACAAGCTGAAGTTCTTGACCTTAAAGCGGTAGCTGAAGGCCCGGGTCGCGGTATAGTTATTGAATCTCGCCTTGAT
Organism: Alteromonas sp. 5NW40-0090; assembly: GCF_057552975.1. Classification (NCBI taxonomy): domain Bacteria; kingdom Pseudomonadati; phylum Pseudomonadota; class Gammaproteobacteria; order Alteromonadales; family Alteromonadaceae; genus Alteromonas; species Alteromonas sp. 5NW40-0090. The sequence continues at coordinate 331,172 of NZ_BAAJLT010000003.1, forward strand.
AAAGGCCGTGGTCCAGTAGCCTCTGTATTGGTTCAAGAAGGCCAACTACGCGCTGGTGATATTCTACTATGTGGTGAAGAGTACGGCCGTGTTCGTGCAATGCGCGACGAAAACGGTAATGAAATTAAGATTGCTGGTCCTTCTACGCCTGTAGAAGTACTCGGTCTTTCAGGTGTTCCGGTAGCGGGTGAAGACGCAGCCGTTGTTAAAGACGAGCGTAAAGCGCGTGAAGTAGCAGCGAAGCGTCATCAGAAGAAACGCGAACTTAAACTTGCTCGTCAGCAAAAAGCGAAACTTGAAAACATGTTTGCGAACATGGAGTCGGGTGACGTTAGCGAACTTAACATCGTACTTAAAGCTGACGTACAGGGCTCTGTAGAAGCAATTTCTGAATCACTTGTTAAGCTTTCTACTTCTGAAGTAAAAGTGAACATTGTAGGTAGTGGTGTAGGTGGTATCACTGAAACTGACGCAACCCTTGCGGCTGCATCAGGCGCTATCGTACTAGGCTTTAACGTTCGTGCCGATGCTACAGCGCGCCGCGTACTAGAAGCTGAAGAAATTGACCTACGTTACTACAGCGTTATCTATAACCTAATTGATGAAGTGAAAGCAGCCATGAGTGGTATGCTTGCACCAGAATTCAAGCAGGAAATCATTGGTCTTGCAGAAGTACGTGATGTGTTTAAGTCGCCGAAACTGGGCGCAATTGCGGGCTGTATGGTCACTGAAGGTAACGTTAAGCGTAGTAATCCAATCCGTGTACTTCGTGACAACGTAGTTATCTACGAAGGTGAACTAGAGTCACTACGTCGCTTTAAAGATGACGTACAAGAAGTACGTAACGGTATGGAATGTGGTATCGGCGTTAAGAACTACAACGACGTGAAAGTAGGCGACCAAATCGAGGTCTTCGAAATCGTTGAGGTTAAGCGCGAAATTTAATTGCCTTAGTTAATTCGGCATGTGAAAAACGGGGGCCGAGTGCTCCCGTTTTTGTCTGTATACAGTAAACAGATTTCACGCATGCCCTGCGTTAAATAAGGAAAGGAGAGTACAATGGCCCGTGAATTTTCACGTACCGACAGAGTCGCTCAGCAAGTCCACAAAGAAGTGGCGAGCATTCTGCAAAACGAATACAAGCACCGCGTTGGCGATATGCCTTTGATCACGGTTTCTGACGTAGATGTATCGCGCGACTTAGCGCATGCAAAAATCTTTGTGACTATCTACAACAGCACCGAAGAAGAAGGTAAGGCGCAAATTAAACAACTGGCAGAATACAAAAAGTTTATCCGCAGTATTCTAGCTAAACGTATTCGCATGCGTTCAGTACCAGATCTTCACTTCTTTGAAGATAAGTCGATTGTTGAAGGTATGCGTATCTCTAATCTTGTGTCACAGACCATCGCAAAAGATGAGTCAAAGCGCGATAAAGACGAATCACAAGAGCAGGAGTAGATGGCAAGACGTCGTAAAGGCCGTGAGATTAACGGCATAGTATTGCTTGATAAACCGCTTGGTGGGTCATCTAACCAATTGCTACAAAAGGTGCGCTGGCTGTACAAAGCGGCAAAAGCTGGTCATACAGGCGCACTTGATCCCCTTGCCAGTGGCATGTTGCCCCTTTGCTTGGGTGAAGCCACCAAGTTTTCTCAGTTTCTTCTGGATGCTGAGAAGACCTACGAGGTAACTGCTCAATTAGGCGTACGCACAACCACATCTGATGCGGACGGTGAAGTAGTTGAAGAAAAACCTGTTGAAGTAAGCGAAGAACAAGTGCGTGATGCATGTTTGGCGTTCTTAGGTAAGAGCAAACAAATCCCGTCTATGTTTTCAGCGCTTAAACATCAAGGTAAGCCGCTTTATCACTATGCACGTCAGGGCATAGAAATTGCGCGTGAACCCCGTGATATTGAAGTGTATGAATTAGATGTACTGCGTGTTGAACTGCCGTTTGTAGAAATGCGCATTAAATGCAGCAAAGGCACTTATATTCGCTCTATCGTAGATGATTTAGGTCAGAATCTTGGCTGTGGCGCCTACGTGACACGCTTACACCGTACGGAAGTAGCAGACTATCCTACTGATAAAATGGTCTCGCTGGATACGTTGATTGAAATTCAGGAATCACTGGAAGAAGGCGACTTCAAAGCTCTCGATGACTTACTGATTCCTATGGATACGGCTGTAAGTCGCTTACCATTTGTGACTATTAACGATGCGGAAAGAAACCGCTTTGATAACGGTCAATCTGTAAAAGGGGTATGTAGCGAATCACTTATTGAAGGTACGTCTTACCGCGTTTACCACGGCGAAGATACCAGTGGTCTTTTCTTAGGCGTAGGGGAAGGGGTTCTTGACCCGAAAGACCAAGGTATCCCTAAACAAGAAGTGTTTGTTAACCCAAAACGTCGAGTTGTTTATCCATTGTAGCTGCGCCGGTAAATAAAGACAGTTTATGGCTTGCTAAGTCTGTAAACGTCATTATAATACGGCGCTCATTCCGCTTTGCTGAATTAGTGATCGGCGAAGCATTAATATTAGGAGAATGATATGTCACTAACTAAAGCAGAAACCGCGAAAATTATTGCTGAGTACGGCGTTAAAGAAGGCGACACTGGTTCACCAGAAGTTCAAGTTGCTTTGCTTACTCACAACATCAACAAGCTTCAAGGTCACTTTGCTGATCACAAGAAAGATCACCACTCACGTCGTGGTCTTCTACGTATGGTTAGCCAACGTCGTAAGCTTCTAGACTACCTTAAAGGCAAGAACGCTGAGCGTTACCTTGACCTTATCAAGCGTCTAGGTCTACGTCGATAAGACTAGGTTTCAAGAAAAGCGCCCAATGGGCGCTTTTTTTTCGTCTGCTCTTGAGCTTGTTCACTCATTGCGCACAAAGTGTGATGACGTGCGTTTAATGACGCGAATCGACCTTCTCTGCTGTTTTAGTGGAGGAACGAACTGCATTTTGCATTATTTTCAACTCACGCTCAGTTAAGTTTCTCCACTGACCGGCCTTTAAATTACTGAGTTCCAAATGCATAATACGCGTTCGTTTTAGTTTGGTGACCTCGTAACCCAAAAACTCACACATTCTGCGTATTTGGCGATTAAGCCCCTGGGTGAGAATGATAGTAAACTTGTTTTTGCCGGTAGGTTTAACGATGCAAGGTTTTGTTACCGTTCCTAAAATAGGAACGCCCCGCGCCATTCGTTTTACAAAGCGCTCGCTTATTGGCTGGTTTACCGTTACTTCATACTCTTTGTCGTGCGCGTTTTCAGCGCGAAGGATCTTGTTGACGATATCGCCATCGCTCGTAAGAATAATCAGCCCTTCAGAAGGCTTATCTAATCGGCCTACGGGGAATATGCGTTCTTTATGACCTATAGCGTCAATAATATTGCCTTTAACATGACGTTCGGTGGTGCAAGTAATACCTATTGGCTTGTTATAAACAATATATACGCGGTCTGATTTGTCTGACGCTACCGCACCTACAACCTTACCATCTACTTTTACTGTATCGCTAGGGCCTATCTTAGTACCTAATTCCGGCGGCTGATTATTAACGGTAACGCGATTTTGCTCAATGAGTTTATCGGCTTCACGGCGAGAGCATAGGCCAGTATCGCTGATATATTTATTTAAACGTTTGGGCGCTTGTTCACTCATTGCGCATTAAGTCCTATTGATTTTGAAAAGAGGGCAATTCTACCACGACAACAAGAAAGGGGCGATTCGCCCCTTTGTTTATTATGCGCTGTACATCGCTTGTTGTGCTAAGTTGGTTACTCTTGGAACACGTACGTTAAGCGTTATTAGTTACCTGAGGGAGAAGGGGCGGACCCACTGCCACCCGTTGAGCCGCTTCTTGAAACAACTTTGGTGGCTATATCTCGGATTTCATTTTCCAAACTGGTGATGCGTCCAGACAAGGTTGTGTTGCGTTGTTCTAATACGGATAACTTATCGGTTAAGTTACGAACGCTTTGTTGCGCGCTCTGCTTGTCGCTTGCCGCTTGTTCTAACTGAACGTTAACAGCCAGTAACTCATCAGCCAATGAAGCTAATTGATTTTTAACTGAACCTATAGCCGCTGTTTGCGTCTTTACATCATCAGAAACGGCATTGATGTTTTTATTAAGTGCTGTTTGAACATTTCCTACACGGTCGCCAAGATCAGCGATTTCTTGTTGGTTTCGACGCCATGCTGAAGCCCATAGCTTATCCATTTGCTCCCAAAGCTCGTTTGTCTTGTTAGTCAACTCGGTCACTTTAACCTGCAAAGCAACAGTAGACTCGCCAATTTCTTCGCCTGTGGCGGAAAGTTTGTTCTCTAACTGCATGATTCGCTTTTCGGCCTGCTCAGCCACAGCTTTTTGTTGTTCAAGCATGGTAAACAAGTAATAGCATCCTCCGCATGCCACTAGCGCAATTAGAGCAACTAATACAATCCAAAGCCCATTGCTGCTGCCGTTGCTTGATGCCCGACGGTTAGCCGAAGAGGGAGATGAGGACGTGGCTGCCTTTGTTGGAGCCGCTTGTCTTTTCGTCTGGTAGTCTCGACGGTCTTCTTCATCCAATCTAATGGTTGGAAACTCATCGCTTTTAGAATTATTTGCCATAGTAAATTTGTAATCTCTTTATGTAGCGCTCTCTTAATGGTGTCGACATCTTCTATATGTTCAAGAGAGCACATTTTTCTTTGCGCACGAATTCATGTTATCGCTAAATTAAGGGAAATTCTACGGCTTATGTTGAATGTCAATAAACATAAGCCAAAGAATTTAAAATTCGAGTGATTAAGCCGCTTTATTAGCGAAAAAACATCTTGTTAATTTTTATCGCCAATCCACTCCACACGGTATAAATCGCGACGTCGGTCTAGGTAGTTTCTAACTGAACCTTCATTTTGCAATTTAGTCAGTTTGTCTAGGTCTAAATCAACAATCAGCGTCATTTCAGTGTTGGGTGTAGTCTCTGACACTATAGCATCATGAGGGAAAGCAAAATCACTAGGGGAAAATACGGCAGTCTGTCCATATTGAATATCCACGTTATCAACTTTGGGCAGATTTCCTACACTTCCTGCAATTGCTACGTAACATTCATTTTCGATAGCTCTTGCTTGTGCACATCGACGGACACGCAGGTAGCCATTTTTTGTATCCGTCCAAAAGGGGACAAACAAGATTTGCATCTCTTGGTCGGAAAGAATGCGCGCCAACTCTGGGAACTCTACGTCATAACAGATTAACACGCCAATTTTTCCAAAGTCGGTATCAAATGTCTTGAGGCTGTTTCCACCCTTCATGATCCAGTCCTCTTTTTCATGAGGTGTTGGATGAAGTTTGTACTGGCTCTCAATGGTCCCGTCCCGTTTGCAAATATAGCTAACGTTATAGAGCTGTTCATCTTCTACCACAGGCATTGAACCCGCGATAATTGTAATATTGTATGACACCGCTAAATGCGATACGGCAGTTAAAATTTCATCAGTGTAAGTAGCCAAATGCCAAATAGCATCGATGGACGAATCGGAAGGACTTAGACCCATTAATGGCGCGTTAAAAAATTCGGGGAAAAGGGCGACATCACAAGAATAATCTGACAGTGCGTCGACGAAGTACTCAACCTGCTGTAACAGCTCCTCAACATTATTAAAATAACGCATTTGCCACTGAATACATCCTATGCGCGCACTTGATTTTCTACTAGCGATCAATGACGGCGTGCCAGGCTCGTAGTAAATGTTGTGCCATTGAAGCAGCGTGGCATAACCCTTCGATGCTTCATCTTCAGGGAGGTAGGCGGTCATTACTTGCTTAACTTCAAAACCGTTTGATAGTTGAAATGTCAAAATGGGGTCGTAAATATCCTTGAGTTTAACTTGCTCAATGTATTCATAAGGCGACAGTTCATCCGCATAGTTTCTATAATTGGGTATACGGCCCCCAGCCATAATTGATTTTAGATTTAAGTTTCTACATAGTTCTTTGCGCGCTTCATAAAGACGCCGGCCTAAGCGAAGGCCGCGGTATTCTGGGCAAACAATTACCTCTACGCCATAAAGCACATCACCATTCGGATCGTGCGTTGTTAGATAGGCATCACCGGTTATTTCATCGTAACTATGTTTATCACCGAACTGGTCGTAATCAACAATAACTGAAATGGCAAAAGCAACGACTTTCCCTTTATCTTCAATACATATTTGCCCTTCAGGAAATGTGGTAACTTGCGCTTTGTAGTTAGAATAAGGCCATGCGCCTCCAACGTTAGCGTATACCTTATCCATTAACGCTTTTACGTCGTTGTAGTCGTCCAACCTCAAGTTTCTTAAGTCTAGATGATGCTCTGTTTCTTCTATCTGTGTTTGATCTTGACTCATGGGTTACTCTTTTTGCTAAAAAATTCTGATACGTAATTTGTATATTTCTACTTAAACGCCTTGCAAGTGGTTTTTCAACTGTTAAATGCAGCCGCGTGTTTCAAAGAATGAGACAAAGGTGACGAGGAAACGTGAAAAGCGCTTTCACTCAACATTCTTAAAATATATACCTCGGATTACTTATTGATTTAGTTCACCTTTTATGGAATTTACTGGTGCATCAATGAATATGAATCAAGCAAGAATCGTGCGACTTTTCATCGTCAAGTCGAACGACAAAAAAATTTTCTTCTATCGATAAAAAAATAGCGCAGAAAATAAGTGGCGATGCAATTGTCATAGGGCTCAACCCCGAGTATAAGTTCGCAAACTTTTTAACGAATACAAGCACCCTAACTGCACGGTTAGTCAACCGCTTAAAGGTAAAGATACTCTGATGAATAGAGAACAACTTGCGTCCTATCAGCCTCTACATGTTTTCGATGAAGCCATATTTGAAAATGTCGTTGATGACTTAGTCACTAAAGGCTTTTCTATTCAAGAGAATGGTTTACCTGATTTTATTACTCAGGCACTTTTGTCTTGCCAGAAATCAATTTCCGAAGCTGAATACAAAAGAGCAGGCATTGGTCGAGCAGAAAATTATCAACAAGCTGAAAAAGTGCGAGGAGACGAAATTTGCTGGATCACAGGGTCTTCTGAAGAAGGGGCCTTGTGGCTTTCGTGGTGTGAAGCCATGCAACTATACATAAATCGTTCGCTTTTTATGGGGCTTTTTTCTTTTGAAAGTCATTTTGCCTGTTATGAACCCGGTAAATTTTACAAACGCCATGTAGATGCGTTTAAAGGGCAGGGCAATCGTGTACTGTCAATCGTTGCTTACTTAAATGATAAATGGCAAGAAGACGACGGTGGAGAATTGGTGCTTTATGCTAATGATAATGACGAAACAGGCACAAAAATTTTACCAAATAAAGGCACATTCGTGGTGTTTCTCAGTGAAGCCTTTCCCCACGAAGTATTGCCTGCGGTAAGACCGCGTCATTCTGTTGCAGGGTGGTTCAGGGTAAATGGTAGTGTTAACGATAACATCGACCCACCACGCTAGTATCTAAAAAACAATACTTATGTATAATACGGTTTTGCTATATATCTGTTGTTATGAAGCATGGCTTAAAATCAACGCGTGGCATAAGCGCTGGCAAGTTACGCGCTGACTGTGCAGTTAGAAGCCATGTTTCACAGATGCATAGTGTTATCCACAATAGGCTGCACTTACGCTATTGTGTTGCTTAGGGAAAAGATGTAAGAAGTGATTGGCTAATGCTGGAAAAAATACCCGCCCCCACCCCAAGAGAAGAGCTACACGTGCTGGTTATTGATAACCAAGGGCTAGTGCACGATGTTGTTGCATCAGCATTACATGAAGTTGGGATTAAAAACGTAAGTAGTGCATTTAATGCATTTCATGCCAAAAGGCTTTGTTCGGCAAGACAATATGATTTTGTTTTACTCGCGTTTAACGTAAGTCACGATAAAGATGGTTTTCACCTTTTCGAAGAATTAAAACACCTCAATCACATCAATGACACCACGACGGTAATTTTTCTCAGTGCAGAGACCTCCCCAGAACTCGTTAACTGTATTGTAGAGCTACAGCCCGATGACTTTTGGGTTAAGCCACTACAACGCAACAAGATTGAATCTCGTCTGGAATACCTTATTCAAGTTAGACTAAAGCTTCATAAAATGTTGCATTGTATGCATGCTGGTGACTATTCCACCGCAATGTACTATGCGCAGCGACAGTTGAAAGACCCCTCGCTTTCTGAATACCACACCCGAATAAAGCGGCTTATTGGCGATTGTTTGCTGCAGCTTCGCGATTATGAAACGGCAGAGGATTACTTTAGAACACTCTTACAAAGTATGGACCACGCATGGGTTCACATTGGTCTTACCCGTTCGCTACTGCGTCAAGATGAACTCGAAGAAGCACAGTTACTGGTTGACGATCTGCTCCAGCGACCCGACACGCGATTCCTAACTTTTGATTTGCTCGCACAATACTTTATTGAAAAAGAGCAGTTTGATATTGCTTACGAGCAAATGAAAGAAGCAAGTCGACTTGCTCCCCGAAACATTGAACGCAACAAGCGTTTATGGGATCTCGCCAGACTTAATCACGACAAAGCCGGTCAGCTTTCTGCCGTGCAAAATATGGCCAAGTTTGCCAAAAATTCAATTCACGATTCGCCGCAACTAACACTTAATGTTATTCGCTCAACTATTGATTTGGCCACAAGCTTAGGTAATGCAGAAGGTGAAAAGTACTTAAAGCGCGCAGAGTATGAACTGGAAGAACTTAGGCAGCAAAAAGGTATGCAAAATCAGCTCGCCGAGCAGATTGATGTAGTTAAATCGCGAGTGTTATGCCTAAAAGACCAGAAGCGTGAAGCTGAAAAATTAATGGAGGGGCGCACTGCATCTACCGATGGGCTATCGATGGAAGACAGTTTAGACAAAATGAAAGCGTTTCATGAGCTGGGCATGCGTGAGCACTGTGTCAGCATTTTGGATAAATTGAGAAAACAGATTGAGGGCGATACATTTACTTCACAAGTGGTAAATGAGTACCTTAACCAAGAATCGATAGAGCGTACCGAAATTCAGTTTACCACGAAAGAACTAAAACAAATGGCGGCAGTGAACTACAAAGAAAACCGTCTTATCCCTGCGTATAACAATTTGCAGCAGGCGCTAACGCTATCACCAAAAGACAAGCAAATTGCGTTAAGCTTGCTTAAAGTCATTACTCAAATGCATCTTGATGGTGGGCTAAGTGAAGAGCAAATGAAGTCAGCGCAGCGAGCGGCCAAACTACTCTGTGCAGAAGAGCTATCGGCGACTCAGGCAGATAAACGCGACCAGTATATCGCTCGTATTGGCATTGAAATCGACGATACTAATGCTGCTGATTTAGTTGGTATGGTTGTAGCAAAAGTCTAACTTTTTGCATGTTCACTGTGTGCGGACCTTTTTAACAGAGCAGCGCCTGACATTCATTTTCAATCGTCCTATAGTCATAGTTCTATAATAATTGTGAGACAAAAACTAAAAAAGCTGCTCTGATACCAGAGCAGCTTTAACGTTTAAAAGAAGTTAAACTTTTCTTTTTTTATTTATTAGCAGCAGAAGTGCGACGACGAAAGCCAATCGCTGCAGCTAGCAGAGCAAGGATTCCTCCCATTGCTCCACCTGAGCTATCATTGCTTGCTTCTTCCTCTTCTTCAACGACATCTGCTTGTAAATCGAAGGTGGCGATGAAGGGATCGTGGTCTGAGCTTCTAAATGGACCAACGTCAGTGAAAGCGTAACCGTCTTCATCCGCGTAATAGCGAAGCGCTTGATCGTACTGCAACTGGTAAGCTTCAACTGAATTGATGTTCCAGTGAGCACCGTCAATGGCATCTTCAAGCATGGCTTCACTTGCTAGTACGTGATCTAAACTACCTACCTGTTCAGTTCCGTAGAACCAATATGAGAAGCCTTCTGCATCAAACTCTTCAGCCAAGTTGTGATAGCCGAAGCTAGACTCTACGTCCACTGACGAGCCTTCATCCATACCGGTATTGACCGCAGTCGTAATAGTGTATCCACGAGACTCAGGTGTGTAATCGGTAAGTACAGCTACTGGATCTTCAGCGCTATACGCGTTTAAGTCGCCTAAGATAACCTTGCGCTCGGGTAAGCTCTCATCACTTAATGCGTTGCCAAGCGTTATAGCTGCCGATACACGAAGTGCGTTACAGCTGCCTTGAATGGTCGTGATTTCAGACGGCGCTTCTACCAAGTCTTCGGCGCATTGACCGCCTTTTGATTTAAAATGGTTCACGGCCACAAGGAAGGACTTGCTGCTTTCAGTGTGCACGAACGATTGAAGAAGGCTTGGGCGCATGCGTGCCAGGCTATCTTCATCAATTTGTTGCTCTGGCATAGCGACTATCATAGCGTCGTTTTCTGGGGTTACTACTGAAGCTTTGTATAACAAGCCAACAGTAATCGCATCCGTACCAATTTCACTGCCATCACTGGTAGCGATGAATGAGTATTGTTCGGTTTCACCAAGTTCAGCGTTAATAGCATTAACTAAAGATTGGATAGCACTATCTTCTCCAAAACCATCGTTTTCTATTTCCATTAAACCGACAACGTCTGCGTTGAGGTTAACGATAGCTTCAACGATACGACCCTGTTGCAATTCAAACGCCACTTCATCGTCTGCGCCGCGGTTTTCGTCATAATCGAAAGTTACGTCGCCATTTGCATCTACTTCACCATTAAAGTAGTTAAGCACGTTGAACGTAGCAATAGATAGGTTACCTTCTGCAACCACTGGGTTTGCTTCGCGAGAAGACGTTACTTCGATAACGTCGCTTGGATTAATTCTGTAAGTGCCAAAACTGTAGTTTAGTGGGCCAGCAGCAGAAACCGAATCACCAATGCGAATGGCATTAGCGTAGCTGAAAGTAGGGAAGTAATTAAGAGCATCTGGGTACTGCGAGCTGCTGTTATCTTCGATGGTAAGAAGGCTTGTCTCGCTCGCTTCTTCTGCCGCAGTATAAGCTTCTGACAGAGGCGCAGCTACGTCGCTTGGTTGGCGTTTAATTGTATCGCTAACAACGATTTCACCAAAACGCCACAGGTTGTTTGTACTTGTCACTGTTGCATCAGTCACGCTAACAACCATTCCTTCAACGGTTTCAAGGTCAAGTTCGTACGGCATAGAAAGTTCTACCGCTGCTACAGCATCCGCTGTACCACAGTCAAGTGCAGCCACATCACTATCCATAGCAAGTGTGGTCATACCGTAGTTTTCTTCTACTTCACCGTAAAGGCGAACCAGGTTACCTGTTTCAACGTCAACGGAACCTTCTACAAATAAGCCTTCAGACGTAGCGTCGTCAGCGTCGTAATCAGACGATTCTTCTTGGACAAAGAAGCCGCCAGCGCGTGTGCCGGTTATAATAGCTTCAATTATAACGCTGTTGCCTACCTCAGCAGAGCTGCTTTCACTGCCCTGAATAGCACTAATTAGTGTTGCCTCTGCGCCACAAATGCCTAGTTCAACAGCGGGCTCTTCTGGCACTTCAACAACGTCATCGCTACCTTCAGTGGTAAATGTACCAGCAGGAAAAGGCGTTTCAGCGTCTGTATTAGTGGTTGAGCCATCCAGCGCGTCAACACCACTGTAAGACCAGTTAGCTACTTCGAAACTGCCGCCGTTTGCGGTTTGGCCTGACGTACGGTACGCCCACCCATCAAGGTATTCCCATGCAGTGCCGTTACCGTCGGTATTGATGTCACCAAATGTATCAATAACGCTGCCATCTTTAAAAAGCTCAACTGCGTCGTCACCATTAATACCCATTGCCGATGTGTCGTAGTCTGGCGCTGAACCGAAAAACGCAGTAAAACCTTCAACCTCTGAGGCGACGTAGATGTAGCTGCCAGCGCTTGCAGAAACTCCAGCTGGAAAAGTAAACTCCTCGCCATCTGTGCCGCCACCATTGTTTGCACTGCCTATGCCATAGGCAGATAAATCAGCAATATCGTTGACAACGAATAGTTCTACGGCTTTTGGAACACCACCGCTTAACGGTCCATCGATAACACCGCTAATGACTAAATCGTTAGCTTGGATGGCGGTTGAAGAAAGTGCAGAAATGATTCCTGCAGATAGTAAAGTTAATGATGTTTTCACGTCATTTTCCCTTTGTAGTTTTCATTATTTTTAATTCACATAATTACTGTTTCTGCTTTTGTCGAAATAGAAAAAACAGAGTGATATGTGAAGCGCAATTTTCTTATTGCTTGAACTACACTAAGGGCATTTGTAATGGATAGGAATGACTTAACCTTATTCAAGCTGTTTTTAAAATATTGCTTAAATATCAGGTTCTTATCATCTACAGGTAAGTTTACTCATGCCTTTAACTCTTAACCAAAAGCTAATATAGGTGTTAAATAATGCTAACGACACGTCTATGACAACAGTTCGCCTGGTAAAAAATACGCTTTTTGTTGATATCTTTATTTCAGCGCACGAGCGAACAGCGCATGATCATCAACTACTTGTTCTGTATAAAGATTTGCTATTTTCACAAGCAGGCTTTTTACTTGAGAAAAGGATGTAGACGCTGATGAAGCAAATCGTGTGCTTCTTCTATCACCACGGCAATGGGCTAACGCAAGGCTGTATCCGCACAATTCAGCATAATATTCAAATCCGCCATTTATTGCTTTATTACCCATTGCAATGTCTTGAGGGTCGACTCCCACTTTGGCGTGATGTCTGGAGCGAACCAGATAATGGGCGTTTTCAAACTTAACTTCATCAAGCACTAAGTCGGGTTTTCGTTGCATTCTACGTTGGCAGCGGGCAGTAAGATGCGCAGCGTTTAATTTATTAACTGGATTAATATCGGGGAAGTAATAAATAGGCGCCGCAACACGTTGTTGCTTAACTTCTACAATATGACAATGCGCAAAGCTTGCTGAATTATGTGGTTTTGCTGGTCCTACTAAAAAGTAGTAGCGCGCCATATTTACCGACCCAGTGCCCGCATCAAGGCGTTTCACTATATCGACTACCGCATCGTCCATGTAGGGAGCAAAAGCTTCTAGTAGCGTGGCGTATTCTTGTGGGCTTAGGGTAGAAAATTTCTCACTGTTGGCCTTAAACCCCAAGGCCTTGCCATCAAAATGAACGGCTTTAGCCAGCGCACTTTTAACCGTGAAGTCTTCTCCTCCTGCACTGCGGGCTTTGGCTTTTTTATATAGTTTGGTCAGCTTGCTTGGCACCGCATTTGGGCAATAGTCTATGGCTTCGTTAATCACCATAGCGTTTTCTACTACCTTGCTACAGGTTTCTACATAACGCTCAATAAATGCGTATTGCGCATTAATAACCTGCTGGTGGCTGACAACAGGTTTAGTGATGTCTATGTTATCGCACGCATACTTTCCATCAACGGTGCCCAGGCAATGTATCTGGGCAAGGTGCAATGAAGTGAGATAACGGAGCACATCCCAATGTGCTTTGCCGACACACGCATCATCAAAGTCGTTGGGTGAGAAGATCACTGTATCTCCGTGAGACCCTTCTTCTGTGAGAAAACCAAAATTAGAGGTATGACAGTCTCCCATCACGCTAGTGAGGGGAATTGTCTCGCATTCTTTAGGAAAATTGATAAGGCCAGATTTTATATCTGCGTAAAACAACTGCGCACTGCCTCTGTAGAAAACAAAGGGGCTGGCTTCCATTTTTGCATGCTTTGCCAAAGTGCGAGATGGCGAGTGTCCATCGATTAGCATTAGTTCGTCTGAGATGCGCTGTAGTCGGGAATGGGTCATAGTTTTCTCATTCAGCAGGGTTTAGCCCTTGAAACCGTATTGCAATGCAATCAATCTATTTTGACTCAATTTTCATCGTTCAATTCAATAACCTGATTAAGCGATTCATTTTTACCAATTAGTTTTTTGTGATTGTGCGCGCTATTCTTATCACCAGTTTCAAGAGACATGAATTTTGCGACAAGTGATTATATTCACAAAACTGCAAAACCATGTCGACACAATAAACGTAAAGTTTGTATTCGCATGTATTTAACGTGCGAAAATAATTTAAACCAAATGGAGAATTAAACATGGCATTGATTAATACTGCTATCAAACCTTTCAAAGCAACTGCATTTAAAGACGGCGAGTTCGTAGACGTAAGCAGCGAAGACATCAAAGGTAAATGGGCAGTTTTCGTATTTTACCCAGCTGACTTCACATTTGTTTGTCCAACTGAGCTTGGCGACATCGCTGACAAATACGAAGAACTTCAGTCACGTGGCGTAGAAGTATTTTCAGTATCTACTGACACTCACTTCACTCACAAAGCATGGCACGATTCTTCTGACACGATCAACAAGATCAAATTTGCAATGATTGGCGACCCAACAGGCGAAATCACTCGTAACTTCGATTGTATGCGTGAAACCATGGGTCTTGCTGACCGCGCTACATTTGTTGTTGACCCAGAAGGCATCATCCAAGCGATGGAAATCACTTCTGAAGGTATCGGCCGTGACGCAGATGACCTAGTACGTAAAGTTAAAGCTGCTCAGTACGTTGCAAACAACCCAGGTGAAGTTTGCCCAGCTAAGTGGAAAGAAGGCGAAGCAACACTAGCACCTTCACTTGACCTAGTAGGCAAAATCTAAGCAGCACGCTTAGCGCTTAATATTCGTAAGCTCAGCGCTTTGTGCATTGCACAGTATTAAGCAGATAATTTGTAGGGGGTGGGTCTCCACTCCCTGATATTAATTTCCAATTTCCGCTTATGTTGTTGACCCTTCAAAAGGTTGGCGGGGATCGGCGTGTCGAAAATAAGGCAGAATAACCGTGTTAACTAAAGAAATTTTACAAGCATTGAAATCATATGCAGAGTCAATGCAAAAAAACGTAACCTTTGTCGTACAGACCGGTGAGCATAGCAAGCGTGAAGAGCTTGTGACGTTTCTGTCCGACATTGCTTCAGTAAGCGAAAAATTAAACGTAGAAGAGCGTGACACGAATGGTCAGTTGCGCAGTGCAATCAGCTTTTTATTGGAAGCTGACGGCGAAGATACGGGAATTCGTTTTTCTGGTATCCCTGGCGGTCACGAGTTTAATTCGCTTGTACTTGCCATGCTGCACGCAGCGGGCACTGAACTTAAGCTAGACGATAGCGTTAAGTCGATGGTGAAAGCGGTGAATGAACCACTTAATTTTGAAGTGTTTATTAGCTTAAGCTGTCACAACTGCCCTGAAGTCGTACAGGCACTTAATCAATTCGCTTTGATCAATCCTAATATCAAGACCGAAATGATCGACGGCGGGTTATATCAAAATCTAATTCAAGAGCGCGACATCCAAGGTGTTCCTAGCGTATACCTTAATGGCGAGCTATTCGCGAATGGTAAAGTTGATGCCTCTGTGCTTATCAACAAGTTAATTGAACGCGACCCTAGCCTTAAAGAAGCAAACAAAGGCGATGCGTTACCACTTCAAGACGTAACGGTTATCGGTGGTGGTCCAGCAGGTGTTGCATCGGCGATTTACAGTGCCCGTAAAGGCCTTAAAGTTGCCATCGTTGCTGAAACTTTTGGCGGCCAAGTTAAAGATACTATGGGTATCGAGAACCTTATTTCAGTACCTAAAACAACGGGCCCTGAGCTTGTCGGTAATTTGATGGAGCACGTACGCGATTACGATATTACGCTTAAAGAGCACGTACGCGTTGATAGCATTGAGAAAGGCAATATTAAAACCATTACGCTTTCTTCTGGCGAACAGATCCGCACTCGTACGGTTATTGTCGCGACAGGCGCACGCTGGAGAGAGCTTGGTGTTCCGGGCGAAAAAGAGAACATCGGTAATGGTGTAGCGTACTGCCCACACTGTGACGGCCCTTTCTTTAAAGGTAAAGACGTAGCGGTAATCGGCGGTGGTAACTCAGGTATTGAAGCGGCACTTGACCTTGCAGGCATCGTAAAATCGGTGACGGTATTTGAATTTATGCCAGAACTTAAAGCAGATAAGGTACTTATCGATCAAGCTCAAAAGCGCGATAACATTACCATTATCAAGAATGCGGCGACCCGCCAAATTACTGCTGAAAATGGCAAAGTGAACGCAATTGAATACCAAGACCGCTCAACTAACGAAGTGCACACCCGTGAACTTGCAGGTGTATTTGTTCAAATTGGACTAGTACCTAACAGCCAGTTTTTGAAGGGCACGGTAGATATGACGCAGTATGGCGAAATTATTGTTGATACTAAGTGTCATACATCTGAGCCGGGCATATTTGCAGCCGGTGACGTAACAACAGTCCCGTACAAGCAAATTGTTATTTCGATGGGTGAGGGCGCGAAAGCATCGCTTGCTGCATTTGAATATTTACTAAGTCACGAAGTAGTTGAGTCTGAACAGGAAAGTGAAGCGGCATAGTCATTAGCCTTTCATTTCTCAAGAGAGTTAAAGCCGAGCTAACGCTGTTAGTTCGGCTTTTTTGTATGCGCGTATCGTTATGTTACTTAACAACCCCGGTTAACGCGTTTTCTGTTACTTATTGATGATAATGTTAATGATACTGGTTATCATTTGTGTAATTTTTTGCTAAATTAGACGAAAGTACTAATACAGCCTTCAGTTCACTTCATTCTCGTAATAGGCGAATTGATGGGTCTTAAAAATAAATCACAGAAAGCACTCAACATGAATAAGAAATTACTCAGCTTGGCGGTAGCGGCTATCTTAGCGTCTCACGCACATGCTCAGGAAGATGAAAGCGGCGCTGGCTTAGCTATAGATAAGCGAGAAGCTACAGCGGAAACAGCAGAAGCGAATGCAGTAGAAAAGATTGAAGTAGTGGGCATGCGTTCTCCGTTTGGCGCAACAAAAACAAATACCCCCATTGTTGAACTCGCCCGTACAATTTCCATTGAAACCGCATTAGATTTAAAGCAAAAAGGTGTGTTAAATCTTTCTCAGTCTGCCACCTATATGGCGGGTGTGACGGGGGAGTCATACGGATACGCCACCCGAGTCGATTCAATTTCTTCCAGAGGATTAAGTATTCCGCGCTATCGCGACTCAATTCAAGAGTTGTTTGGCAGCTATAATTCTACGCGAGCTGAAATTTACACAATGGAACAGGTTGAGTTGCTTAAGGGGCCTGCCTCTGTACTTTACGGTCAGGGCTCTCCCGGTGGCATAATGAACTATGTGTCAAAAACGCCGACGTTAGGCAAAGGAAGCGAAGTGGTGATGTCCTACGGAAACTTCGACCGCGCGCAAGTTGGGGTAGATGTAAACGGCAGCCTGTCTGAAGATGATAAGTGGATCGGGCGTTTTGTTGGTATATATCGTAATGCTGATTCTCAGGTTGATTACGTTAGCGATGACACCCAAGTCTTCATGCCGTCGCTTTCTTTTATGCCTTCTGACGAAACAACGCTAACGCTTATCGGGTTATTCCAAGATACTGATAGCGATACAGCGGCGCAGTTTATTCCAGTGGAAGGCACATTATTGCCCTTGGCTGACGGCACTTATTTACCCGACCAGGATGTTTACGCAGGTGAACCAGGGTTTAATAAATTTGCTACTAAGTCGAATCAAGTTACCTTGCTTGGCGAGCACTTGATTAACGATACAACGTCACTTTCATTTACTGTCTTATGGCGCGATGGTGAGGCAGACTACCACCAGGCGTGGCCCACTTTTACGGGCGGTACTCGCTATCTAAACGCTTTTGTAGGGGCATCGGTAGCGCCTACCGATACCTTTGTGCCGAGAACGTTTTATCAAGCAGACAATACGTTTAATCAACACGCTTTTGATATTCGCGTAAACAAGGGCTTTGTAACGGGCTCTTTCGAACACGAGTTATTAGCGGGTGTACAATATCAACATGTTAAAACTGACGCTAATTCTGCTTATTATGCTGGTGGCGGGGTATTACAAGGTGACTTCAGGTACATTCTGGACTTAGCCAACCCCGAGTACACAGGCGCACCAGAGCAAGCCATATTCGACGCAATCTATAACGATGCGCCTGAACAGACGGTTACGGACACCGGGTTATATCTATCAGACCAAATTTCCTATGAAAACTGGCGAGTAACGCTAGGTCTACGTCACGACCGCGTTGACAATGATACTGGCGTAACTGAGCAGGATGACACGCAAACATCTTACTCAGCTGGAATTTTGTATCGCTTTGACAACGGTTTTTCCCCCTACCTTAGTTACGCTGAGTCGTTCGAGACGGTAGTGGGATTAGATAACAATAACAACCAGCTTCAGCCAGAAGAAGGCCGTCAATACGAGGCAGGGATTAAGTATGAACTCTCGTCAGTTCCTGGTTTTATCACGCTGGCGTATTACGATATTGAAGTTTCAAACCTTCCTAATCCTAACGGATTACCAGACGAAGCGGCGCAACAGCAAGGCGTAACGACCATTGAAGGGTTTGAGCTAGAAGGGCGCGTAGACTTTGGTCAGATAACAGCGCAGTTTGCGGCGTCGGTCATGGATGCAGAAGATCCTAACGGTTTTTCGTTGTCAGCACAGCCAGACAGCAATGCGTCGTTGTGGGTAAATTATTCTCCACTCGAGCTTGAAGCGCTGACCGTAGGAGCAGGTATTCGCTACGTGGGAGAATCAGTTTCTGAGAATGGTGTCATCAGATACGACACGCCTAGCTACACCCTTGGTGACCTGATGGTGTCGTACGAGCTAGCAGATAATTTGAATTTGCAGCTGAATGTAAGAAATGTGACCGACAAAAAATATCTCACGTCCTGCTTATTCAGAGGTGACTGTTTCCCTGGTGTACGCAGAACAGTGAACGCGTCGCTAACCTATTCGTTTTAAGGATTTATCATGCTTTCAGTTGCAGCGGGTGGTTTAACACTTGCAGCCTTAGGTGTTATTTATAAAAGTTGGCGCGCTCAAGCGTCAACGTATCTTTATTTAGGTCTTGTCGTATGGTTGGTTGCAGCAGTGTGCTGGTCTTATGCTCAGGGGTGGGAATTTGGCGTGCTGTATGCGCTGTGTATCCCTTCCATTTTAGTGTGGCCTTTTATTGCGTTTAACCAAACGCATTTACCTCAGCCAAAAAATGTACCTCAGCCGAGGAGCTTTAACTTCTCGCGACGTACAGTTCTAGGGAACATCGCAAACTACATAGTGGTGCTGGTTGTTTTATTGGTTGTGAGCGTGTTATTGACGCTAGGAATATGTGCGTTACTACCATTTTCAATAGCAGGGAAGTTGGCTACTGGTATCGTGCTGTTGCCAATTTTGTGGGGTCTTATTGTTTATCACTACCTTGCCACCGCCCACAAAATTAAAGTTGTTGTTGCTTACGCAGTTTTGGCTGCGCTTTGCCTACCAATACTTATTTTCTTCCCCATGTAGGTGAATATCGATGGATAAAATAACAAAACAAAATGCATTAAACGCACATACTTGGGTAGGCGTTTTTCTAAGTGTACTTCTCTTTTTGGTGTGCTTATCTGGGACAGTTGCGGTTTTTCACTTAGAGTTTGAACGGTGGGAACAGCCGCATATTGAAGAGATGGAGAATGTTTCCCCACAAGCAATTGAAAAAGCGATGGATAGTTTCCTAGCTCAATATACCGAAGAAACTCACCACCTTTACGTGGTATTCCCGACATCCGACATACCGAGGTTAGTTGTTGAAAACGACCACGTTGCGTATTTTGCTGATAGCGAAGGTAATCTGCTGGAAGAAGAAAGCGTGGCCTTCACCCAAATGTTGGTGGACTTGCATTTATATTTAAACCTGCCGCATAGCTGGGGAATGATTTTAGTCAGTGCTTTAGGTGCCATTATTTGCACCTTGGTTATTACAGGCATCATCGCTCATAAAAGGATCTCAAAAGATGCATTTAAAATTAGAAGAGGCGGCAATGGTCAGCAAGCACAGATTGATTTGCACAACCGCTTTGGTCTATGGGCAGCGCCGTTTCATTTAGTCATCGGCATTACGGGAACTTACTTTGGTTTGGCCGGTGTTATTTTAGCGTTAGTTGCCACTGTAAATTATGGCGGAGACAGAGACGCTGTAATCGACCAAATCTTTACGCCAGATCCTATCATCGCCCCACAAGAGGGTAAACCTGCTATAGGAAAGGCGTTTGGTCAAATGGAAACGCTAGCGCCCGAAAAGTCGCCAATCTTTTTAACGGTGCACGAGGTCGGTGAGCCAGAGCAGTTCATTGAGATATATGCGAAAGCTCCGAACAGAATGATTTACGCCGAAGGCTATCGTTTCGATACAGCGGGAAATTATATCGGCAACGCTAGTTACGAAGATGGAGAGTGGGGCAAGCAGTTGTTTTGGGCCATGTATCGTTTGCACTTCGGTGACTTTGCCGGCATGACCAGCAAATGGTTGTTTTTTATCCTTGGCGTTATGTTAACTATGCTTTGCGTTTCTGGAATGGAAATTTGGCTGTCTAAAAAAGCACACCCACCTTTGGCAAGTCGGCTTTGGTATAGCATGGTCTGGGGAAGTGTCAGTGCGTTGGCTCTAACCGCCGTGGCTGATATGTTCTTTGCAGGTCCACTCATAGCAGTATTTTGGGGGGTGATGGTGCTTAATACTGCGTTGACAGTAGCAATAAAACGCTTAACTAAGCCAATCTGGTTACTAATTTCGGGGCTTAGCGTACTTGTTTTAATCCTTGCTTACGTGGCTGTTCATGGCAATGCTGCATTTACTATTTCTTCACTGCAACTCAATATTCCTATGGCGGGCTATGTCATTTGGAGCTTATACCGCGCACGCACGTTAATAAAACGCGCTAACGCTAATCGAGCAGAAGCGAAGAGTGATGGGAAAGATTGTGATGCGCAGGAGGACCAAGTTAATAGTATAGAAGAGGCGCGTGTTTAAAAGTACAAAATGTTGAGCGCTTTGGTAGCGCCTAACCATAGAAGCGGTTAGGCGTTAATTGCGCTTTTTCCTTTTCCACGTTCCGCCGTAGAGATAACCCGCGCTATTCGCTGCCTGTTCCTGGCATGTTTTACATACAATCAACCAGCGCTCACTATCGCTGGTTTGCACTCTATACTGTATGTCATCTGCTTTACCGCAGATATCGCAAGGTTTTGGCGGTCTAACTCTACTTTTTTTGCCCATTCATACTTCCGCGATGCACTATGTAAGATCTCAGAATTAGTTATGTGAAGCGCCGGTAACTTGTTTAAATGAATCTCGCAATGAAAACCGCCGTTGATGAGCCTGCGTTTACCAAGTGTCCCCACATTTTCATAGGTAGCGATGCTTTTTGGGCCATTAAGGTTTCCGCCTCGTCTCTGTGGTGCTGCTCGTCCATCTGGCATCGCTTCAACCTGTCGATGACATTCGAAGGCGGGTTAGGTTGCATCACGAGTTGACTGCACTGATTTTCATAATGGGTATCGACAAATTGTTCGACACAGTAAATAGTATAAAAAAACCAATTTTCACCCAATAAGCGAGGAATAAATCCTGTCATAAATCCAGCCCCAATCCAAATAGGAAGAATAAAGCTCCCCCTAAAACGTGGCAGTTCATTTTCGAAAATATCGAGGTGTTGTTTTTCAGTTTTCAAGTGCTGGTGGATGAAGCGCGTAGTTGCGCTTGTTGAACGCACTATCTTAAACAAGCTCAGAATAAATTCAGCACAAAGAGCGCCTCGATATATCCATACCGCACCAGTTTCCCCAGCATGACTTGCTCTTAGTTCTTTGTCTAGCTGCTTGGCATACGAAGCTTCGAGTGTTTTTGAATAAAATGACATGATGTACCTCTACTGCATTTTATTATGAAACGCGCGAACGTTATTTATAGATGTCACTTTACGAATTTGTAATGCATAAAAGCGATGCCGCGAAAAAGGTCTGGAATGGGGCGTGAGTAATAAGTAACTATTCAAAAACGAAAGGGGAGTGTTAAGCGTTTGCTTGGTATGGTGAAAAAACTAAACGACTGTAAATGGGATGCGTTTTAAAAAGGCAGAATGCTAATGAAAATAATGTGGTCCATAGTTATGTTTATTGTCCTTTACCTACTATTGTTGCCAGTGCCGATAGAGCCAGTCGCATGGCAAGCACCTGTCGATAAGGGGTTTGAAGGAAAGATTGCAAAAAACACACGACTATCTGAATTAACGCTCGTCGACATGGGCAACGACTATGGGCCTGAAGATTTTGCCTTGACCCAAAATGGCACCTTAGCAATATCGAGTCATTCCGGCGCTATTCTGTTAAAGAAGAAAGGCGAAAGCGCTTTTTCCCCTTGGGCTAATACAGACGGTCGCCCCTTAGGCATTAAGTACGACAATAAAGGCAACCTTATTGTCGCTGACGCCCACCGTGGGCTTCTTAAGATAAATTCAGCGGGCAAGGTCTCTGTGCTGGTTGATAAGGTAAACAATACACCTGTCGTTTATGCCGATGATGTAGATATTGCTCAAAACGGCAACATCTATTTTACCGACGCGACCACTAAATTTTCGGCAAAAGACTTTGGTGGTACCCTTAATGCTAGCTTGCTTGAAATATTCGAACACCAGGGTAATGGCAGGTTAATTGAGTACAATCCCGACACTGGCAATAGTGTAATACTCATGGATAAGTTGGTATTCGCGAACGGTGTGGCAGTCAGTCACGATGAACAATCGATACTGGTTAACGAAACCGGAAAATACCGAGTGCTGCGTTATTGGCTTATGGGGCCAAACAAAGGGCAAGTTGATGTGCTTATTGAAAACTTGCCAGGCTTTCCAGATAACATCAGCCGTGCAGATGATGGCAGCTATTACATTGGCCTTGCGTCGCCGCGCTCAGCCCCTGTCGATATGCTGTCTGATAAACCATTTATTCGAAAAATAATACAGCGCCTTCCCGGTTTTATGCGTCCTCAAGGGCAGTCTTATGGTCACCTTTTAGAATTAAGCGAAAAAGGTGAGATTGTACAAAGTTGGCAAGATCCAACCGGCGCTTTCCCCTTTGTAACAGGCGCGATTAAAACAGATGAGGGGCTTTATATCAGCAGTCTTACGGCCAAGAGTGTTGGGCTTTTGCCGGTGCAGTAGTATTGATGGTTATGTCGACCTAGCTGGTCGATTTCAAAGCTACAAGAAAAAAGGTGTACCTTGAAAAAGTAAAAATGCGCTAATGCAAGGTAACTTAGCTGACTAACAAACAGGTTGGTAAATGCCCTCAAAATAAAGCACATACATTTTACAACGAGAAATATTTTAAACTTTTGTTATGTAGTTAGGTTTACAAGGGTATGTCATTATCGGCTATGCTATTGTTTAAGTATTGAGCAGTAGGCCTTAGTTAGCCATTCACAATAAGGACATGTTAGAACTATGAAAGCGTATGTGTATTCTTCAGTTGCATTAGCAGTGACGATTTCTCTGTTAGCCGGGTGTGGGGGCGGTGGTGGTTCATCTAATGCTTCTCCGGTAGTGACTGCGCCTCCAGCGCCAGTAACGCCTGACCCTACATGGGTGGCTGGAGTTTATGAGCCGCAATCGCAGTTCATAGCCAAATGTGAAACACCAAGGAGTGGTATAGATCCTTTCACAGGCAGTGCTTATCCAGACACCCAAGGTACCGCCATGGATGAAAAACTCTGGCTGCGCTCTTGGACCAACGATACTTACCTCTGGTACGACGAAGTCGATGATAACGATCCTGAGAATTTTTCAATATTGGCGTACTTCGACCAACTAAAAACAAACGAGTTAACGCCAAGCGGCACGCCAAAAGACAATTTCCATTTTTCACAAGACACCGCTGAATACAACGAGTTATCTCAGTCTGGTATATCATCGGGCTTTGGTTTTAGCTGGGAATTCGGCTCAACAACAGTGCCAAGAGAGTTAACCGTACGGTACACCGAGCCCGGTTCACCCGCAGCGTTGGCAAACGTGCCGCGCGGCGCCAAGGTAGTGAGTATAAACGGCGTTGATTTTGTTGATGATAATACTCAGCAAGGCGTGGATGCTATTAACGACGGATTATTTCCTGACGATGCCGGTACGACCACAAGCTTTGGTTTTGAATTGGTTGACGGCACCATGCTAGCAATAGATATAACGTCAGATGATATCAGTGTAACGCCGGTGCAAAATGTTAAGGTACTGGATACAGAAAACGGGAAGCTAGGCTATTTTCAATTCAACAGTTTTATTGTTACTGCGCAAGAAGGGCTAATTGATGCATTCGACACTTTTGTCGAAGAGAATGTGACAGAGTTAGTCATGGACTTACGTTACAACGGCGGTGGCCGATTGGCGTTAGCTTCACAGCTTTCTTATATGGTAGCGGGTCCAAGTCAAACCAATAACGCCACGTTTGAGACACTGCGATTTAACGATAAGAACCCAACGACTAATCCGGTAACGGGTCAGACTATCAGTCCTACGCCATTTTACAGCAACGTTATTGATTATAACGAAGGCGTGCTTACTGATACCTTATTGCCAAGCCTTTCGCTAACTCGTCTATACGTTATCTCAACGGATGCTACGTGCTCCGCCAGTGAAGCCGTTATGAACGCGCTTCGTGGTATAGATGTTGAGGTAGTGCAAATTGGCTCTACTACTTGTGGTAAGCCGTATGGGTTCTACCCAACAGACAATTGCGGTGAGACCTACTTTACTATCCAGTTCCAAGGGGTGAATAACAAAGGGTTTGGTGATTATGCTGATGGTTTCATGCCTACCACCACGCCTAATTTCGATTTTGAGTTGCCGGGGTGTGAAGTTGAAGATGACTTCACCGCAAGCTTGGGCGACCCAAATGAAGGGATGCTGTCAGCCGCATTGGAATATGCTGCTACAGGCTCATGTCCCGAAGTTGTCACGTCAAACGGCGTGGCGGATGTCAAAGCACTGCGCAGTAACCAAAGTGCGTTAGGGGGCGAAAAGCTCATTCCTATCGACAAGCCTGAACAACGCAAAGAGAACTTTATTTTACACAACAAGATAAATCAGCCTGTTATCAAGGAACAAGATTGATGGCTTTATTCGGTAAAGGCAAAGATAAAAGCAAAGGGCTGCCTGCTGCAGCCATGGCTGTAGCGCTTACGCTGGCGGTTGGTTGTGCTGCAACTAAGGAGGTTAAGTTGCACAAAGCGATCACTAAGGGCACTAGTTCAACCCAAAAGCAAATCATTGAAGACACCATTAGCAACTGGTTTGGCGGTATAGCAATTACTGTTGCTGACAATGTGTTTAGTAGCGCTTCAAGCATTACAATTGAACGGAAAGCGAAGGTAGATAGCAGGGGGTTACCACTTGATGGAAGGCATGAGAACCCTGTGTACAGCTTTACGCTATTGAGTGATGGCGAGCAGTGCTTGCTGAGAAATGATCAAAATGGTGAGCTTGCTAAACTTGAAAATGTGAAGTGCTACCCAAATCACGACTGAGTGTAAGCGTATAGTTCGGGTAGATATAGGTTGGGTACATAAATATTGAGCTAAGATAGCGCAGTGTAATTGCTAAAAGTCACAAAAAACGCCCGGTGTTTAAAAGCATCGGGCGTTTTAGTTTTATGCGTTTTTTATCTTAACGTTTATGCATGCTTGGCTGCTTTTGCGTGCGGCCGCGGCTGTTGCCGCCGCTATTATTTCCTTTTGAAGCGCTGCCTCTGTTCTTATTCCCGCCGGTGTCGTTATGCTGCTGTGCTGTGTTACCACGACCTTGTTTGTTAGCGTTGGAATTACGTCGGCTCTTATTTACGCCGTTACCGCCTTTGCTGTTCTTGCCCTGAAAGGTAGGAGGAAGGCCAGTATGTTTGGTTAGTGCGCGTTCACCGCGACGGCCTTTTTGCGCTTTTTGGCGTTTTTCATCTGCCGTTTCTGGCGGAACAAGGTGCTGAGGACCACGGCCTATTAAGTCTTCGCGCCCCATACGTTTAAGTGCTTCACGAATTTGTGCAAAGTTTTTCGGATCGTGATAACGCAGCATCGCCTTGTGTAAGCGACGGTGAATTTCACCTTTTGCAGAAGGCACCTCTTCACTGTCTTTAGTGACTTTGCGAAGGGAATTTACCTCGGTATGGTACATGGTGGTAGCCGTTGCCATTGGCGACGGATAGAAGTTTTGTACCTGATCGAGCTTAAATTTGTTTTCTTTAAGCCAAATTGCAAGGCTTAGCATGTCTTCGTCGGTGGTACCCGGGTGCGATGCAATAAAGTAAGGAATTAAGTACTGCTTTTTACCTGCTTCTTGTGAGTACTTATCAAACAGCTCTTTGAAGCGGTAGTAGCTGCCCATGCCCGGTTTCATCATTTTTGAAAGCGGACCATCTTCAGTGTGTTCTGGAGCGATCTTTAAGTAGCCGCCTACGTGGTGAAGTGCTAGTTCTTTCACGTATTCCGGGTCTTCTACTGCTAGGTCGTAACGCACGCCTGAAGCAATCAATATCTTTTTAATTCCAGGCAACTCACGAGCACGGCGGTATAAATCGATAGTTGGCTTATGGTCCGTATCCATGTGCGCACAAATGCTAGGGTACACACAAGAGGGGCGACGACATGTAGCTTCTGCTTTCGGGCTCTTACAACGCAGGCGATACATGTTCGCTGTTGGGCCGCCTAGGTCTGAAATTACGCCGGTAAAGCCCGGTACCGTATCGCGTATTTGCTCAATTTCTCGAATAATAGAGTCTTCAGAACGGCTTTGAATAATACGCCCTTCGTGTTCAGTAATAGAGCAGAAGGTACAGCCACCATAGCATCCGCGCATAATGTTGATACTGAAGCGGATCATATCGTATGCAGGAATTTTTGCATCGCCATACACAGGGTGAGGCACACGCTGGTACGGTAAATCAAATACCGCGTCCATCTCTTCGGTTTCAAGCGGCATGGCCGGTGGGTTGATCCAAATGTGCCTGTCGCCGTGGCGCTGCATAAGGGCTCGGGCACAACCTGGGTTGGTTTCTTGGTGCAAAATACGCGACGTATGCGCGTACAATACCTTGTTGTCTTTCACCGTTTCATACGCAGGTAGCTTAACGTACACGTTCTCCCAAGGCTTGCGTTTTTCTTTCTCTTTTTGCGCAGGCTGAATAACAATGGGAGCGGCTTCTGGCGCTTCACTGCTTTTGGCGTCTTTATCCTGCGAATCGCATTCGGGCTCCATCTGGTAGGGGCTTGGAATGGCGTCTATCTTGCCCGGCCTGTCTAGAGAGGTCGAGTCTACACCTTGCCACTCTGGTAAGGCTTCTTTAACGATAATTGCAGTACCGCGAATGTCGCGTAAATCTGCAATATCTTCACCGGCCGCTAAGCGATGAGTGACTTCAACAAGAGGACGTTCGGCGTTACCGAAAAAGAGCATATCCGCTTTGGAATCGAACAGTACAGAGCGGCGTACTTTTTCACTCCAATAGTCGTAGTGCGCAATGCGACGTAAGCTGGCTTCTATGCCACCAACAATAACAGGTACGCCTTTAAACGCTTCACGGCAGCGCTGTGAATACACGGTAACTGCACGATCAGGGCGCTTGCCACCTACATTGCCTGGCGTGTAAGCATCGTCGTGACGAAGCTTTTTGTCAGACGTGTAGCGGTTTATCATAGAGTCCATATTGCCGGCTGTTACGCCGAAATACAGGTTGGGTTTACCCAACTTCATGAAATCGTCTTTGCTGGTCCAGTCTGGCTGAGAAATAATACCCACGCGAAACCCATGAGCTTCAAGTACTCGGCCAATTACCGCCATTCCAAAACTAGGGTGATCTACATACGCATCGCCCGTTACCAAAATAACGTCACAGCTGTCCCAGCCAAGAGCATCCATTTCTTCCTTTGACATGGGGAGAAACGGCGCAGTACCCAGGCAGTGTGGCCAATATTTAGGGTAAGAAAACAGACCGCGGTCGGCCTTAATGGTGGCTTGCATAGTAATCACATCTAGATAAATCAGAGAGTTGCTGAGCTTAAATTACGCAAAAGCTCAGAATTAGTACGCAATTATAGCAGTGTTGGCCAAGCTAAGGTATAGCACTGTCATTAAATTAAAGCGCTTTGTATACTCACGTTAATAAAAAAGCCCAACAGCGCTTCGAACACCCTTTTGCTCGCGCATTCACGGCTTGTCTATTTACAACGAAGAGAATTAACAACGACTATGGCGTATTGGCTATTTAAAACAGAACCTGATGCATTTTCTATAGATGACTTGGCAAGCCGTCCTCATCAAACTGAACCGTGGGACGGTGTAAGAAATTACCAAGCGCGTAATTTTTTACGAGACGGCGTTAAATTGGGTGATAAAGTATTTATCTATCATTCAAGCTGCAAGCTGGTCGGCATCGCGGGCGTTGCCGAAGTCGTGAAAGCCGGTTATCCGGACACCACGCAGTTTAACCCTGAATCAAAATACTACGACCCTAAATCAAGCCAGGATAACCCACGATGGTATCGCGTTGACGTGAAATTTGTAGAGAAATTTTCAAGCGTTCTGCCGCTTTCAGTGATTAAAACGATGGACGGTATTACTGAACTACCATTGGTCAAAAGAGGTGGAAGACTGTCAATCATGCCTGTAGAAGAGGCTGAATGGCAGCAACTGTATGCTGCTGCCAAACAGTAAGTTAAATGCTAAAAAAGCGTAGCCGTCATATCGTGTTAGCTCGCTAAAGATAAATATAAGGGCTATAGCTATGCGCTAACTTTTTAGCGTGCGGTGTATCTAGCGGTTTTATCTGGCGTGTCTAGCTAACGAATAGTCGCTACTTGCCAAAGGCAAATTTAGTATCGGCATCGCGCAACAGGAAAAGTGCAAAGCACGCGCCCCACATTGGCCATGCAGCAAAAAACAGCAGGTGATTAAAGGCATCTAGGTACTGCGGGAATGAAGACAGGGTAGACCCTCCGTGAAGAATAAAAATAAGACCGTAAGTGTATTTTTTAGCAAGCCCCGCTAGGAAAGCTAAAACTAGCGAGAGTTGTAATGCGCCCATAACGTATACGGCTACTTCAGGAACGCCGCCAATGCCATAGAATTTTTCAAATATGGCCATGCCGTGTGCAGGGTTAACAAACTTATCTAGTGTCCATACGAACATAACGATAAATATTGTCACGCGAAGAGAAAGTAGCGACCATTGTAGTCGGTTTTGAATATCAGTGTTGTTTTGCATACATGCTCCAAAAATATAATGTGCAAGCATACTGGAACGACCGTTCAAAATAAAAATTTCAACTAATTTTGTGTTTTTTAATATTTTTTTGAAAATTAAATGTACTGAAATTTTTTGTGACGCGTATCGGTCTTGTCGAACAAGAATTAAAAAAACGGATCTGTTAATGAAAAAAGTAATCGGCCTAGCCGTTAGCACACTCGCACTTGCCATCAGTCAATCTCTTTATGCTCAACAAGTGGCAGACATTGAAGTGGTTGAGGTAACAGGAAACCAGCAGAGTTTAGACACGCTAAATCCTGGCGATAACACACTCAAAGGAATTTTCGGCAGCGGTTTAAGTGTTGCAGAGACACCTAGAGCGGTGACGTCACTGTCGGCAGAAGCGATAGAAGCGCTTAACATTAATGATTTACACGATATCGTAAAAGCAGCGCCTAATGCGTACGCTTCAAGCGGCTTTGGCACACCAAGCTTGCCAAGTATTCGCGGTCAGTTAGGCGAACTTTTTCAAGACGGTGTACGTCGTCAGGCTGGTAACAATGGCTTTGGGTTGCCGCTATCTTTTAATAGCGTTGAGCAAATTGACGTGGTGAAAGGGCCGTCGCCAGTGTTGTTTGGTAGTACGCAGCGCAACGGTGGCTTTGTAAACCTTCAAACTAAGGTTGCGCCTACCACAGAAAGCAAAGGGAAAGTCACCCTTCGCGCTGGGCGCTGGGATCAGTATTCAGCGCAAGTGGATTACGGTACAGCTATTGAAGAAGGTAAAAGTGGAATTCGCTTAAGTGCAGAGTACTTAGACCATGGCAGTTTCTACGATTTTGCCGAGCGCGATAGTACGAACTTGTTTGTAGCCTATCGCTATACGCCGGGCGATACTCTAACGTGGGATATCAGCGCGGAGTATTATGACACAGACTATCCAGACAACGCAGGTATCAACCGCCCAACCCAAGACCTCATCGATAACGGTATTTATATTACTGGGCAAGGCACTCAGCCGAATGGCAGCACAATTCCGGGGGCTGGTGCCATTATTTCCCCTACCGGGGAAGTGGTTATTCCTCGCAACCGCGTATTCACAAATCCTGACGACATTAACGGTGCTGAAACTACGGTTATTCGAAGCAGTGTCGAATATAAAATGACTGATAACGTGGCGCTTCGCAACATTACTTATTATCAATATCTTGAACGTGAGGAAATTGCGCAAAATAGCTTTGTTGAGATCATTGACGGGGCTGACACGTTCGAAAACCGCACTGAGCTAGATTATAAGTGGAACGACAGCCAAACTACGACCATAGGGTTAGCGCTACGCTACAACGACGTGCTGGGCTACAGCCAGTTTACCACTGAGGCCGATAATCCGATTGATTTAACCGGACCTATTTCAAACCGCGTTATTCCGCTTACCGATGCCCAAAAAGCCCGATTAGTTGAGCTGCGTCCTGGCGTATATGTTTCACCGGGTGCGCAATACGATTTAGACGGTGATGGCAACGGCGATTTTAACTTGTCAGACACTACCGACTCTACCGCATGGCAAACAGGCCTGGCGCTTCAGCAGCTCTCTATTTGGACCGACAAATTTTCAACTATTGCTGGCGTACGTGTTGATTACTATGACGTAGACGCGCGTGACCCACTAGCGCCTAATGGTGTTGAAGCAGCTTCAGATTCTTACAGCGATACGTTAACCAGCTACCAGTTAAGCGCAGTCTATAAGCTTACGAGTGATGTTAATGTATACGCAGCGTTTGCCGAAAACGACGCAACATCGAACAGTATGGCAGGTGGTACGGTGTTAGCCGGTAATAACGAGATTAACCCGCTCAACTTTGCTACTGAAAATACGCTGTACGAAGTGGGTGTAAAATATGCGCCAAAAAGTAGCTGGTACGCAGAGGCTGCGGTGTTTGACCAAACCCGAAGCTTACGTAACCGTGACGGCAGTAACAGTGGTGTGAAAACACAAGGGTTCGAACTACAAATTTTTTATCAAGCAGACGATGTTTGGATCAATGCCGCTTATAGCTACTTAGATGCGCGTTTTGATGATTCAGCGGCGTTCCAAGGAACGGCGCAGGTTATTGATGCGTTTGACAACAGTCGACCGGATATCATCGAGGGCACGGGAGTGGGATCGCCGTCATTTGCCGCGTTCCCTGCATCTGATAGTCGAGTGCAAGGTATTCCTCCGCAAATAGCATCCATTAACGCTGGATGGCAGATAACTGATGATGTTCAGCTTGGTGCGAGTGCTCTGTATACCAAGTCTTTCCCGCTAGACTTTTTACAAACCGTGCATATTCGCGATCAGTACACTATAGACTTAAACGCTGATTACCAAGTTAGCGACGATCTGCGTGTACGCTTAGATGTAATTAACGTGACTGATGAAGAAAATTGGCAGCCGCTGTTTGAAGGTGGGTATTTCGGCGCGACGCTCGTTATGCCAAACGTGCCCCGTCACGCTCAAGTTACCATGCAATACGCGTTTTAAGCGCTAAGGATATTTATGTTTAAAAAAATAGCGCTTTTAGGGGTTATTGTAGCCGCCATATTTAGCTTTTTTTATTTTGATTTAAATAGCTATCTTACCCTTCAAGGTATGAAGGATTCACTGGATACGTTTCAATCGCAGATTGCACAAAACCCGGTATTAAGTATTGGTGTGTTCTTTGCCATTTATGTTGCAGTAACCGCGCTTTCATTACCGGGCGCAGCCATTTTGACCTTGGCAGCGGGGGCCTTGTTTGGCCTGGTTCAGGGGTTAGTGATTGTATCGTTTGCCTCGAGCGTAGGGGCAACGCTGGCGTTCTTAGTTTCACGGTTTATTTTGCGCGACACCGTGCGAAATAAGTTTAAAGAGAAGCTTAAAAAGATTGATGAGGGCGTGGAAAAGCAAGGTGCGTTTTACTTATTTACTCTGCGCCTGGTGCCAGTATTCCCGTTTTTCCTAATCAACCTGTTGATGGGGCTAACGTCGCTCAAAACCTGGACATTCTACTGGGTAAGCCAAGTGGGCATGTTGGCAGGCACCGCTGTATATGTAAATGCGGGTACTCAACTTGCGCAAATAGACAGTTTGTCTGGCATTGTCTCGCCTGGGCTTATCTTTTCATTTGTACTTTTAGGCATATTCCCTTGGATAGCTAAAGCTATCGTATCAGTAGTCAATCGCCGTCGCGTGTACAAAGGCTACAGCAAGCCAAAGAAGTTTGATCGCAACTTAGTGGTTATTGGAGCGGGTGCGGGTGGTTTGGTTACCAGCTATATTGCAGCTGCGGTGAAAGCAAAAGTCACGCTGGTAGAAGCCGGTGAAATGGGCGGCGACTGTCTTAACTACGGCTGCGTACCGAGCAAAGCCATTATAAAAACGGCAAAAGTGGCCAATCAAATGCGCCATGCTGATAACTATGGTTTAGAGCCGGTAACACCCGCTATGTCGTTTAAGAGGGTGATGGCACGTGTGCACGAAGTGATTGCGGCAATCGCGCCTAATGACAGTGTAGAGCGTTACACTAGCTTGGGTGTTGATGTTGTAAAAGGCTATGCGAAAATCATCGACCCTTGGACGGTGGAAATCAAAAAGAACGATGGCGGTACCCAAACACTAACCACAAAACATATTGTGGTTGCTACAGGTGCAGCACCATTTATTCCCGAATTACCAGGCATTGAGCAAAGCGGCTATGTCACCTCTGATACCTTGTGGACCAAGTTTGCTGAACTTGAAGACGCGCCAAAACGTTTAATCGTCTTAGGGGGTGGGCCTATTGGCTGTGAACTAGCACAGGCCTTTGCTCGCCTCGGTAGTGAGGTTACGCAAGTTGAACGTGCCCCGCGTTTAATGGGCCGCGAGGATGCAGATGTAGCCGAGTATGCTGAATCTGTACTTCGTGAAAGCGGAGTGAAGGTTTTGACATCCCATGATGCACTTCGCTTTGAAACGAAAGATGGTGAAAAAGTATTAGTCGTCGCTAAAGAGGGTGTTGAGTCTACTATCGCCTACGACGAAGTGATTGTGGCGGTGGGTCGAAAAGCCCGTTTGCATGGTTTTGGTCTGGAAGACTTAGGTATTCAATTTGATAGGACAATTGAAACAGACGAATACTTGCAAACCCTGATGCCTAATATCTTTGCCGCTGGCGATGTAGTAGGGCCCTATCAGTTTACCCACGTGGCTGCACATCAGGCTTGGTATGCAGCAGTTAACGCGCTTTTCGGCACGTTCAAAAAATTTAAAGTTGACTATCGCGTAATTCCTTGGACAACCTTCATCGACCCGGAAGTGGCGAGGGTAGGTCTTAGTGAGCGTGATGCTGCAGAACAAGATATTGATGTGGAAGTAACGCGATACGAATTTGCCGAGCTGGACCGTGCCGTTGCTGAGAGTGCGCGTAAGGGGTTTATAAAGGTGCTTACGCCGCCGGGTAAAGACAAGATACTGGGCGTTACTATCGTCTCGGAACACGCAGGAGACTTACTGGCTGAGTTTGTTATTGCGATGAAGCACGATCTGGGGTTAAACAAGATCCTTGGCACTATCCACGCTTACCCAACATGGGCTGAAGGCGCAAAGTACGCAGCAGGCAATTGGAAGCGCGCAAATGCGCCTGAGAAATTACTCAGCTTTGTTGAGAAATTCCACACGTGGCGCAGAGGGTAATAGAGGTGAAAGCTACTTTAACGACTTTCATGCTTAAAATTGCCCGTTTATCACGTGGTAAAGCAGTGGCACGTGGCATTGCAGTAAGCAGCTTGGTGCTGTTTGCTGCAACCGCAAGTGTTTATGCTAGCGCTGAAGAAGGCCTACATAGTACGTTCGATAACTTATTAAGTGAGTATGTAACGCCGATTTCTAACGGCACAAGCACTCAAGTAAGTTACGATGGTTTTAAAAAAGAGCGGACTAGGCTTAACGAGTATTTAGCGCAATTGGCTAAGGTTAAGCAAAGTACATTCGATTCATGGAGTAAAAATAAACAGCTCGCTTTTCTCATTAACGCGTACAACGCCTACACTATCGAGCTTATTTTAACTGAGTACCCAGATATCGACTCCATTCGAGATTTAGGAAGTTTCTTTTCCTCGCCTTGGAAAAAAGAAATAGCACCGTTGCTAGGTGAAAACCGCACGTTGGATGAAATTGAACACGAACTTATTCGCGGTACAAACCAATCTACAAAAACCTATAACGAGCCTCGCATTCATTTCGCGGTGAATTGTGCCAGCATAGGTTGCCCTGCGCTTCGTGAAGAAGCTTACACAGGGGATAAGCTAGACGAACAGCTGGAGGCTCAAACTAAGCGATTTTTGGCTGACGCCTCTCGTAATAAAATGAGCGAAAACACGCTTCATTTATCAAAAATATTTGATTGGTACAGAGATGACTTCGACCGTGAAAGTGGTTCGTGGCGAGGCACGTCAACGCTCAACGCGTTTATTTTGTTATACAAAGACGCAATGCAGTTAACCGAAGCGCAAGTTACCTCATTAGAAAAGAATACCGCTGATATTGAATACCTTGATTATGACTGGGCGCTAAATGCTGCACAGTAGCACTTACAGTACTATCCTGAATGCATCCCAAATGGATTCAGAATGTCACGCTGAGGGACAGTTAAGTACAAATAGCCCCTTTTTTACCACCATGCAGGTATTCTTTCTTAGCTGCATAGTCGTTTTGTCAGTATTTGTTGTAGCCAAGCCCGCGGTGGGCAAAACCAACGCTGAAGCAGCCGGCGAAAAAACACCTCTTGTTCGATTTCATGCCTGGGGTGGTAGCGCGCAGGTCAACGGCTATCTTCAGTGGGTAGCCGCGCAAGTTAAAACCCGTTTTAATATTGAGCTTCAGCATGTAAAGCTGGCTGACACCAGTGATGCGGTTTCTCGAGTGCTTGCTGAAAAGGCGGCAGGGAATCACAAGAACGGCAGTGTTGACCTTATTTGGATAAACGGTGAAAACTTCGCAGCAATGAAAAAACACGACCTGCTTAGTGCTTCGTGGGTAGGTGAACTTGGCAACTTTAGCCTAACTAATCCTGATGAAAACCCCGCGGTAACCAAAGACTTTGGTGAGCCTACACTAGGTATGGAGGCGCCTTGGGGGAAAGCGTCTATGGTGTTTTACTACCGTAGCGCACACTTTAATACGCTAGGGCTAATGGCGCCGAAAACCATTGAAGAGCTTCTACGGTTTAGCCAAAAATCCCCAGGTAGATTTACCTACCCAGTACCTAACGATTATTTAGGTATTAGTTTTATTAAGTATGCAGCGCTTACACTTAATAAAGATAAGCGAAACCTTTTCTATCAGCCAGCAAATGATAAATCGCTCAATGCGGTTTTACCGAGTTTGTGGGCGTATCTTGATGCGCTGCATCCTACTATGTGGCACCAGGGTAAACATATGTTACGGCAAGCCTCCCAACTGCAACGTTTAGTGGGAACGGGCGAGCTTTCAATGGCCTTCTCTTTTACCGCTTCAGAAATTCCTTCGGCGGTAACTCGCTTTGATTTACCTGAAGACGTACGCACATACTCTATGCAAGACGGCAGCTTGGCAAACGTCCACTTTGTAGGGCTTACTTATAATTCAAAGAACATAGCGGCGGCCAAAACGGTGGTTAACTTTTTGCTTTCACCACAGGCGCAAGCTAAAAAACAGGCTGTGGAAGTGTGGGGAGACGATACAGTGCTTGATATTGAAAGCCTCTCAGCGTCAGACCAAGCGCTTTTCGTAGAAGATAATATTCACCCATCGGCGCTGGATAAATCTCAATCAACCACATTGCTGGCTGAACCCCATTCAAGCTGGACTGATGCATTGCGAGAAGCTTGGTTCGAACGCTACGGAGCACGCTATTAATGTTTGCGCAGTTTACTCGCGTTGCACGCTGGTGTTTATTACTTTTACTGTGCATTCCTGTTTTGGCAGGGTTGGTTGGCGTAGCGTTTCCGGCCTTAGGCTATTTTCCTGCCATAGGCGCAAACAGCTTTTCGCTAGACGTTTTTAGAACGCTATTTGCGCTTGATGATATTTGGCAGACGGTGTGGCTTTCACTTTTTACTGGGGTGGGGTCCACATTGCTGGCGATAGCTGGCGCGTTTTTATTATTAGCGTCATTTTATCAATCGAATTGGCTTAACAAAATCCAAGGCCTATTGAGCCCGTTTCTTGTTTTTCCACACGCCGGCGCAGCCATTGCCTTGCTATTTGTATTCAGCCCGTCAGGCATATTTGCTCGGATAGCCGCGCTAGGAACAAATACGGTTATTCCTGGTAATAGCGACGCTTTTTTCCCTTACGACTCGTATGGGCTAAGCGTACTACTGGCATTAAGTTTAAAAGAACTGCCGTTCATTCTTTTAATGGCGCTCAGCGTAATGTCCCAGCCATTAGTTAAAAGTAAGCTTTCTGGTTATATCAAAGTTGGCACGGCGCTAGGCTATTCGCCTGTAGCAACTTTTTTTAAGCTTGTGATGCCCACTGTCTTTGCACAAATCAAATTACCTATTTTAGCGGTGTTGGTTTTCGCCACCTCTAATGTAGAAATTCCACTTATATTAGGGGGGAATAATCCCAGCACGTTGGCCGTAGCGATTATGCATTGGTTTAATCATATCGATTTATCTATGCGCTTATTAGCGAGCAGTGCTGCTGTACTTCAGGTTGCAGTTAGTGGGGTGGCTTTACTTCTGTTGTTAGGCGCTGAGCGCGTAGTCATATGTGTGGGAAGGGTAAGGCTTGCGAAAGGAAATAGGCGCTTTTTTGATAGTTTTGTGCATGGCGCAGCCCATAGTACTGTTGCGCTGTACATTGCTTTGATAGGCGCTGTGATTTACTCGGTGCTAATGTACTCAATTGCCAAGCAGTGGGCGTATCCTGATCTTTTCCCAGAAGGTACAACGTTATTGCATTGGCGAACAGCGGTTGAAACTCTCGAGACGCCATTTTCTAATAGTTTATTGCTGGGCATACTGGTAAGTACATCGGCAATTGCTCTGGTGTTATTTACTCTTGAGAGCGAACAGCTTAAACCCGCAGGTAAAAATGCTGAAAGGGCGTTGTCTATCTCATTATTTTTGCCGCTATTAATCCCGGGCGTGGCTTTTTTATATGGTCTGGTTTGGTTTCAGCAACTCGTACTGCAAGACGCTGTCTGGTTTCACACCTACATTGCTCATATGGTTTATGTGGTGCCCTACGTGTTTTTGTCTATGGCGGTAGCCTATCGCAAATTCGACATACGATACGCCATGGTTGCACAAAGTTTAGGAAAAACGCCCTGGCAAGTGTTCTACCATGTTAAGTTGCCATCTCTGTTTTCGGCCATTATGGTGGCTTGGGCGTTGGGGCTTGCCATTAGCTTCAGCCAGTACTTACCTACATTACTGGCCTCGGGGGGCACTATTGCCACTATCACTACAGAAGCCGTTGCCTCAGTGTCGGGAAGCAGTACGCGCTTAACCGCGGTATTTGTTATTATCCAAGCGATTATGCCGTTGGCAGGCTTTGTTACGGCGTGGTATTTACCCGCCGCATTAGTAAAACCGAGTGACAAGGTGCGTAGTTCAAAGAAAAAGAGTAGAGCAGTATTACATGGCGCTTAGTTTAGAAAGTCTGGTGGTTTCTCGTGCACAAAGCACACTGTTAAAGGTGGACGCATGTGTAAAAAACGGTGCAATTTTAACGGTAATGGGGCCAAGTGGCGCCGGTAAGTCTACCTTGCTTCAGGCAATAAGCGGCCAACTTCATGGGCCGTTCAGTTTGAGCGGTATAATTAAAGTTAACGGGGTTGTAGTAAACGATAAAGCAGCTCATTTGCGTAAAGTAGGCATTATGTTTCAAGACGCCTTGCTCTTTGAGCACATGACGGTAGCTGAAAACATTGCCTTCGCCATGCCCCCAGACAGT
Organism: Alteromonas sp. 5NW40-0090; assembly: GCF_057552975.1. Taxonomy (NCBI): domain Bacteria; kingdom Pseudomonadati; phylum Pseudomonadota; class Gammaproteobacteria; order Alteromonadales; family Alteromonadaceae; genus Alteromonas; species Alteromonas sp. 5NW40-0090. Next base: position 369,281 of record NZ_BAAJLT010000003.1, read on the forward strand.
CACGCTAACCAAAAAGCTAAAATGGAGGCTATCAATGAAATGCTTAGCGCTGTTGACTTGAAGGGCATTGGGGAACGCGCAGTCACGTCATTATCAGGCGGGCAGCAATCCCGTGTTTCTCTGCTAAGAACGCTAGCCTCGGAGCCTGACGTAGTATTATTAGACGAGCCATTTAGCAAGCTAGATTCTGCCCTTCGTGAGCAAATTCGAAGCTGGACATTCGCGCAGCTTAAAGCGCGAAATATTCCGGCAGTTCTTGTAACACACGACAAAGAGGACGCCCTTGCAGCCGGCGGTCAAATCATAGAGCTATCATCATGCTAGACGCGAAAATTACTCCCTTTATTAAACCGCTATTAAAGCCTTTGATCACAACACTGGATGCAATAGGCGTCAGCCCAAATCAAGTTACCGTGGCAGGCTTTATTATAGGTATTTTCGCTGTCCCCTTTATTATTCTTAACTGGTGGGGAGCGGCACTTAGCTGCATTATACTTAACCGGGTGTTTGACGGTATTGACGGTGAATTAGCGCGATATCAGCAAAGAAGCAGCAGTGCTGGCGGATTTCTTGATATATGCCTAGATTTTTTGTTTTATGCATCTATACCCTTGGCATTTGGTATTGCTGATCCCATTAATTGGGGCATACCAGCAATGGTGCTACTTGCCACATTTATCGGTACGGGCAGTAGCTTTCTGGCTTTTGCCATTGCAGCTGAAAAATTTAATATCGACCGACCACAGTTCGCAAACAAGAGCTTTTATTACATGCAGGGGTTAACCGAGGGCACAGAAACAATCTTAGTGTTTCTTGCTTTCTGCATCTGGCCCGAGCATTTCGCGGCACTTGCTTATATTTTTGCCGCAGCATGCGCGTTAACTGTTGTCACACGAATTGCTGGTGGGTTTAGTACCTTGAATAAAGTAGAAGAACAAAGTGAGTGTTCGACAACTGATCAGGTTTAGGGCGTTACAACTGATAAGTAGTAGTGTGTCTGAAATACGCCTTCTACAAGAACAAAGCGTAATTAGTCGTTAAGAAGTAAATATGAAATCGAGTCGAAAAGAGAGCGACAGTGGATAATGCGTCTGTTATTCGTCTAAGTGTATTCCTTGGCATCTTTGCCTTTATGGCAGTACTGGAAGCCGTGTTTCCAGCGCGTAATGCCGTGCTAAATAGAAAAACACGCTGGGTAGGTAACCTTTCCATGGTGGTGTTAGGGGCACTAGTATCTAGAGTTTTACTTCCCGCAACATTAGTTGGCGTATCGATATGGGCTCAGCAAGAGGGCATAGGGCTGTTTAACTTAATGACAGGTCAAACAGACAGCACTTCGTCGTTCACTGAACAAATGAATAATATCCAATCCGGCAACGCGCTATTTGTTGGTATAGTGATAGTAAGTGTACTGCTGCTGGATATGCTTATTTACTGGCAGCATCGATTATTTCACACGGTGTCTTTTTTATGGCGTTTCCACAAAATGCATCACGCTGATAGCCATGTAGATACCACTACGGGCCTTAGATTTCACCCCGTGGAAATTGCTATAAGCCTAGGCATTAAAGCTTTGGCCGTAGCTATATTAGGCATCCCCGCCATTGCTATTGTTATTTTTGAAGTTGCACTTAATGGGTTTGCGCTATTTAACCACGCAAACATTCGATTGCCGCAAAAGTGGGATGACAAAGTGGGCTGGGTGCTTATTACACAGCGCTTGCACCGCATACATCATAGTCAAGCAAAGGTAGAATCAAATTCTAACTATGGCTTTAGCGTATCTTGGTGGGACAGGCTTTTTAAAAGCTTTACCCCGAGAGCGAAGCAAAGCGATGAAACACTTTCCATAGGCCAACAGGATGTGCCTGCGGTAAAAGAGAATGCTTCAATTCGTGCCTTGCTACTGCAACCTTTCAAAAGCAACTAGTTAGCAAACAAAAAGGCTGTCTATCAATAATAGCTTTACGTTTGTTTGCCGAAGAAAGGCTTAGCTACAGCCAAGTCGCACAGCTAGCTTACCGAGCATGCCTTCAATGGTTTTCTCACTTTCATCGGGTAAAACTGGCATAATATCTAACCCGGTTCTCTCTTCTACTTCATCAATGGTAACTTGCGTTGCGCAGTAATCATCACGGCGAGAAGCATTTTGCTGCATGATAAATGCAGAGGCTTCCACTAAACCGTTAACTTCACTCACGATGACTTTAAAATAACCGCTAGGGATGCTGTGCAACTCATCGGCACCCGGTAACGCAGCGAAAAACGTCTCGTAAAGAGGGCCCGAAACTACATAAACATCTTGGCCCGTTCTCACTAGGCTACGCACTGCATTTTCCAGTTTAACCCATGGACCTTGGTTTAAATCAGAGTCTTGAGGCGTAATGTTTGATAGGTAATTCAACTCTCGCCAATTTGGTGAGTTACTAAAAGAGGCAAGAGGAACTTGATGACCCCTGTCTGTACCTATACCGCGCCACGCACCTTTATAGTCATTGGGCTCTAATGTGCTTTCATCATCCAACTCAGGGTCTGCTTTCCAGTTACGGCTTCTAGATGGGCCATCAATAGTCTCAGGCGTAACATGATACGCCACCCAATTAGCAAACTTTGTTTGTGGATTATTATTCAGTGTATAAATGGAGCGAGTTATGGTTTGTCCACTTAATCCAATAGGACAGCTGAATACACAGTTTTCAGCAAAGGCTTTAAAAGCGGGGAAAACAAATGATACAGCAAGAGATACGGCAATAAGTCTCTTCATTATTTTTCGGCTCTATTCTAATGAAAGTAATAATCTGTACCAAAGTACAGTTGTTTAATTTCATGAATAGTACGTAAAAGCTACCACAAAACAAGTGGTTGTCGCCTAAAGTAGGGGGAACACTGTAGCCTGTACTTATTGTCACATCATCGTCAATGCCTTGACCACTAAGTATCCGGTTCCAGATTGAAGCAGCATACCAATAATAAGAAAGACGCCGTCACGGTTCGTTACTCCAAGCGCGGTAACGCATAGAGCAAAAGCGGGCAAGGCTACCGCAAAGGGCAATACCTCCAGAGGTATCATGCAAAGTGATGCAATTGCGCAATAAGCCGCAATAATATTCTTTGATGGGGTATGTGAAAGAAAGGTAAGCCTAGGTTTTAATAGCTTTTCAGCTCTCTGCGCATACGGCTTGGCTTTTTCAACTGCGCTATCTAGTTTGTTAGTAGACACCTCTTTATTTTTAATAAATGTGGGAAGCCACGGACTGGTTTTTCCTATGGCGACTTGTGAACATATAAAAAATAATGTGATTCCACACAAAGTGGGTACGCCCGGGATGGCGCCAGTGGGAAGCAGAGCGATCAGGGCAGGCATCAATAAAAGGGGACCAAAGCCCCTGTCTTCGAAGCGTTCTATGACCTCACCTAGTGACGTAGTGTCATCACTCTCGCTGTACATGTTATCCATTAATTCAACAATTGAATTTCCCATATTCGTCTACTAATTCCAATTTAATGATCGCTATAACTATCATTACGCTTTTTCCTTAAATAAGTTTAATGAAGTGTCGGTGCGCGTCATGGGATAAATAGAGTTTTCACTAGTGAGAGATTAACTGCTACATTTACTGAATAGAAATTCGTGAGATTTAAATTGAATACGACAGATATATTTTCCATTCTGAGACAAATGCCCTCGAGCATCTTATTCAAGTGCCCAGAGTCTGCCAGCATTCATGTAAGTAAGGGCTTTGAACGGGATTTCGGGATACGACAATCTGATTCTGTTGATACACATTCTTTTATTTTTTTTGACCTCGAAACAAAGGAAATGATTTCCCCAAGTAATTCGCCATTTATGCTTGCAGAAAAGGGGCAGGCAGTAGCGCAGCACTACAGACTTCAAACAGGTTCTAGAACCATGAACTGCTTTGTTGAAAGTGGTGTGGTAACCACTCCTGTGGGGAAATGGGTTGTGTTACAGATTAAAACGAACTTTACGGCATTATTTAGCGAGAACAGTAAAAGTTCAGCGGTAAGCAAGCATATAGCTTTTAATCAGCTTCTCACTAATTTTTCATCAAAACTAATTACAGCCAGTGTTCATGAACTCGATGGCATTATTGACCAAGCTTTAGCTGCCTTAGGTAAGTTCTGTGATGTAGATAGATGCTATCTTTTTGAGTTTAGCGATAATGGTGAATATATGTCTAATACCCACGAATGGGTTGCGGCAGGTGTAACGCCCTTTATTGATGAACTTCAGAACATGCCAGCCAGTTCGCTACCCTTTTTCATTTCCCATATTTCTAATGGAATGTTTAAAGTTGATGATGTGACGACGCTTCCTGAAGAGGCTGCCGCGGAAAAACTTGTTTTTGAAGAAGAGAGAATTTTCTCTATTTTGTGTGTCCGTATTATGGTGGACGATACCATTTATGGTTTCATTGGCTGTGACATTATAGGCAGTCCATACTCATGGAACGCATTTGATATTGAATATTTGCGCCGAATAGGCGAGATGCTTGGTAACACATTACAAAGTCTACACAACCGAAAAGCGCTTCAAAAAGCGCAAACCGATCTGCTTGAAGCTAATAAGCAACTAGAACGTTTAGCGAATATTGATGGCTTAACAGGGATTGCGAACAGAAGGTTATTTGACAATACGTTGCGGCGAGATGTGGAGCGATGTGAAGAACAAGGCTTGGCGCTAAGCTTACTGCTTATTGACGTGGATTTGTTCAAGCAGTTTAACGATGCTTATGGTCACGTGGCTGGCGATGCGGCATTACAAAAAATTGCCGATACATTAACTAATAGCTGCTTAGGTAGTGACGATCTAGTTGCCCGCTATGGCGGTGAAGAATTTGCCGTTATTTTACCTAATACTCGACTTGATGAGCTCCACGCTATCGCTGCACGAATTATTCGTAACGTTAAGTTTCTAGATATCCCACATCGGGCGTCGGACTATGACGGTAAACTTACGGTAAGTATTGGTATGGCGTCTATGGAGCTGAATTCATCACGCCATGATGCTGCTCCGCAAAGCAAAGAGAGCGCTTTATCGCTGGTTCAGCAGGCAGACCAAGCCCTTTATCAAGCTAAAGCGTCTGGCAGAAACTGCGCTAAACTTTAGTCTGTATAAACGTCAAACTCTTACATTTTACTTCACACTTTTGTTTAGCGCAGTCCGGCTCCAAGACACTTACCATGTAAATAACGTTAGCGAAATTGAAATTAACGTACTAGGATTTGTTTTCTCCAACTGTCAGTACCATCTTGCCAATATGATTTTTCTTCTCAAAGTCTTGTTGTGCCTGACAAATTTCAACGAGAGGGTAGGTAGCAGATACAAGCGGTTTAATGCTTCCTTTTTCGATGTGTTTTACTAAGTTTCCGAACACCTCACTCTCCAAAATCGTACACCCTAAAAGGGTTAAGTCTTTTAGGTAGAGTGTACGTACATCTAACGTCACCTCAGGGCCGGCGATTGCGCCAGAAGTAGCGTAGCGCCCAAATGGTTTAAGTACCTCAAGGAGTTCAGGCCAGCGCGGGCCAGCAACAAGATCAATTACCACATCGAAAGCTTCGGGTTCTGCTAGGCTTGCCCAGTCACCATCGCGCAGCACGGTTTCATCGGCGCCTAATGCTTCTAGAGTAACGCGTTTTTCTTCACTTGTTACCGCTATTACGTAAGCGCCTCTCGCTTTCGCTAGCTGAACTGCCGCTGAGCCTACGCCACCCGATGCACCCGTAATGAATACCCGTTCACCTTCTTTTACATTTGCACGGTGTAGCAAGTTTTCGGCAGTCGAATAAGAGCAGGGAAATGACGCGAGTTCCTCATCTGTCATGGTTGAGTTTACGGCATGGGCATGGCGCGATGCGACCTTTGTAAATTGTGCGAAGCCTCCATCGCACTCGGAACCAAAGTACCAGGGTGAATCAAGCTTTTGACTGTTAACTTCAGTTAGGCATGGCTCTATGATCACACGCTCTCCAATACGTTCTTGGCTAACATTTTGACCCACCGCAACAATGTAGCCACACACGTCAGCTCCTTGGATAAGCGGCAGAGTCAGCGCGTTACCACCCCATCCGGCATCTTCAGCGTCATTGTCGCCTTTGGAATACCACCCTTTTCGCGTATTTAAATCGGTGTTGTTTACCCCCGCAGCGCGCACTTCAATAAGTACATCGTTGTCGCTGAGTATAGGCAAAGGTATGTTTTCGTTAAATGTAAGCGCGTCGAGATCGCCATGTTTAGTTAACTGCACGCCGTACATTTCATTTGGCAATGATTTCATATTGTCCTCCATAATTTTTGCTTTAGACCAGAAAGGTAATGGTTGATGCAAGTGCTAAGAAGGGCTAATCAAGTAGCACTGTTAGTGCGCTTTTAGCTGCGGTTAATGCTTTATCACCAATGGTTGGCCATGCTGATGACATGCCCTCATGTAGTAGGAACACGCTGTTTGAAAGGGCTGGGTCTTCGAGCTTTTCATTCAGCCACGTTAACACTGCGTGTTTGTGGTTGTTCACAGCGGTTTCAATGTAAAGGTTATTGGGGTAACTCGCCAAAGCCTGCAATGACATGCAACCTCTGGGAGCGAATGTCGTTAGCCATACCGACAAGCGTTCAAATATGTGGTTAATTGCTTCGTTACGCGTCGAGGGGCAGTTTTTTTCCAGAAACGCGATGTAACGGCTGTGACGATAGTCAAGCGCGCCAATAATCATGTCTTCTTTTGAAGGGAAGTATTTGTACAAGGTTTTTAGTGTGGTGCCAGTGTAGTCCTTGAGTTTAGCCACATTAGGCTCTGCGAAACCGTAAAGGGCAAAAGCTTGCTCTAGTTTCGAAGCTAACTCAGATTGTTTGGAAACGGTCATACCGGGTCTCCTCGAAAGCGTTTGTTATTTTCGTCTGCTTGGTACATCGCTTGTGAACCAATAGAACAGATGTTAGGTAGAATAAGTATTCCACCTAAGGGTAGAGCAAGTATTCTACTTAATCAACAGCTGCTACATGTTCTTTGACACATTTCGCTTTCCGTTACTTAATTTAATCACATGTAATTTTGTGATTGATAATAATCACATTTTGCCGTGTGATTGTTTTTGAATTTGAGATGGTAGCGTGTCATAGTGGACCCCTAAACGGAAAAAAGTGTCTATTGAAAGTAGAAAAGACAACGCGGCGCATAGTGAAATGACAAAAAAGAGTGCTTTAACAAGTGGTGCAAAAAAGCGCGCTGGTGTAATTACCGGTGACGTCTCCAACTCTCAGTCTTATTCTGATGCTGAATTCAGTGAGATACTTGCTACGCTGAGAGAGCGTTTAACATACTACGCCGAGTACTACGGTGGAGACTTTGATATTTATCGAGGCGACGCATTCCAGCTAGTTGTTGCACAACCACAATATAGCATTGCAGCCGCAGTTGGATTGCGGCTAGCACTTAAGGCGCACGCTTTAGGTGTAGATATGCGAATGAGTGTTGCTGTGGGAGAAGCGCAATTTCGCCCTTCAGAAGTAAAAACTGGCACTGGAGACGCATTTGTGTTGTCAGGACGAGGGTTAGATAATATAAAGCCGCACCACCTTACTTTTTGTAGCGGTGAACAAACACTCGACAATAAAACGCAGCTCTTAACACGTTTTGCCGACGCGCATATCAGTGGACTGACACAAACCCAGTCGCAAACCTTACTCGCGTACCTTGAAGCCACGGATAAGAGCCATGAAAGTGTAGCGGCCATACTAGATAAAAATCGCAGTAATGTAAGTCGAATTCTCAATGCCAGTAACTATAAACTGATAGCAGAATATCTCGACTATATGGAGAGATCGCTCATTTTATGGGGTCAAGAAGGAACTTCATTAAAAACGGAACAATCGACCAGGGAAGACTAACGTGATGACGGGTAATACAAAAAACATAATGCTTGTAACAGGAGAGCCACATGCTTGCTGAACCTCAACTGCTGGTGGCACTCGTGTTAGCGCATTTATTTGCAGACTTTTATTTTCAACCGTTTGCCTGGGTACAGCAAAGAAACGAACGACACGCATTGGCTTTGCCCTTATACCTACACGCAATCATACACGGTATACTCGCGGCAGCAGCAATGTTCTTGTTTTCATCAACGGTAAGTATCGCAAGTATAGGTGTTAGTGCAATTGTAATAACCGTTTCTCACTTCAAAATTGACGTGATTAAATCGTATTGTAAGCAAAACACCACGTCTTTTGTTGTCGATCAAATAGCGCACGTTGTCGTGATCTTAGGCGTATTTTTGTATGCCACCAATCAGTGGCGCGAGGCAGTAGAACTTCTTCAGCAGGTAGGTACATCGCATCTATTAGTGGTCTTGGCCTATTTGGCGGTACTTAAGCCCAGTTCAGTTATTATTAAACAGCTGCTGTCGCCTTGGAGCGATGAAGTATTAGCTAATAAAATGCCGTCTTCTCACCCCAATGATCCGCCCACAATAAGTACAGAGGCACAACAAACTTTATCACTGGCAGGTCAACGAATTGGCTATTTAGAGCGCGTGCTCATGCTTACCTTTTTATTGTTAAATCAGTTTTCTGCAATAGGTTTTCTTATTGCGGCTAAATCAATATTTCGCTTTGGCGACCTCACTAAACACCAAGACAGAAAGCTAACTGAATATGTACTTTTGGGCACCTTCACCAGTGTGGCGATGACGTTGGCCATTGGCTTGGCATGCGCAGCGGCATTAGGGCAGTTACCTATAAAGTCTTAGCAAGGGCTTTTGAGAGTAGGCAGTACCCAAAGTAGTTTATTCTACGTGCTGTATTGTTTAATGAATTGGCTTGGCGTAATGCCTTCGTGATTTTTGAAAACACGACTGATTCGGTAAATGTAATTTGGCTAGATAACATCAATCAATTTGACTTCTACGACCAACCTGAAGCCGTTGAAAAAGCCGTTAATGCCGTAGTTTCTCACTTCAACATCGCATTGTAAGGCGAGTGTTTACCTATTAAAGGCTCAGAAATGAAATTTAAAGCCATAATTTGTGTCATGTTAGTTGGAGTTTTTACTATGGGCCATGCTGCCACATCCCATTCGAACTGTGATAAAGACATTGCAAGTATTCACAGCAACCTCAATAGCTTTTCAGCATTAGCTGACAACAATGCTTATGAATACTTAACCTTACTGTTTTCCCCACATGTAACAACAGACTACACCAGTTTGTTTGGGGGCGAAGCCGTAACCCAAAAACGTGAGGTCTTGATGCAAAACTGGGCGGCTTTTTTGCCTGGTTTTGACAAAACATTCCATAACTTGGGAAACCCAAGTATTAACCGAAAAGAAGATATAGCGTTTGCTAACGTGCCATTTACTGCCAGTCATTGGCTAGGGCATGATGGTTTTTGGCAAGTTTCGGGCATCTACCACTTCACTTTTAGAAAGATAGAAGGGCAATGGCTGATTACTTCAGTGACATTAGAAAAAAGAGAGGAGGCGGGCAGTCGCGATATTTTAGCGATTGCGCCGGAATATGCGAAAGAACGCTTAGCGCATCTGCAGCAAGTTAAAAACGATACCCTAGCGCACTGAAAGCAGAAAAGTTACTAACGCCTGTTGAGATTTGATGACAGTAAAAATCAACAGGCTCTAGCGAAAAACTGCGTGTTTTTCTTCGAGAAAGTCGATTAAGGCCCTTATCGATACCACCGTTATTTCAGCGGCAGGCGCTACAGCCCTTGGGTTTAATCGAAGCGGTGAAAAAGCAAACGATAAAGCGTTAAATGAAGATGTTGCAACTATTAACGCGCTATTTGCGGCTCATAAAGCAAAAACGCTGCAGCAAGCGAGAGAAAAAGCCGCCATTTATATGGTTGTTGCTAACCAAGCGGCGTCTGAAGAAGAAATGGTAGCTGAAATAGAAGTGCTGTTAGAAAAAGGGTATGACGTGAATGCGGTTGCGCCCGTATTGAAACAAGGCAGTGATTTTCATAGTGCGCTGCTTCTTGCAGCCATGAAAGGCTACCTGAAAGTAGCAAAGCTGTTGCTAGATAACGGCGCAGACCAAACGCTTACCGGCGCCTATAAGGCCGCAATTGCCTTACACAAAGCCGCATATTTTGGTCGTGCAGACATGCTGACATTACTTAGTCAATATCCTGGCTTTCATGAAGTACTTAACGCGCAAGGGCCAAACAACGGGTATACACCGCTTCATGACGCAGTGTGCCATGGGCATTTAGAGGCAGCAAAAGTGTTGGTGGAAGCAGGAGCTAGGTTAGATTTGAAAGGTAATGATGGCAATACGCCAGAACAGCTTGCAAGGCAAAACGGTTATCCTAAGATTGCTGAATACCTAGAAAATACGCGAAGCAAGAGGGGAAATGCCCCGCGTAAGTGAAGTGAAAAAAACGTACTAATCTGTAACGCTAAATTTTGACGACGCTCTCACGTATACAATGGTTTCCTGCAATCATTATCACAGTCTTAAAGTGGCGACAAAGTACATTTTTTACATACGCCATGCATGAGAGGCCGTTCGCTGTGTCACCTGCAACGACTAAAGTGGCTTCGTTATCGAAGCTATACCAGAAATCACGGCGTATTCTGTGAATGTCGAGATGCAGATCTGAAACAACGTAAAACTTCAAACTATCATGACCTTAGTGCGATTACTCAGCAACGAGTTACGTTGCGGAGTTTGCAATATGTGAAGTTATGGCAGACACCAGAACGGCGCTGCACGGGAACTCCCAATTTCTTTCGTTGCGCAACAAAACACATCTTCCTTAAATTTGCATAACTATATAGCTACGGTATTCATCGATAAGCAAGATTTTGGAAATCGGTTTACCTACTAGTAACTGTCGTTTTTGTTCAATCTTTTAAATCACCCATCACCTACTATTTTCGGCATAGAAAGCGGCACTTCATCTCTGATGTAGTTCCTTCATTCGTAATAACACTACATCCGTAGTTAGGAAAAAATAGCCATGTTAGAAATCAAACCAATCGAAACACTAGAAGTAATTAATGAACTAAAAAAACAGTATTTCGAACAATCGACAGCGCCACTTGATGGTATGTGGCACTTTGGTTTTGTTCCTATGTCCTCTCATTACGGATTTTATGAGGACGATACTTTAGTTGGATTCTGCTGCATTAACGGTGATGGCTATATGTTGCAGTTCTATTTGTCACGGGCAGCCCACATTCAGGCGAGAGAGCTGTTTACCTTGATTGCAGAGCAAAACAGCTCAGTAGTTGGTTCCATTAAAGGTGCATTTGTGAGTACAGCCGAACCTCACTATCTATCGCTTTGCTTAGATAACTCCTCTTCATTTAAAGTAAATGCGTTAATGTATCAGCAAGTTGCTCCATTTATTTCTGAAAGCGCAACAGGTTTAGATTTAACGCTCGCAAGTCAGGAGCAACTGGATGAGTTCGTTGAATTTGCGGTTAGTAATATTGGTGCTCCAGCACAATGGTTGTCTAAGTACTTCGGTAATCTAATTAAACGAGAAGAGCTTTGGGGGTATTGGAAGGACGGTAGGTTATTAGCCACGGGTGAGTGTCGCCTATTTGATGAGCATCAGACTAAATATGCAGACTTGGGGATGATTGTAGCCGAGTCAGAACGAGGTCAGGGGATTGCCACTTGTGTACTAAACCGTTTAGTAAGCTTAGCCAATGAACGTGGTTTAATTCCTGTCTGTTCAACTGAAAGTGGTAACTTGGGTGCTCAAAAAGCGATTCACCGAGCAGGACTAGAGCCTTTAAACCGCATTATCCAGATGGAATTTGACCACCAATAGACAGTTAATGGATAAGCCCTTGCCCCAATCTGGTCAGGGCTTATTTGTGAAAATGCTAACCTGGCATATAGTGATAGTAGATGCCGCGAACTGATTGAGAGTATTATGATCCACTGGCTAAGGCCTTCAAAGATACCCGAAGTTGCAAAATACATAGAGTGTTATTGGCTAATTGAAAAGCGTCCCGATGCCAAGAGCTTCGATTACCCGAAATTAAACCCTGATCCATCCGCTCACCTGATCATTTCTCCCGCCAAACAGACCTACCACTACGATATGAACCCTGGCGCGGCTAATGGTAAAGGGAGCCACTGGTTGTTTCCCCATCATCAGACACTTCAACTCGATCACTCAAAACCTTTTGTCCACCTTGGCGTCAAGTTTCATATTGGAGCTTTCTATTCACTGAAACTATTCTCAGGTCAACCGCCACTACTTGATTGCGTTGAAGAAGTTCAGCTAAGTACACTGTTTACCGATCTATTTGAGGGAGAGTTGCAACTGATTGAACTGGCACGAAGTAATCCAGATCTGTGTTGTAAAAAATTGGATAGTCTGTTTTTTCCGTTGGCTTTGAACAGCCATGAGGATCAACATAGCCAGATTACACGCAAAGCCCTTCAGGCGCTGGACTCAGGATCAATTTCTGAATTGGGTAACCAGCTATACTGCTCACAACGTACATTAGAAAGAAGCTTCAACAGGGTGACAGGTTTAACGCTAAAACAGTGTCAGTCTATGAATAAGCTTGAGGCTATGCTGGAGTACCTTCACCAACGCGATTCAGATGATATCGATTGGGTCGAGATTGCATTTCGATTTGGTTTCAGCGATCAACCTCACCTCATCCGCTACTTAAAGAAACAAATTGGCTTAACACCTAAAACATACGAAAAAGAGCGTGGTTTAACTATTGATGTTTATGGCGGTGTTAGCTCTACGTAATCTGTCGGAAATGTTCAATCAAGCCGGTTGTCGTTCAACTATTATGTCCTGAACGTTTTGATGAGACAGCAATATGAACAACTTAGCTCCTACACTTCAACAGCTTGGGTGGAAGTCTTTTTTTCAGCAGCAAGTAAACCTGGAAGAGTTAAGCAACCTAACCATTGGTAGGGTTGTTGAACAGCACAGAGACCGCATTGTAGTAGTGTCCCCGAAGGGGCAATCAAGTCTAAGCCCTATGCCTTTTGAAAAAAGAGTCTGCGTAGGCGATTGGGTACTATTTGATGACGCATTGAGAATATGCCGAAGCCTGGAACGACAGTCGATATTCAAACGAAAAGCTCCAGGCTCAAAAGTGTCAGCACAGCTCATAGCTGCCAATATTGATACCGTCATGATTGTCTGCTCCCTCAATCATGATTTTAGCCTTAACAGAATAGAGCGGTATTTAGCCATCGCACCAGAAGCTATGGTTGAGCCTGTTGTCATCCTTACTAAAGCTGATTTATGTGAAGACACTGATATCAAACGACTACAGGTTCAAGAACTCGATCCAATGCTTGTCGTTTACGCCATAAATGCGTTGGATAACCACGATATCAAGCAGCTTGAAAGCTACTGCTATGACGGTAGTACTCTGGCGTTCTTAGGTTCGTCTGGAGTAGGAAAATCGACTCTGGTTAACGCCTTAATCGGTTATGAGTCTCAGCAGACAGGAGAAATTAGGGAAGAAGATAGTAAAGGAAGGCATACCACTACTCACAGATCATTAAAAGTTCTTCCTCAAGGGGGGATTCTTATGGACACTCCTGGAATGCGCGAACTACAACTCAGTAGTTGCGAACAGGGGGTGAACGAGACTTTCAGCGAGATAACTGAATTTGCAGATAAATGCCGTTTCTCTGATTGTACGCATACGTCTGAACCTGGCTGTGCGATCCAACAAGCAATCAAAGGTGGACTCCTGTCAGAACGACGCCTACTTAATTACCAGAAACTGATGCGAGAGCAAGCTCTGAACGGATCATCGTTGGCAGAAAAAAGAGCTAAAGATAAAGCGTTAGGGAAGTTAATAAATAGTACCCAGAACGCATCTCGACGATACAAAAAAGGCCATTAACAGTAATTCGCTTCATTACAGAGTATTGAAGCGTCAAACAATGAGGTTGGGTTCATTTAACTGCGTGTATATATATCACTTAGGAAACAATCTCGCCTCCCTAAGACGTTAATTATTGAGGAAAATATGATTCGATCATTACGCTCAGAAGATCTAGATAATGCTGTATCTATTTGGTTTTCGGCATCAATTAAAGCGCACAACTTCATTTCGGAAGAGTACTGGTCTTCCCAGAAGAAGAACATGCGTGATATGTATCTACCCAATTGTGAATCATGGGTTTATGAATCGGCTGGCAAAGTTCTTGGCTTTGTTTCTTATTACGAAGGGAGCATACCTGCTATTTTCGTGGATCCTGAATCACAATCTTGTGGTATTGGGACACAGTTACTAAATCATTTAAAGGATAAGTACAGTGAACTAACGTTGACCGTCTACTCAGAGAATGAAAAAACACATCAGTTTTATCTTCATCATGGTTTCATTGATGTCGGTAAATGCATCTGTGAACATACAGGAAAAGAGCAGTTTGAGATGTGTTGGGTAAAAAATAGTAATGCATAATTAATGCAACAAAATGCAAGCAAGTGAGTAGTGCGACCACTTGCTGAATGAAAGAATTTGTCCATTTCCTTGCATCTCAGGCACTGCATTCAGCGGTGCCTGATTGCGTTTTGGGATACCAAAAGTTATTCATCGGTAGCTAAATTAGTAAAGTCACTGACATGCCTTTGTCCAGAGACGTGCCAAAACTATCACTGCTGGCACACTTATGCCCCTTTTCGAGTTAAAGTAATTACTCAGTAGAAGATCGTGCCGCTGAAATCATAGTACTTTTCCTCATAACAGGCAGCTAAAGAGCTTTGTTTAAAAACTCCCAGAACTGTGCAGAAAGGGTATCTTCGTATCCAAATGTTTAGAGTGCATGGTTATGCAAACTGCTTGAAGTCATATGCCAGAAATAGAAAAAATGAGTTAGAGAATTCACTCTAACTCACGCAGTTCAGGTAAAGAAAAGTAACTTGAAGTCGGTAGGAACGAACCTAATCGATCAAACTACTTAACAGACTTGACAGCTTCAAAAAGGATCTTGTTGAACTCATTCGGTTTTTCTAGCATCGGAAAGTGCCCAGACTCCTCAATGTAGTAAATGCTGTAATCTTTGATATGTTTCTTGTTTTCTGCTGAGTTAGTTGGCCATAATCGAGCGTTCACTAGCACAACAGGCACGTTGATACTCTCATAGACGCGATATGACTCACCACTTACATATTGGCCTAAATAATTGCGAAACTGATTAATCGCGATATCTTTAGGCGCTGACGCCATATCTTCTCTAACCCAATAGAGTAACTCTGGCTCTACGCTCTTCGGTAATGAGTTTTTTGCAAATGCCGCAATTCCGCTTTGAAAATCGTCTTCAAAAGGCTTCGTCATCAGGTCAAGATCATCTTGTGAGAACTTTAATGCCACATTTTGTGAAGTATCAACACCAATAATGCCAATAACTTTGTTCGGCATTAACTTCGCAGCCTCTGCGATGACTCCCCCCGCCATAGAGTGTCCAACCAAGATGGCAGAATCTACACCTTCTTTCTCAATGACTGCTTTAATATCATTTGCGAAAGAGACCATGGTGTACTCTTTTCGATTGAATGACGAATTTCCATGACCAGCTAAATCAATAGTAATAACTTGGTATTTTTCTGAAAAATAACCGATTTGATTTAGCCAGAGCCTGCTATCCAGACTCCAACCGTGAATAAATATTAGTGATGTTTTGCCACTCCCGTTAACGCTATATGCAATTTTTTCAGCGTCATTTGATATAGCAATACCAAATTTAGATGCTGGGTTATTCTCTAAAGCATTAGCGCCATTTAATGACATGCACATCAGAAATGTAACTGTCAGAATAAAACGTTTCATAATTTCTCTTTACTTCTTAGTTGTCAAAAAAAGAAGAGTGATAAGTAACTTCGCCCGTCGGAATATTGTTGGCTAGCGATAGAGCTAAGAAATATTCTGGTGGGACAACTGGAAGTGTAAGGTTTGGCTGTGACTCAAAGCCAAATCGGCCATAATATTTTGGTTCGCCGAGTAATACTACACCCTCAATACCTTGTACTTTAAGTTGTGATAACCCTTCACGAATAAGTGCACCACCGATACCTTCACCTTGACGCTCTGGCATTACTGATACTGGGCCTAAGCCACACCAAACAGACTCCTCGCCATTTATAAGAATCGGTGAAAAGGCAATATGACCAATGATGCCCGTTTGATCTTCACAAACTAGAGATAGTGATAATACTTTTGCATCACGTAGTTTATTGACGAGCAAGTGTTCTGTTGGTTTAGCACCTGGTTCATGGTGTGGATAGTTCTCAAACGCTCGATAAATAAGTGTTTCAATTTCTGACATGTCTGAGTGATTTTCAGCTCTAATTTTCATGTTTTAACCTTTGTTTTTTAGTACAAATATTTGGTAACCATATTGACCTAAGTATTGCTCGTGTATTTGGAGTTCTTTGCGTAAGTCATTGAGTGAATTAGAAGTAAAATCCTCATCTTCGACCTGAGTGATCTTTTGACTCAATGGATCCAGATAGTTGCGCCACGACTGTTCACTCTGTGTAAAGCTTTCTATAACCTCATAGCCAGCTTTCATCATCTCTTTGATTCGTTGCTCGCTCGTCGCCATGTCTGGATAGTTTTGTTGCCAAAACTCTATGGCTTCGGCATCTGGGTTATTGGTCAACCAAACCAAGTCACTAATAACTAAGTAACCATTACTCTTAAGAAATGGTTTCCAACTTTTGAGCGCCTGCTTGACTCCCATGATATAAGCACTACCTTCTGACCAGAGCACGTCAAATTGCCCCCGATCAAATGGCATCGCCGTCATGCTGGCACAAATCGATGTTATTCGATGTTCAAGAGAATTTTCTTTAGCCTTCTCTTTAAGGCAGCTTAAGCTGTACTCATCGTTATCGAGTGCCGTTAAATTGAAGGCTGAATTTTTTGTCAGAAAAATGGTTGTGACCCCTTTTCCACAGCCAATCTCTAGCGCATCGCCCGACTTAATAGGTAAAGAGCGTAATGCTTTGAGAGAGTCACCTTCATCACCAGGCCCCAGCCGATCTAAACCTTGAAAAATCGCTTCAAAGTCAGCCATGTATTGCTCATGTTCATTCATATCCTTGGACAACCATTTTAGTCTCAGTGCCTGTTCTTCACTAAACCCCTGTTTTATCAACCATTCTAGATGTGCTAACGGAGCTTCTTTTTCTATTGACTGGTGCCACTCCTTCATAGAGTTCATGCCAAGCATTGAGGAAAGAAGCTCTCTTGCTTTTTGTTTTTGGGCGATTTCTTCATCCAATACATTAAGCCTATGAAGTAGCAGCTCTCTGTCAATTTGAGCCTCCAAGCATGCTTGGCACTCATTCAAAGTTAGTCCGCCAGCCTGTAGTTGCTGTAACAGTTTTACTCGTTGGACATCTTTGTCTGAATAGCAGCGATACCCATTGCTTTGTCGTTTGGCTGAAATCAAACCAAGCTTCTCGTAATAGAGTAAAGTGGAGCGGCTCAATCCAACTTTTTGTGCCAATTCAGAAATACGGTACATGGGGTTTCCTCTCATTTTTGAGCGAACTATAAACTATGAAGCTTTAGACAGGTCAATATTTATTTTGGCAGAAACTTGAAAATAATCTTGGTAGTCAGAATGGTTTCGAATAGCGGGCAGAGTCACCATACCAGCTTAATCTCGCATGAAATCGGCATTTATACGCACACACTCGTTTGGAATTCTTGTCGCGCAACGGAAGGAACTGTCCATTTTCGTGCAAGATGACTACCGAAAGAAGCGGTGGTGGCTTAGGTTTGCGATACCTGTATTAATTCATCGGTTACTAATTTAGATAATGCATTGACAAGCTTCTGTCCATAAGTGAGTTGTGTGTGTGGTTTTTGGGAGTGCCAGCATCTGCCTACTTGTGATTCGTCACTATTAAGTGCGTGTTTCTTCCAACCCTTTTCAAATCTCGAATCGCAGCTTCTTTTTTCGCAATTCGCAGGGGGCGACTTGAAGTTATAGTATTGTTGATAATATCAATAGCATCACGCTTCGTATGTGTGAACTCGATAACGCCGTAAGGTGTCTTAAACTCTTCGTATGTTGATACCAGTTTTTTTATTTCTTCGTTGGCATCATAAAAACAGGGTCTTTTAATAATGATACCAAAATTATATGATACCCCAATAAATGATACTAAAAAGGAAGTTAATCGAATAATGCGTATATTTGCTTATTGTCGAGTTTCTACCACAGAGCAAACGACAGAAAACCAAGTAGTAGCCATCCGTCAAAAAGGATATGAAGTCATTGATTCACGGATAGTTAGCGAAACAGTTTCAGGCTCGGTCGAAGCCATGAAGCGCGAAAAGTTTAAGATGCTAATTAATCACCAGATGGAAAAAGGGGATATGCTGGTGGTTCTAAAATTAGACCGTCTAGGTAGAGACAACATCGATGTGCAAAGTACAATTAATTTACTCACTGATAAAGGAATAAAGGTGGTGTGCCTAGATTTGCCAGTGGCTGATCTTTCTAGTGCTGAAGGTAAACTAATGCTTCAAATGTTCTCTGCCTTTGCAGAGTTTGAGCGTAATAGGATTAGAGAGAGGACGAAAGAAGGGCTTGAACGAGCGAAAGCAGAGGGAAAGAAACTCGGTAGACCAGCTGCTAAGGCTACGACGCTTGCAGTTCGAACGAAGAGAGCAGAAGGGATGTCGCAGTCCAAAGCAGCTGTCGCACTTGGTTTAGGTATTGCTACGATTAAAAGACATTGGAACAAGTGACATACCAGACGGCCCTTAAAGTTAAACTTTGTAATACCGTAGAAGCGGATCTTTTTTAATCATAACACCGCGTTCAAATGACAAAACTTCGCTTCTTTTACTAAAAAATTTTTCGATTATCTCTTTCTTCTCACAGTCAGAAGCATGATGAAATAGTCTATGACAGGTAGGGCATAAGCTTATAATATTTTCTGGAACATCAATGCTATGCTCAAAATCATCTTGAAACTCCATAGGTATCAAATGAAGTGCTTCCACGTATTGCTTGCCAGATACTGCTGAGATGAAAGTTTTGTGTGATTCGTCATTTTCGCACTTAAAGTCAGCGCTTTTTATGGCGTCTGAAGAAGGCCCAATACATCTAAATTCGAATAAAATCCAAAACTTCTAAAAAAGCCTGAAACCCTTTAAATACAGTGCGTGCAGAATAAGTGTACTTTGTTGTTGATTGCTAGTGGGTTGTTAGTGGGGGATTCCGCCACAGCCCCCGTTGTAGTGGGGCTGTAGTGGGTTTAATGTGGTGGAGCTGGCGGGAAGTGCCACCTAGTTCAGAGGTTAATAATTAACCTAGAATTTACAGTTACTTATAGTTAAGTGCAAATCTTTTTCGGTAGATATCGTGACACTTAATCGTGATACCTGTTTATTGGCGAGGGTTCGCGAATCAACCTTTTTAATCTATCATTTATCAATCTCTATTGCGGTTCCACTCGCCACGAGGAACATCATAGGACTACCTGCGCCAGCTACCTCGCTGTAGTCTAAATCTACAGCTACAACGGCGTCTGCGCCTAGATTATACGCCTCACGTCTCAATTCGGTTAAGGCCATGGCCCGAGCCTCTTTGAGAGCGTTTTGCGTAGACGATTGTCTGGTCTCGCCGATACTGCTTATCTCGGCTACTAATGAAGATAAAATCGTAGAGCGGTAGACGTATTCGGCAGTTACGATTCCCAATCTTTTACGAACAGCAAATGGTGAAATCGACTCGGTGGTTAGAATTATGTGGTTATATCCATTTCTTCTAAATTCGGCCTCTTGCTCTCTTTTCTTTTCAGCTTCTTCTGCTTTGGCTCTCTCTGCCGTCCTAAGAGCCGAAATCGCTTTTGAATCTTCTAAGCTTTGGCTATCCATTTTCGCTTCTGCGATGGACATTGCATCTTTTTGGGCTCTGTAAAACGTTTCCTTTTCGTTATCTGATTCGAAAACAGCGATGTTTTTACCATCTACGGACACATTTAACGAACCTTTGGTCTCTGTAAAACTTAACCTTTCAACGGAGAACGCATGCTCTTTCGTACACAAGTCTTTTCCAATAAAGAAAAACTCTGTTCCATTCCTAGATGTGAAAATGGCTGAAAAGTTTAAAGACACTGACGTCTTGCACCTATTTAACTTATGAACTTCAAAAAGTCGGTTGGCCTCGTTTTTTGAAATTTCGAGAGTTGTTAAATATCTTCCTTCATGCCACAGAGTTAGCTCTTTATTTTCGTATGCAGCGAATAAGGAGTTGATGTCATAGTCAATTTTGTTAAATGAGTCGGTCACAGTGTATGGGTTGAAAGTTTTTATATACCACCTGCTTGGATGTACCTTTTTAGGATTGGTCTTTCCGAACATAAAATTCCCTTTTTAACATTATTAAATTTTTTATCACTCACCATTCTATAATGGCGTTATATGCTGATCTAGCCTCAAATGTGCAAAATGTTATCTGATTGGCAACGCTCAAATCGTGATATCAGTAGTCTTTAAAATTGCTTTTTCAAATATGAGTCAGGCGTTCGCCATTCAACTATTCGTGAATCCATCAGTCAAAAATGGACAATGCTAACTTCTACCTTCAAGCAAATACGACATCCATTGAAATTTGCTCTTTACGAAGTCTGGAATTAGGGAAGAAGTTCTCAATGTCAATGCTATAATACATAAAGTTCAATTAATACAATTGCTTACGCGTTGTAATTGTGTCACCTTCAAAGTTCTTATGATTGGAGGTGAAAATGAGCTTTTATGTTTATTGCTTTGAATACAATGATTACGGGTTAGTCAAAATAGGAGTTACCAGAGCTCCTATACGACGTCAGGAGGCGTTTTATTCGTTAGTGCGTAACCCATCTCCTCATTCACTTTTACTAAAGACAGACTCAAAGAACTTCGCATATTCGCTAGAAGCGGAACTTAAACGGAAGCTTTCTCCTAATATTTCACCAGAAGAACTGTCAGATAGGACACTAGGGCGAATCACTCAACAATCGTGTGTGTCAGAGTGGTATGAAGAGAATACTCTGAGTGCAATTCACGCGCATTTCTACAAATCAGCTCTTGATGGAGTGGTTTCAATTGTTAGTTTTGGTGGGATTGTTTGCCAGGAACTGATCTCCATACGCAGAGAGCTTTCGATTCTAAAACATTTGTCAGCAGATGTCGGGAGTATTCTAATGAGCTTTACGTTAAGGGAAGATTACACAAAGCAATGGAGTAAAAGTGATTTCACTCGCTTCCTAGACAGAATAGAGAGAATGGTTAGCAAGTACAATTCCATTGATAAAATTCATTCTTAATGCTCAGGAAATCTTGCAAACTGTTGCGTTTCTGGCAGCCTTGAACGCCCTTTACCTTTCTATTCCGGAAAGTGATAACGCTCGAAAGTGACGCAAACGAATGGCTCATTGCCAAAGGTTAGTGTAAACAATTGAATCGTTATGAATTTAAAGGGGGGGAATTCGCCTAGACAAGTCTATCCAGTATGCTAGCGTTTAGAGCGACTCGGCTTGAATAAGGAAGTAAAATGAATGATTTGTTTTATGTTTATCTATACAGAGATAACAAAAGCGGCGCAGTTAAGTACATTGGGAGAGGGGCAAAGATAACAAGAGCCTCAGCACACCAGCTTAAGTCACATAATAAAGATCTAGAGTCTTGGTTAAGAAAGGCGAATTTCAAATTAGAAATAGCTGGACCATTCGACTCAGAAGGTATGTCAAAAGCTGTGGAAGCTGCTTTGATATCTTCTCACTCTCCCACGTTTAATAAGCGACAAGAGTCATCAAAGTATGTTTTCAGACCAATAGGTGTTCCTGAAAAGTATATTTCTAGATTGCAGAAAAACAGATTAACTCGAGAAGACCTCTTTAAAGGTAAAACAAACAAAATCTTACTAGTGCGGATAACGGAGGAAGACTTTGAAAATAGGGTCGGATATGACCAAGTAAGCCCCCCTGAAGATGAAGCTGTTGTTGATAGGGTTCAGAAGTATTGGCAACTTGGTGGGGAAAAGTTTCTTGAGAATTGGATTGCTGACAAAGATGAGTCTCCGACTTTATTGTTGGGCATATCTGGTCCTCCAGGAAGCCAAATTATCATTGCATCCTTAGAAATAGACACTAAACAATGGAGTAATGTAACAGTTTTAAAAAACAACTTGATTTCGGTGCCCCTTGTTTCAAGTACCCGTTTAGATAAGTATGGACTCCGCGGTTATAGACTCGATAAAATTGCCGACATAAGTTTTGGACGTTTTAAATCAAAACAATTCAAAATTATAGAAAAGTAAGCCTGCCTTGAGATTTTAAA